>JABFSI010000052.1 GCA_013140695.1 Sideroxydans sp. | reverse complement strand
CAAGAGTTGTTGGGCGACATGGCGTTCGTTGAAGCACCATCCGTCGGCCGTAAGTTAAAAGCCAAGGAAGAGTGCGCCGTCGTTGAATCCGTAAAGGCTGCTGCGGATGTTTACGCTCCTGTCTCTGGCGAAGTCATCGCAGCGAATGGCGACCTAGACGGCTCTCCAGAGAACATCAACAGCGACCCTTATGGCGCTTGGATATTCAAGATGAAGCCGGACAATGCAGCCGATGTAGCTGCACTGCTGGATGCCGCCGGATATCAGGCCGTCGTCGATAGCGAAGCACACTAATACCAAAAAATAGCCACAGAGAACACAGAGTTCACAGAGATTTCCGCCTAGGCTTTTCTCGGTGTGCTCTGTGGCCTCTGTGGCTAAATTGCTTTTGACTTTCTAAATATTCACCCCCGAGCCAGACCATGAACAATACCGACCAATTCGTTAATCGCCACAACGGCTCGAACTCACAAGACGTGCAGGCCATGCTGAAGAAGATCAACGCACCTTCACTGGATGCGCTGATCGACCAGACCGTGCCTGCCGCCATCCGTTTGCAGAAACCACTGAGCCTGCCAGATGGCATGAGTGAGTACGCTTTCTTGCAGCATCTGCGCGACATCGCGGCGAAGAACAAGTTGTTCAAGAGTTACATCGGGTTGGGTTACTACGACACCATCGTGCCGCCAGTCATCCAGCGCAACGTGTTGGAGAATCCGGGTTGGTACACCGCTTACACGCCGTATCAGGCCGAGATCGCACAAGGCCGTTTGGAAGCGTTGTTGAATTTCCAAACCATGGTGTGCGACCTCACGGGTATGGAGATCGCCAACGCCTCTTTGTTGGATGAAGCGACTGCCGCAGCGGAAGCGATGACCATGTTGCACGGCTTGCGTTCGCGCGATGACGTGGCGGCTGGCAAGAACAGCTTCTTCGTATCGCACGAATGTTTTCCACAGACCATCGAGTTGTTGAAGACACGCGCCAAGCCGCTGGGCATCGAATTGGTCATCGGCGATTTCAAGACCGTCACCCTGAACGACAAGTTGTACGGCGCACTGCTGCAATACCCTGCCGCCAACGGCGTGGTGCATGACTACGCCGATTTCGTGCAGCGCGCCAAAGCGAATGGCATGACCATCGCCGTCGCTGCCGACATCTTGAGTCTGGTGTTGCTCACGCCGCCGGGTGAATGGGGCGCGGACGTAGTGCTGGGCTCGACTCAACGCTTCGGCGTACCGATGGGTTATGGTGGCCCACACGCCGCGTTCTTCGCCTGCCGCGATGCACACAAACGTTCGATGCCCGGTCGCATCATCGGCGTGTCTGTGGATGCCGACGGCAACCCCGCGCTACGCATGGCGTTGCAGACACGCGAGCAACACATCCGCCGCGAGAAAGCCACTTCCAACATCTGTACCGCGCAAGCATTGCTCGCCATCATGGCTTCGATGTACGCGGTGTATCACGGCGCGGAAGGCTTGCGCGGTATCGCGACGCAGGTGCACCGCTCCGCCGCCTTGATTGCAAGCGAGTTGAAGAAGCTTGGCTACAAGGTCGCTTACGACACCTTCTTCGACACGGTGAAACTGACGCAGACCGACAACGTGAAGATCCATGCGCTGGCCGAAGCCGCGCGCATCAACTTCCGCTACAGCACCGAAGGCATCGGCATCGCGCTGGACCAGACCACTTCCATGGACGATCTCAACGCCATCCTCGCGGTGTTCGCGCAAGCTGCGGGCAAGACTGCACCAGTCCTCACTACCGCGCAGGTCGCCGCACAATCGCTGCTCGTGAAGCCGCGTCAATCCGCCATCCTGAGCCATCCGGTGTTCAACACCTATCACTCTGAGACGGAGATGATGCGTTACATCAAGCGACTGGAAAACAAAGACCTGTCGCTCACCCACTCGATGATCTCGCTCGGCTCTTGCACCATGAAGCTGAATGCCGCCTCGGAGATGTTAGGGCTGACTTGGCCTGAGTTCGCCAACCTACATCCCTTCGTGCCGATGGAGCAGGCCGAAGGTTACCAAGCGCTCATCGCGGGACTGGATGCCGCGCTATCCGAGATCACCGGCTTCGCACAGATGAGCTTCCAGCCCAACAGCGGTGCGTCCGGCGAATATGCCGGCCTGCTGGTGATTCAGGCTTATCACCGTTCGCGCGGCGAAGGCCAACGCAACGTGGTGCTCATCCCCTCCTCCGCGCACGGCACCAATCCCGCGAGTGCGGCGATGTGCGGCATGCATATCGTGGTGGTGAAGTGCGATGCCAAGGGCAACATCGATGTGGACGATCTGCGCGCGAAAGCCGAAGAACATAAGGCCGACCTGTCGTGCCTGATGGTGACCTACCCCAGCACGCACGGCGTGTACGAGGAGAGTATCAAAGACATCACCGCGATCATCCATGCCAACGGTGGTCAGGTTTACATGGACGGCGCCAACATGAACGCGCAGGTCGGACTCACCAGCCCCGGCAACATCGGCGCGGATGTGTGTCACTTGAATCTGCACAAGACCTTCGCCATCCCCCACGGAGGTGGCGGACCGGGTGCAGGCCCGATTGGAGTCGCGGTACACCTCACGCCGTTCTTGCCCTCTCACCCTGTAGTGAAAGTCGGCGGCGCGCAAGGTATCCATGCGGTATCCGCTGCGCCTTACGGTAGCGCACTCATCCTGCTCATTTCTTACGGCTACATCAAGATGATGGGCGGCAAAGGACTGACCGAAGCGACCAAGATGGCGATCTTGAATGCGAACTACATCAAAGAATCGTTGAAGGACAGTTACGCCACCTTGTACAGCGGCAGCAACAGTCGTTGCGCGCACGAGATGATATTAGATTGCCGCGAGTGGAAGAAAGACGGCGTCGAAGTGTCCGACATCGCGAAACGCCTGATGGACTACGGCTTCCACGCACCGACCACCTCTTTCCCCGTAGTGGACACACTGATGGTGGAACCGACCGAGAGCGAATCAAAAGCTGAACTCGACCGTTTCTGCGATGCGATGATCGCCATCCGCAAGGAGATCGAAGAAGTCATCTCTGGCCGCGTCGACAAGAAGGACAACATCCTCAAGCACGCACCGCACACGGCGAAATCGGTCTGCGCCAACGAGTGGAAAAAACCGTATTCACGCGAACAAGCGGCTTTCCCATTACCCTACGTTCGCGAGAATAAGTTCTGGCCTGCCGTGGCGAGGGTGGATAATGTGTATGGCGACAAGAATCTGATTTGTTCTTGTCCACCCGTATCGAGCTACATTTAACTTTGAGCCGTCATTCCCGCGAAAGCGAGAATCCAGTTCGATCATTCAATCCTCGCGCAGCGAGGACAAAACCAAAAGCATTATGAACAACCCCGCTGGATTCCCGCCTGCGCGGGAATGACGCAAGTAAAAGGAGCATCACCATGGCAAAAGACATCGCAAACAAAACCGGCACGACTTTGGGCGGCGCAGCCGTCACGCTGTTCGGCAAATTCCCAGAAGTCGGCCAAGTCGCCCCAGCATTCACGCTGGTAGATAAAGATCTAAAGGATGTCGCGCTGCAATCGTTCGCGGGCAAGCGTAAGGTACTGAACATCGTGCCGAGCTTGGATACTGCTGTTTGCGCCACCTCCACACGCAAGTTCAACGAAGCAGCGAGTAAATTGAACAATACCGTGGTGCTGGTGATCTCTGCCGATCTGCCTTTCGCCATGAGTCGCTTCTGCGTCGCCGAGGGGCTAGAAAACGTCATCACTCTGTCGCTGATGCGCGGTCGTGACTTCATGCGCAACTACGGCGTAAAGATCGCTGACACCGCTTTGTCTGGCGTGACGGCGCGTGCTGTGTTGGTGCTGGACGAAAAGGATCAGATCATCCACGCCGAGTTGGTGGACGACATCAAGCACGAGCCGAACTACGATGCGGCATTGGCTACTTTAGGCTGATTTTAAGAACGGCGCGATGGAGAGTCCGAATAAATTTAAGCCTGGTCCATTGCACGTTTTTCGTGCGCTGAAAGCTGCGCTAAACGGTTTTCGTGAGGCATGGAAATATGAAGATGCTTTCCGCCAAGAGCTCTTCGTCGCCGCCATCGCCATCCCATTCGCTCTACTGTGCAATGTCAGCACAGTGGGCAAAATACTGATGGTCGCCAGCACCTTGTTGGTACTCATCCTAGAGCTGGTCAATTCCTCCATTGAAGCTGCGGTAGATCACACCTCGCTCGATCAACATCCCTTCGCCAAGCGTGCCAAAGACATCGCGGGCGCGGCCGTCCTATTGAGCATGGGCAATATGTTGTTCGTGTGGGGCATGGTGTTGTTCGCTTAAGTAGAACATGAGTACGCCAACCGACGCCAAGAAAGCCCGGCCTGACAACCTATTGTTCCATTCTCACATCGAGATATGCCGCATCTTGCAGATGTTGGCGCATGAGCACTGCCATATCAGCGCCGAGGTTGGAGCGCACTTTTCTTTCAAGGCATTTATGCTCGCCCTCGATCTGCCGCATGCGCGTTTCACCACTAGTTTCTCGACTAATAAGGACGCCAACAGCGCACTACTAGCCTTCCCAGATGCAGTGGAATTCACCGCATCTGATTCACAAGGTCTGCTCTATACATTCGAAGGGACATCCCCCGAAGAGACGCAGATTGATGGACAACCTGTCATCCATTTCAACTTGCCGAAATCGCTCCTACTACACAATCGCCGCGAACACGCGCGCTTCCCCTCCGCTGAAGCCCCCTCTCTACGGTGTATCGCAGATGCCGCAGGCTTCATGCCCTTCGAATCTTATGTCACCGATGTGAGCCACGACGGCCTAGGTATGCTTATCTACGGACTCGACATCAATCTCGAACAAGGGGCCATATTAAAAGACTGCCGCATCATCACTCCCAAGGGGGAGGCGCTCACAGCGGACCTAGAGTTGCGTCATATCAGCACAATCCTCCTTCCTGATGGCACCACGGCGAAGCGTGCGGGCTTCCGCTTCCTTCAAACACCGGGTGCGCTAACCATGCTCATCGAGCTCTTCATTCAGGATATGGATAAGGGATAGACCTGCCCCTTTATAATCCGCACCTGCCACCTACTTACCGAATAAAAAATGAAGACTCTCATCTGCGGCTCAATGGCTTACGACACCATCATGGTGTTCAAAGATCAATTCAAAAACCACATCCTGCCCGAGCAGATTCATATTCTGAATGTGGCTTTCCTTGTGCCCGAGATGCGTCGCGAATACGGCGGCTGCGCAGGCAACATTGCTTATAGCTTGCAAATGCTGGGCGGGCATCCGCTCATCATGGCAACCGTGGGCGATGACTTTGCCCCTTATGCGTCGCGTCTGGACAAACTTGGTCTGCAACAAACCCACATCCGCTACGTAGCCGACAGCTTTACCGGACAAGCCTTCATCACCACCGACCTTGACGACAACCAAATCACCGCCTTTCACCCCGGGGCAATGGGGCATTCGCAGCTCAATCACGTACGAGACGCATCCGAAGTAACCCTGGGCATCATCTCGCCCGATGGTCGCGACGGCATGATGAGCCATGCCCAAGAATTCGTTGCAGCAGGCATCCCTTTCGTATTTGATCCAGGACAAGGCATACCGATGTTTTCTGGCAACGAACTTCTCGCGTTTATCGAGCAGGCCACTTACGTCACGGTGAATGACTACGAAGCAAAACTGCTGCAAGACAAAACAGGTAAAACCCTCAAAGAAATTGCGCAGCGCGTCAAAGCGTTGATTGTTACGCTGGGTGCGGATGGCTCACTCATTTATGCGGCGGACAAAGAGATTGCTATCCCCACCCCTAAACCCAGCACCATTGTCGACCCTACAGGCTGCGGCGATGCGTATCGCGCGGGACTGTTACACGGCATTCAACACGGTTGGGATTGGGAAACCACAGGTCGATTAGCTTCGCTCATGGGATCACTCAAAATCGCCCACCGAGGCGGACAAAATCACAAATTCACTCGTGCTGAATTAGCAGATTTATTCAAACAACATTTCGGCACACGCATTTCTCTCTGACCGTTTTTCATCGTGTATATAGCCCTGTATATAGGCCATCAGGTCTATATACAGGCGCATCCATTAGGTGAAAATGACTCCTGCCAAACGACATTACGCATTGGCAATTTGCAAGGAGTAGCAATATGACCACCTCTAAACGAACTTGGGGCACTAAACCAGAAAGCAATCAAACCAGCCTGCGTTTTTGCTGCCCGCATTGCACAGAATGGATACGCAACACGGAATTTGAAACGCACATCAACCTCGTACACCCAGAAGTAAAACCCTTGCCACTCAAGAAACCCCCTCCTTTGATGCACTAAATTAAATAGAACGACCTTATCCCTCTAACTCATCGCAATACAATGCCCAGCGCTGAACATTGACCGTACCGCCGCCCTCATGACAAAAAATAGTTGCTATTACGCGGGATGCCGTTCATAGTGCGCGCCGCGATTCTCAAGTCTGTTGTTGTTGTCTGGTTTTAACTCTGCACATTGCAGCATCCTTCATCTTCTTGCCGTCTTGAATATCGCCCTTTTCGGGGGGTTATCCCTTTATTATTTTTTCAGGAGATTCAACATGGCAACAGGTACAGTTAAATGGTTCAACGACGCTAAAGGCTTCGGCTTCATCACCCCAGCAAATGGCGGCGATGATTTGTTCGCACACTTTTCCGCAATCCAAAATTCAGGTTTCAAAAGCCTGACTGAAGGTCAACAAGTCAGCTTCGACATCGTTGCCGGCCCTAAAGGTCAGCAAGCTTCGAACATCCGTGCGGAGTAATCATGGCTAAAGAAGAATTGCTTGAGATGAACGGTGTGGTGGACGAAGTACTTCCCGACTCACGCTTTCGCGTAATTCTAGAAAACGGTCACACCATCCTCGCCTACAGCGCTGGCAAAATGCAGAAGAATCACATCCGCATCATCGCTGGTGACAAAGTGACCCTTGAGCTTTCTCCTTATGACTTAACTAAAGGACGCATCACCTTCCGTCACATAGAAGGGCGTGGTGCTTCAACACCACCGCCACCGCGTCGCCGTTAAGTTGCAGCCTGTTTTACGCACAATAAAAAACCCGCTTCGGCGGGTTTTTTATTGTGCCGTGTTTCATAAAACTAGCCACTGTTGCGTAAGCCTGCTGCGATGCCGTTGATGGTGAGGTGAATCGCGCGTTTCACCTTCTCATCACTATCCCCCGCACGATGGCGATACAACAGAGCCACTTGCAAATGGTTAAGCGGGTCAATGTAGGGCGTACGCGTCGCCAAACTGCGTGCCAACGTAGGATTGTCATCTAGCAAATGCGTTACGCCCGTAATGGCAAACAACATATCCACCGTGGTCTGCCATTCGGCCTCGATAGCGCCGAAGATGCGCGCGCGCAATGCTTCATCCGGCACCAACTCGGCGTAACGCGAAGCGATACCCATGTCTGTCTTGGATAGCACCATATCCATGTTGGACAATAGGCCACGGAAGAACGCCCAGTTCAGATTCATCGCCTGCAATTGCTTCAGTCCAGCTTCGCCCTCACGTTCGATGAATTTTTTCGCGGCACTGCCAAAGCCGAACCAACCCGGCAGGATGGCGCGATTCAAGCTCCAGCTAAACACCCAAGGAATGGCACGTAGATCTTCGATGTTCTGCGTGGCACGACGCGCGGAAGGACGACTGCCGATGTTGAGTTCCGCGATCTCCCGAATCGGTGTGGCGGCGAAAAAGTAATCCGTGAAGCCTGGTGTCTCATAGACCAGCTTTCGGTAAGACGCAAACGCGTCGCGGCTCATGCCTTCCATGATGCGATGGAACTCTGGCATGGTTGAATCATCACCGTGGTGATGCACCATGGTTGCTTCCATCGTGGCGGCCACCAAAATTTCCAAATTGCGACGACCAATTTCTGGGTCAGAGTATTTGCTGGAAATCACTTCACCTTGTTCGGTGATGCGGATTTGCGCGTTCACACTGCCGGGCGGTTGAGCCAGAATCGCTTGATAACTGGGGCCACCACCACGACCAACCGTGCCACCCCGACCGTGGAACAAACGAAGCTCGATACCATGCTTCTCAAACACCTTCACCAGCACAACTTCAGCCTTGTACAACTCCCAGTTCGCGGTGAGATAGCCGCCGTCCTTGTTGCTGTCGGAGTAGCCCAGCATCACTTCTTGCGTATTGTTACGACTCTTCAGCAACTCTCGATAGAACGGGATGGAAAACAGCTCATCCATGATGGGACCGCAACCGCGCAGATCTTCAATGGTCTCAAACAAGGGGATGATATTGATGTGTAAATTGTTGCCATTGAGCAGGCCACTTTGCTGCACCATTAGCGCCACTTCCAACATGTCGCTCACAGCATCGGTTTTGGAGATGATGTAGTTAGGCAGTGCGTCACGACCAAAACGTTTATGAATATCAGCAGCGGCATGCATCAACTTCAGTTCGCCCTTGGGCACATCTGAAAACTTTTCCAAATCAGCAGCGAGCAATTGACCAGCTTGCAATGCCACAAGCAGCGCTTTGCGACGTCCTGCCTCATCCAATGCAGAATAGTCAGGCACACCCGCATTCACCAGCAATTCACCTACGGTTTGTTCATGGATAGCACTGTGCTGACGCATGTCCAACGGTGCAAGGTGAAAGCCGAACACTTCAGCTGCACGGCGTAGATACGCCATGCGCCCCCGCGACAAATACAGCGCACCGTGGTGCTCCAAGGAGTGGATGACGATGTCGAGATCTGCGATGAATTCTTGAGCGTTAGCGTACGGCGCGACATCTTTGCTCACCGGATGCAGATGCTGCACGTGGTGACCGAGATGCTCGGTGGTCGCCACCAAGCGCGCATATACCGCCAACAATGCACGGCGATAAGGCTCATCTGCACGACTGGCTTCTGTATCAGGAGATTGCTCCGCAAAATTTTCTAGCTCATCGCTCACATCAACCAAACGGTCAGACAAACTCAGGCGTGAACTCAACAGATTAGTTTCGGCCAAGTAGTAATCCATCACCGTACCAGAGTGACGCTGTGCGGCATCCAACATCACCTCATGCGTCACGAATGGATTACCGTCTCGGTCGCCACCAATCCAACTGCCCACACGCAAGAAAGGGGGTAATTCGATACGCTTACCGAAACGTGATTCGATTTGTTTTTCTAGTCCGGCATACAGACGGGGAATCTCACGTAAGAAGGTGTAGTCGTAGAAGGATAGTCCGTTCTTCACCTCATCCTGTACCGACAACTTCGATGTACGCAACATGCGCGTACTCCACAAAATCAGAACAAAACGATGCAACTTTTCTTCGTTGTCTTCCAACTCTTCTGGCGTCATGTCCAAGCGATCACGCTCGTCTAACAAGCTAGAGATGATGAGCTGGCAATTCAAAATACTCTTGCGCTGTACTTCGGTCGGGTGCGCAGTCAACACGGGGGCGATCAAGGCTTTATCAAAGAAAGCCTGCACATCGGAGATGTCCAGATTTTTTTCCTGCACATGGTCTAACACCAACTGCACACTACCTTCTTGCGGCGGCGATCCGGCCTTCAAGTGCGCGCGACGGCGACGGTTATGATGCAAATCTTCGGCAATGTTGGAAAGTTGCGAGAAATAACTAAAAGCGCGCACCACCAGCAAAGTCTCTTCAGGGCTCAACGCATCCAGCATTTCTTCCAGCAAAGCCCCATCGCGCTCGTCCTGCGTCTTGCGGAAACGCACGGCGGTACGGCGCACTTTTTCAATCAACTCGTAAGTGGCTTCGCCCTCTTGTTCGCGCAAGGTATCGCCCAAAATACGACCCAATAAGCGAATGTCGTCACGCAACGGTGCGTCTTTACTGGAAATATCGGAGGGGGCTGAGATGAGATTCATGTTTATCAACTTCGTCGTGGGCGCAAAGCAAAATTAAGGCGCACCTGCTAGAATGCGCCGCACTTTTTCATTCAATAAAATCTTAGGAAAACTGATGAGTCAGGTTACTTTCAATCCGCCGTCCCGTTTGGTGATCGCCTCACGCGAAAGCGCGTTGGCCATGTGGCAAGCAGAACACATACGCGACAGACTGCGTGCATTATACCCACAAACCTCCGTCAGCATCTTGGGCATGACCACCCAAGGTGACCAGATTTTGAATGTGACTTTATCGAAAATTGGCGGCAAAGGATTGTTCGTTAAAGAGTTGGAAACCGCGCTGGAAAACGGTAGTGCCGACATCGCCGTACACTCACTCAAAGACGTTCCGATGAATTTGCCAGACGGATTTACGCTGGCCTGCATCGGCGAACGCGAAGATCCACGCGATGCCTTCGTTTCAAATAACTTCGACAGCCTAGCCGCATTACCCCCTGGTAGCGTAGTCGGCACTTCCAGCCTGCGTCGTGAAAGTCAGTTACGCGCGCGCTTCCCACAACTAGACATCCAACCGCTGCGAGGCAACGTACAGACGCGTTTGCGCAAATTAGATGAAGGCCAATACGCCGCCATCATCTTGGCTGCGGCGGGGCTGAAACGCTTGGGATTGGGCAACCGCATCCGCGCTGTCATCTCTAGCGAAGACAGCTTACCTGCGGTTGGGCAAGGTGCATTGGGCATCGAAACTCGTGCCGACCGCCCCGACTTGAAAGCAGTTCTTGCTGCCTTACATCACGCCGACACCGCTGCTTGCGTCTTTGCAGAACGTGCTATGAGCCGCGCTTTGGCGGGCAGTTGCTCCGTTCCATTGGGAGGCTTCGCAGAAGTGCAAAATGGAAAACTGCGCATGCGCGGTTTTGTCGCCACACCAGATGGCTCACGCTTGTTACGTGCAGAACACATCGGCGACATCGCGCAACCCGAAGCATTGGGCAACCTAGTCGCTCAAGACTTATTGAAGCAGGGAGCGGGAGAGATTCTCGCGGCATTAAACGCCTAACACGCCCCATGGCCGCACCCCTATCTGGCCTCAACATCGTCATCACGCGCCCGCGCGAGCAAGCACTTGAACTCGCGCAGCGCATCCAACAGCAGGGCGGCAATGCCCTGCTGTTTCCTTTGTTAGACATCACCTCTGCACACGACCAAGTGGCATTGCATGCCTTTGCTCAACGAGTAGCCAGCTACGATCTCCTGATATTCATCAGCCCCAACGCAGTCAAATATGGGATGGCCGCACTTGGAAAGATTCCCCCTTCAGTCAAAGTAGCCAGCGTTGGACAAAGTAGCGCGCAAGCTTTGCGCGACTCGGGCATCTCGCACGTCATTGCTCCGATCGAACGCTTCGACAGCGAATCCCTACTCGCTTTGCCCGAATTAACTCATGTAATAGGACAACACATCGTCATTTTGCGGGGCGATGGTGGACGTGAATTGTTGGGAGACACCCTTAAAGCACGCGGCGCACAAATCGAATACATCACCTGCTACCAACGTAGCAAACCAGAATTAGACCTCGCCGCCTTATATGCTGCTCAACCCGATGCGCTCACGGTAACCAGCAGCGAAGCGCTTACTCACTTGTGGCAGATGCTCGACAATTCAGACAAATCAATCCTGTCCTCGCTCCCATTGTTCGTCCCGCACCCGCGCATCGCCACCTTGGCACATGAACAAGGTTGGCAAAATATATTTACCACCGCATCAGGAGATGACGGATTACTCGCGGCTTTGGTAGCATGGTCGCCCACTGCAAGGAATTAACACCATGAGCGAAACCACCCTGCCCGCCGCCACATCTGAAACACCTCCCGCGGCCACCGCCAAACCTCAAGGCAATCCACTGGGCAATCTCATCTCACGCATGAGCCTGACTCAACTCACCTTAGCGGCGTTGGTGATTGTGTTTGTTTGGCAGTGGGTAGCGGCACATGGGGAGCTCAATCAAGTTCAACAAGAAGTGGCGCGCCGCCTCGCCGAAGTAGAAGGCAATAACAAAGCCAACCAAGCACTGGTCACCCAGAATCAAGAATTAGTGCGTGAACTCGGCGGCAAGTTGAGCGTGTTAGAAAGCAAATTTGGCGAAACACAAAATCAACGTGCGGCACTTGAAGCCTTGTACCAAGCCATGTCGAGCAGCCACGATCAAACCGCGCTGGCAGATGTGGAGCAAATGCTGTTAATCGCAGGGCAGCAATTGCAACTATCCGCCAATGTCAAAGCCTCCCTCATTGCTTTGCAACACGCTGAAGATCGCTTGCAACGCTTAAATCAAGCGGGATTCGGCGATTTGAAAACGCGCATTCGGCAAGATATTGAACGCCTGCGCGCCCTGCCCGACATTGATGTTCCCGCCATCAACCAGCAGCTCGACCAACTCATTGTGAATGCCGACAGCTTGCCCTTGGCGCAGGATGTGCATGCCCACTCGACGGATAAAGTGGCACCCGTAGAAGCCGCACCGAGTGGCAATGCTTGGCAGCGTTTTTGGCGTGAGCTGTGGCAAGAAGTGCGCAGCTTGGTGCGAATCGAAAATACACAGCTCGATGAAATTCCTTTGCTTGCCCCGAGCCAAACTTTCTTCTTGCGCGAAAATTTGAAATTGCGATTGTTATCCGCTCGACTTGCTTTGCTCTCGCGCGATGAAGTCAGTTTCAAGCGCGAATTGAAAGCGTCACAGCAATGGCTCAAACGCTACTTCGACAACTCCGCACAAGCCACTCTCCAAGCCACCGCTAGCCTGCAAAAATTAAGCGCTTTGCGTATCGCACTGGAAATGCCTGACATCAGCGCCAGTCTTGCCTTAGCTCGCAAGCACGGCGCTCGTTATGACAAGGCAGCGCCATGAAATTTCTATTCTGGACACTAGCCTTATTCGCCACCGCTGTTGCCGTCACGCTGCTGTCACATCAAGCGGGTTATGTGTTGCTGGTGTATCCGCCGTATCGGGTTGAAATGTCACTGGTGTTATTTGTGTTCGCCTTGCTGGCTGCCTTTGTCGCGAGTTACTTTTTAATTCGCCTCGTCACCACAACCTTTCAACTACCGCAACACGTGCGCCACTTTCGCGCCGAACGTGCGCAAAGCAAAGGCCGTGCTTCAATGTTGGAAGCGCTCACCGCATTTTTTGAAGGCCGCTACGCCGCCGCCGAAAAAGCCGCCGTGCAGGCCATGGAATCGGGCGACACCTCGGGCATTAACTCCATCATCGCCGCGCGTGCTGCCAACGAGCTCCGCGAATTCGAGCGCCGCGATACGTATTTGGCCGATGCACAAGGCAAAACCGTGGGCGAACAAACCATGCGCTTAATGGCAAAAGCCGAATTCCAACTGGACCAAAAACAACCGCAATCTGCCTTGAGTTCGCTCAAAACCTTGAACGACACAGGCATCCGCAAGCACATAGGCGCACTCGGCCTTGAACTCAAAGCGCAACAACAATCGCGCAACTGGGATGCGGTATTGGACGTCACCCATCAACTCGAAAAACGCAACGCAATTAACGCCACCCTCGCCACGCAAATGCGCCAACAAGCTTGGCTAGAAAAAATAAAATCTGCCGCACATGACAGCGCCTTGTTGCGCGGTGTATTAAAAGAAATGCCTGCCTCCTTCAAAGCAAATTACAAAATCGCCGCGCAAGCTGCACGCGCTTACATGCAATTAGGCGAAGGCGCAGTGGCTCGTCATTTACTGACGGAAAGTTTGAATCGCGAATGGAATAGCGAACTGGTCACCCTCTTTGGCGACTGCTTGCAAGGCAGTGTCGTCGCACAAATTGACCAAGCTGAACGCTGGCTACCTGTGCATCACGACGATGCCAATTTGCTACTCACACTAGGCAAACTATGCCTGCATCAAGAGTTATGGGGCAAAGCACAAAACTATTTAGATGCCAGCATCAGCGTACAAGCCACCCGTGATGCTTATTTGGCGCGTGCCCAGCTAGCCGAAAAAGTGCACAACACCGAAGATGCTGCGCGCTTTTATCAACTCGCGGCACAGCTGGTTAATCAGACTTAAAAATCTCCCTGATACAATTTCAAAAAATTCGCGCCCTTTACATCGTCCAACTTTAGAAAGTTACTTTTTATGCCAATACGCATTACGCTCATTGCCTTATTAAGCCTTGCCTTATTCGGATGCGGCGGGGGCGGAGGCGATTCTTCCGCGCCTGTTGTTCCCACGACTGCCACACCGACTGGCGTGACAGCAACCGCGAAGGATGGCTACATCCTCATTGATGGCAATGCCGTGGCCGGCGCCACGGCGTACAACATTTATTGGGCGACTGGCACAGGCGTGAACAAGACAACGGGCAACAAACTTGCCGTGACTTCCACACCGCAAGCGCACACTGGCTTAAACAATGGCACCGCTTATTACTACGTGGTCACCGCAGTGGGGCCGAATGGTGAAAGTACGATTTCCGCCGAAGTTAGCGCGACCCCCCTTGCGGCGATAGCAGCGACCGATCCTTTGTTGGCTAAACAATGGCATCTACTCAACGCCAGTCAAGTGAGCTCAACGGGCACCGTCGCCAAGGCTAATGAAGACATCAACGTAACGCCTGCTTGGGGAATCACCAAAGGTGCTGGCGTGCGGATTGCCATCGTGGACGATGGCCTTGAAATAGCGCACGAAGATTTAGCCAGCAACCTCGCCCCCACTGGGCAAAGCCATGATTTCGTCACGGGCGGTAGCGACCCCACTAACGATCCGGCCGACCTTACCGCAGGACATGGCACAGCAGTGGCAGGCATTGTGGCTGCGCGTGATTTGAATGGATTAGGTGGGGCAGGCGTTGCGCCTCGCGCTACGTTAGTCGGCTACAACTTCCTGCAAAACTCAACCAGTGCAAATGAAATTGATGCCATGACACTGAACGCCAGCAGTGTGAGTATTTCCAGCAATAGCTGGGGCGCAACTGATGATACGGGCGAATTTACACCCAGCCGCTTTTCGTGGCGCAACGCCATCGATACGGGACTCAACACGGGACGCATGGGTAAAGGCACGGTTTATGTTTGGGCAGCAGGCAATGGCGGAGCAGTCAAAGACCCCAAGTACCCGACATTCCTCATGGACAATTCCAACTACGATGGTCGAGCCAATTATCGCGGCGTGATGGCCGTTGGTGCAGTGAATCACCTAGGCGTGCAATCCTCCTATTCAGAATCTGGCGCTAACCTATGGGTGGCTGCACCAGGGGGAGAGTCTTGCGCCACACACGCCATTACTTCTGTCGATCGCACCGGCGGCGTGGGACTCAATCAGACCAACACCCTTAATGACTACGCCAATCGAAATTATACCCAGTGCATGAACGGTACTTCCTCCGCCACCCCTATGGTTTCAGGCGTCGTGGCGCTGATGCTGGCCGCGAATCCCAATTTAGGCTGGCGCGATGTGCGTATCATTTTGGCGCAAACTGCACGAGCGAATGACTTCGGCACCTGTTCCAGTGTTCCTGCCGCAGGCGTTCCCTGCCCTGCCACCAATACGGGATGGTTTCTCAATGGCACGGGCGTCAGCTCTGCCACCACACCACGTTACTATTTCAATCATAAATATGGATTTGGTGTGGTCGATGCAGGCGCCGCTGTCACGGCGGCAAAAACATGGGTGAACGTTGGCGCACAACTGACTGACACCACAGCACTACGTGTTGTTCCAGCAAGCAATACCATTCCTGACTACGTCATACCCACAACTGCCAATCCCACTCCTCCGGGTAATGCAGGCATCAGCGACACCCTCACCGTTACGGCTAGCCCTGTATCCAGCATTGAATGGGTGGAGATTAATTTCTCCGCCACCCATGCTTACCCCGGCGATTTAGATATTACGTTAACTAGCCCCAGCGGCGCGGTCAGCCAACTCACCCTCCCCCATTTATGCGGCGGTCAAGCTGGCGCATGTAGCACCAACTTAAGCGCATGGACATTTGGCAGTGCGGCGCATTTAGGCGAGGCCGCCAATGGCACATGGACAATGACTGTCAAAGACGGTCTGGTTGGCGCAGCGGGCACCTTCAATTCGTGGCAACTCAAGTTCTACGGTCACTAAACCTTATCCACACTTTTTTATTAGGAGAGTTTGATATGCATCCGTCAAAAAAATTTGCCAGCACGCTGATTTTAATTTGTAGCAGTGCCGTATCGTTGAGCGCATGCAGTGCTACCCCGTTGGTTAAATCGTCGGCCGTGAGCAATGCGCGCGCGGGCGCACCTTTCACGCAAAGCTATGTTTGGTATGACGGGCCCCTTGCGCAAACAGTGTGGGTCAATCCACACGCCCTCGCGGAATTTAACGCCACGCCGCAAAGTGCTAAAGCTTTATCAAAAGCCGATGCTCAAGCAAAAATGTCAGGCGCTGAACACGCGCCAAATGGCCTGCGTATTTGGCAAGTGCAACAACCTACAGGCATCGTGACCAAAGCATTAACAGTGAGCAATCCCACTGGGCAGTACTCGCCTGTATTTCATGATGGCAGTTCCAGTAGCGCCCAAATGCGCGCCTTGCCGGGCAATATGATTGTGTATCTCAACCCCACATGGGATGCGGCGGCCGTTAATCAGTGGATTGCAGCCCATCAATTGGAAGTGGTGAAAAAGTTGAATGGGGGTAACAACATTTTTGTATTCAAAACTGCGCCCGGATTAGATGCCTTGAACAAGGCCAACGCGCTTTATCAATCAGGCGAAGTGGTGGCGGCGTTCCCTGATTGGTGGACAGAAGTTACAACACGCTAAAAGACCGCCCTTTTCCCTAACGCGCTACCCGCCACACCCCTTCATTGCGATGGGGTGTTTTATTTTGTAGCTGCGTCTTTAGGCACAAACGTGAACGCATCAGAATAAAACGCTTCATGCGGCAGGCCGCGTTGCGTGGTGAAATCACGATGCGCTGCTTCCACCACTACGGGTGCGCCGCAGGCGTACACGGCATAGTTAGATAGGTCACTAAAATCTTCGAGCACGGCTTGATGCACAAAGCCGCTACGTCCACTCCAGCTTTCATCCGACACGACGGGCGTGAACTTAATGTTGTGCTCAGTTTCCCATCCCTTAATTTTTTCCAGCATGTACAGGTCAGCCGCTTTGCGCACACCCCAGTAAAAATGCATCTCACGCTTAAAGCCAATTTTAATGGCATGTTCGATGATGGCCTTGACGGGTGCGAAGCCAGTACCGCTGGCGACGAACACGATGGGCTTATCGGAATCTTCGCGCAGGAAGAAGGTCCCCAGCGGGCCTTTGATACGCAGGATGTCACGTGCTTTCATTACGTTGAACACGTGATGCGTGAACGTGCCGCCCGCGATGTTGCGAACGTGTAACTCTAACAGGCCGTCGTCGTGCGGTGCATTAGCAAGGGAGAAGCTGCGTGGCTTGTCATCTTTTTGCAAAATGTCGATGTATTGCCCTGCCAAAAATTGCAGGCGCTCATTAGCGGGTAACTTGAGAAAAATGACCATCACATCGTCTGCCACCTTGTGCATGGACTCCACACGGCAGGGCAACATTTTGACGGGGATGTCTTGTGCGCGCGTCACTTCATGGCTTTCGATAACCACATCACTCAATGGCTTGGCACAGCAAAATAGGGCCAGCCCCGCCGCCTTGTCCGAATCCGACAGGGTGTACGCTTGCGCATCGCCGTAATCCACTGTGCCTTCCAATATCTTGCCTTTGCACGCACCGCATGCGCCGTTACGGCAGCTATATGGCATCACATAGCCGTGTTCCAAAGCGGCTTCAAGAATCGTCTCGTCGGCTTCGATAGGGAAACTGTGATTGCTCGGCTGAATAGTGGTCTTAAAGCTCATGGCGGACATCTCAATTTATGGAGGGCGCGATTTTATCGCATAATCACGGCATGAATCGCTTACTCATTATTGGCTGTGGTGACATCGCATTGCGCGTCATTCCATTGCTACAGCAACGCTATCGCGTGTTCGCACTAGTGCGCGATCCCGCAAAATTTGAACGCCTACGTGCATTGGGCGTCATGCCAATTGAGGGTGATTTGGATAAACCTGACAGCCTCGCTCGACTCACGAGCATTGCACAGGTAGTGCTGCATTTCGCACCGCCTGTGGCACAAGCACACACTGATGTACGCACACGCCATTTGCTAGCTGCACTCACTCGCGGCACACCGCCCAAGCGACTCATCTACATCAGCACCAGCGGTGTGTATGGCGATTGCCAAGGTGCACTGGTGAGCGAGACGCATCGTCTCAATGCGCACACACCCCGTGCAAAATTACGCATTGATGCAGAGCAGCAGATTCGCCGATGGGCGATGCGCAATGGCGTGCGTGCCAGTCTATTGCGCGTGCCTGGCATCTACGCTGCAGAGCGCCTGCCACTAGAACGCATTCGCGCCAATGCACCTGCCATCGTTTCCCATGAGGACAGCTACAGCAACCACATTCATGCAGACGATTTAGCACGCATTGTGCTTGCCGCCTTGCGTTATGGGCAGACGAATCGGGTGTATCACGCAGTGGATGAGGATGAAATGAAGATGGGAGATTATTTTGATGCTGTGGCGGATGCCTTTGCACTGCCGCGCCCACCGCGACTTTTACGTGCCGAGGTGCAACGCAGCGTATCGCCCATGATGTGGTCATTTATGAATGAATCCCGTCGCCTGACTAACCACAGAATGCAACAAGAATTGAACGTGCGCTTACGTTATCCCACGCTGGCGACACTGCTTGACAGCTTGCGGCAGGGAAGGTCTGATTAAGTCCAATCTGTCATTCCCGCGCAGAGGGGTAAGCAGGCAAGCCGCGTAGCGGATGCTCGCAAAGCGGGAATGACAACTTAATCAGAGATTTTCTTTAACTACCCGTTCGCCCCGAACATCATGCGCTTCGCCACAAACTTTCTCGCCAACGGCAGCGTATCCAACACCGTGAGCGCCGCCGAACGTAAGCGTCCAAGCAAGGGGGCATCATTAGAAAATAGCCGCACTAGTCCATCGGTAAAGCGAATGCCTGCATTGCGATCAAGCCGGCGTGATTGACGATAGGCAGCACACATCGCCGCTGAACCGATATTTTCGGGCGCACTATCCAGAATAACTTGCGCCAATTCCCACGCGTCTCGAATGCCCATATTGAAGCCCTGTCCCGCCACCGGATGTAAGGTCTGCGCGGCATTGCCGATGAGGGCAGTGTGCGAGAAAGTGATATCGGGCGCTCGCTTCAAACGTAGGGGATAGCAACTGCGTTTGCCGATGCTCAAAAAATCGCCAACACGATTGCCGAAGTGATTGTGTAGATACGCCAAAAATTGAGCATCATCCCAAGTCAGCATGTCTTGTGCAGCATCATGTGTAGCGGTCAACACCAGTTCATAGCCATCTAAATAAGGCAGTAACGCCATTGGCCCTTGCGGCGTGAAATGTTCAAAAGCTTTACCCGTGCTTGCTTGTGCGGTGAGGACATGGGCGATGACACCACTCTGCCCGTAGTCAGTGATTTGCGGCGGGTGGGCAACTTCCAGCACCTTGCCACCATCCGCCGCCACGGCGAGGCGCGCCGTGAGCGTGTGCGATTGGCCTTGATGCTGATACTCGATGACGGCCGCATCATGGGTATGACGCAACTCGCTCACCCGTGCACCATAAGTACACTTTACATCGCTGTTCGCCAAACCCTTTTGCACTGCTCCATGCAGCAGGGTGTAGGGCAACACGTAGCCCATCTCCTCCACGCCCATCTCTTGCGCACGCA
>JABFSI010000075.1 GCA_013140695.1 Sideroxydans sp. | reverse complement strand
AGCCCATTTCCATCACTTGAGCTTTGCCTGTTTCATCTAAAAAAGTGGCATTGAGCGCTTCTGAATACTTGGTGCGTAGTTGGAAAATGTGGCCGACTTCAATGCCACGACAAATTTCCAAGGTGCCTTTGCCATCAGGAGAGGTATCACCAGCAACGACGTTGCGCACATCGGCAATCAGGTCGGGCTCGGGTAAGTCGCGTCCCCAGTTGATACCTGCGGTGTGAAATTTGGCAATGTTCGCCCCCATCACAAAGTCACTCATGGTGGCCACGCTACGGTCAGCAATCACGCGCACTTGGCTGCGTTCAATGCCTACTGCTCCGAGGAAGCCTGGCGGGCAGTTGAAGAAGGCGCGAATCTCGTCTTCGCGTGCGAAGCGAAAGTCGTGTAGCCCCTCTAGTTTGCTTACCTTCACTTCATTCAAAGAGTGGTCGCCGCGTAGCAACACAATATTCATCTTGTTGTTTGCCATGAGCGCGATGAGTTTTACCGAGCGTTGCAGAGGCAAACCCAGCAATGCGGTCACATCTTCGCAGGTGGTTTGTTTGGGCGTGTCCACATTGCGCATGGTTTCGGTAGGTGCAGCACGTGGCGTGATGGGGGCGAAGGCCTCCGCTAATTCCACGTTGGCCGCGAAATCGGAGCTGGGGCAATACGCCAGCGCATCTTCACCGGAATCTGCCAGTACGTGAAACTCGTGTGAACCACTACCGCCAATAGCACCGGTGTCAGCCGCTACCGCACGAAACTCCAAGCCCAGACGGGTGAAGATGCGGCTGTAAGTGGCGTACATCACGCGGTAAGTTTGCTCCAAGCTTTCAAAACTGGCATGAAAGGAATACGCATCTTTCATCAAAAACTCACGTGCGCGCATGACACCAAAACGCGGGCGTACTTCGTCGCGGAATTTGGTTTGAATCTGATAAAAATTCACTGGCAATTGGCGATAGCTTTTAATTTCACGGCGCGCGATGTCGGTGATGACTTCTTCATGGGTTGGGCCAAAGCAAAACTGCACGTTATGACGATCTTTGATTTTGAGCATTTGTGGGCCAAACACTTCCCAGCGCCCCGTCTCTTGCCATAAATCAGCGGGTTGTACAGCGGGCATCAATAGCTCAATGCCACCGCTCTTATTCATTTCCTCGCGCACCACCGCCTCCACTTTGCGCAACACACGCAATCCCATGGGCATCCAAGTGTAAAGACCATTGGCGAGTTTTCGGATGTAACCAGCACGCAACATGAGGCGATGGCTGGGTAGTTCGGCTTCGGAGGGAGCTTCTTTAACAGTGGACAGGAAAAATTGTGAAACGCGCATGTTTATTACTCATTCGGGCTAAAAGAAGGGCGCGATTCTACTGTAAGGAGACGCGTTCGTCTTTCCAGTGGGGGCGAAATGTGGAACAATCCGCCCCATTGAATAACAGTGTGGGGCGAATATGATAGACCGCGAAGGTTATCGCCCAAATGTCGGCATTATTCTGACGAACGCAAAAAATCAAGTATTTTGGGGTAAACGCATCCGTCAGGATGCATGGCAGTTTCCACAGGGTGGCATCCAGCACGGCGAAACGCCTGAGCAAGCGATGTACCGCGAGTTACATGAGGAAACAGGCTTACTTGCAGAACACGTCCAGATATTAGGACGTACCCGCGATTGGATGCGTTACGATGTGCCGCAAAGTTGGGGAAAGAAAGAGTCTCGTTCACATTACAAAGGCCAAAAACAAATTTGGTTTTTGTTGAGATTAGTGGGACGTGATACGGATGTGTGTTTGCGTGCGTGTGAGCATCCTGAATTCGATGCGTGGCGTTGGAATGAGTATTGGATTGAGTTAGAAGGTGTCATCGAATTTAAGCGCGAGGTTTATCGTCTAGCGTTAAATGAGTTAGTGCGCTACATGCCTGCCGTCAAGCATCTGCCACCCAGCCCTTAAAATTGTTGTCGTGTAAAAATAAATTATCAACAGGAGGAAACATGCATACGAATTACAGCCCTTTATCATCCACGCCACTCAAGACGGGCGCTTCATTTGTGCGTCCGTTTCAAGCTTTGCCAGAACGCGTAAAGTTGAGCAATTCCGCACTGGATGTGATGACCGACTTAACAAAAATATCCGTCGTTAGCGTACGCGCTAAAACTTCAATGGATAAAGCCAATGCCAAGATGATTAAGTACGGCGTGCGCATGTTGTTGGTATTGGACGACAGTGAACAAGTCGCAGGGTTGATTACCGCGAGCGATGTGTTGGGTGAAAAACCGATGCGCTACTTGCAAAACATGGGTGGCACCCATGCTGACATCATGGTGCGTGATGTGATGACCACACAACGCGAGTTGGAAGTGCTGAACATTCAAGACGTTAAAAGCGCAAAAGTGGGTGATGTCGTGGCGAGTTTGAAGAAATCGAATCGTCAGCATGCGTTGGTCGTTTCTGAAGCAGCTGATGGTCGTCAAACCGTATGTGGCTTGTTCTCCATTACTCAAATCGCACGTCAATTAGGCGCTCAAGTTCAAGGTTTTGAATTGGCGCGCACCCTCACCGAAATCGAAGCGGCAATCGCTCGCGGCTGATTTCAGCCGTTCATTGGCGGCGTGAATGCAAGCGCTTTGTATTCACGCCTTCGTATGAGTTAGCTCTAGAAAGTTATTCATGCTCAATTTCCGTGTACTCGCACTGCTGATGGTGTTGCCCTTGGTGACGACAGCTTGCGCCCTTTTGGGTTCGGTTGTAGAGCCAGGCAATGAAGTGCAAATACGCGAAGACAGCAAACCTAGCGCAAATGCGCGTCAAGAAAAATACGCTATCAGTGTTCGCGTGGCGGGCTATGTGGATGCACGTGAGGTGGATAGCCCACGTCGACTGGGTAATTCATCCGCGCGCATCGTTGGCTTGACGGGGAAAGATATTTTTTCCGATCGCAATGTGACGGAGACAGTCGCCGCGTCCATGACGAAACGGTTAGCTGATGCGGGGATGCAAGTGCAAGCCACCGACACTACCGGCGCACAGTTTCAGTTAAGCGGCATTGTGAAGGTATTGCGTGTGGATATTAAAGGCCGCGACTCGGTAGATATTGCGATCGAATCTACCCTCACCGAAGCGGCAAGCGGTAAAGTGATTTGGTCAGGTGTGGTGGTTGAAAAAGCAGAACGCTTTGCAGGTACATCTGGCAATGGAAAAAAAGATGTGGCGGAGTTTGTGCGCTTTCATCTTGGCGTAGTGTCCAACAAAACGACGGAATCTATTTTGTCAGTGCTGATGGCGACACGCCCTGAATTATTCAACATGGCGGTAGGCATTAAGCCTGTGCAAGGTGTGACCGTGTTTTCTAATTCAGCAGGCAGTGCAGCCTCTCCTGTTGTGCCTAGCCATCCTGTGCTTATTGAGAATGGCACACTGATGGTTAAGTCAATGCCGTCACATGCCAAAGTATATGTGGATGGCGTTTATTTTGGATTGACTCCTTTGAAAGCCGAAATTGTTGTGGGCGTGCATGAAGTGAGTGTGCGACTCGACAAGCATCAAAATGCTTCTGAAAAAGTCTCGGTGCGCAAAGGTGAAAATACTGAATTGGAAATGTCTCTGTCTCGTTGAAAGTAACGTGGCGCCCAACAAAAAGCCCAACACACGTGTTGGGCTTTTTGTTGGGCGAGAAAGCAGGTCGTTAGTGCTTGCCTGTACTGCCAAATCCACTGCTGCCGCGCTGGCTGGCGGGGAAGTCTTCTACGATGTTGAATTGCACTTGCGCCACAGGAACGATGACCAGTTGTGCAATACGCTCCATTGGCATTAATGCAAAAGGATGGTGGCCGCGATTCCAGATGGAAATAAAGATTTGTCCTTGGTAGTCCGAGTCAATCAACCCCACCAAATTTCCCAACACGATACCGTGCTTATGACCGAGGCCAGATCGCGGCAAAATCATCGCCGCATAGCGAGGATCATTCAGGTGTAACGCTATTCCACTGGGTATAAGTTCACATTGTCCGGGCTGAATCATCATGCTGGTTTCAATGCAGGCGCGTAAATCAATGCCGGCAGAGCCAGGGGTGGCATAGGCAGGTGGCTGATCGTGCAAGCGCGGATCGAGCACTTTGACATCGACTTTCTTCATGTTATTTCCTCTTCGAATAAAGCATGGTCGTGTGCTGCAACAACGCGCGCGCCAAAGTGAGCTTGTCCGCACGCGGCAGCAGATGCTCACCCGCATCGTCGAACAATAGCAACTCATTGTCATCACTGCCAATGGCGTTTTGCGCCAGATTCGCAGCGAGTAGAGGAATGTTTTTCTTTTTGCGCTTCTCGGTAGCGTGTTCGCGCAACTTTTCGCTCTCCGCCGCAAAGCCCACGCAAAATGGCGCATTAGACAGCGCACCGACATAAGAGAGGATGTCGGGATTGGGGACAAGCTCTAGCGTGAGTGCGGCATCAGACTTTTTGATTTTTTGCTCGCTGGGTTGTGCCACGCGGTAATCCGCGACTGCGGCCACGCCAATAAAAATATCGGTGCGCGCAATCTCAGATTTCACTGCTGCAAACATTTCGGCAGCACTCGTCACCTTCACGACCTGTGCCCCCGTGGGCGGCGTTAGCGATACAGGGCCAGAAATCAGCGTTACCTGCGCCCCCATTTCCACGGCTGCTTGTGCAATCGCATAGCCCATCTTGCCGCTGCTGCGATTGGTGATACCGCGCACCGCATCAATCGCCTCATAAGTGGGGCCAGCGGTGATGAGAACCTTTACACCACTCAACTCCCGCTCTTGCCCTCTCTCCCCAGCGGGGAGGGTTAGGG
>JABFSI010000050.1 GCA_013140695.1 Sideroxydans sp. | reverse complement strand
CCCGCAGACAAGCGCGAAGCAGCAGATGCTGAGCCTCAACGCTTCAACGATGAGCGTTCGGATTTCCTCGCCTACATCAAGTTGTGGGCGTGGTTCCAGGAGGCGGTGAAACACAAGAAGACCAACAAACTGTGGGCGCAGGAATGCCGCGAGAAGTTTTTGTCGCCTATTCGTTTGCGCGAATGGCATGAGTTGCATCAGCAGTTGCATGCACAGGTGAGTGAGATGGGGTTGTTCACATCCCCTCCCCCTTGCAGGGGGAGGGCTAGGGAGGGGGTAGAACCTTCAGTACCTAACGACTCTACCCCCATCCCAGCCTTCCCTGATGGAACTACTAGCCAATCGACTAAGCCCGCAAGCGGGCAAGTCGCTGGTTACCTGCAAGGGGGAAGGAGTGGTGCGGTTGCTGCCGTGGAGATGAGTGCACTCCCCGCCACCTACGAGCAGATACACAAAGCCCTGCTCACCGGATTGCTAGGCAACATCGGTTGCCGTTCCACCAGCGAGCCGCACTACCTCGGCCCGCGCGAGATCAAGTTCTTCATCGCATCGAATTCGGTGTTGGCGAAGAAGGGCGCGAAGTGGGTGTTTGCGGCGGAGATCGTGGAGACCACCAAGCTGTTCGCGCGGTGCATGGCGCGTATCGAGCCGGAGTGGTTGGAGGAGGTGGGAGCGCATCTCATCAAGCGCAGCTACTTCGACGCGCACTGGGAGAAGAAGGCGGCGCAGGTGGCAGCGTGGGAACGCAGCACCTTGTTCGGGCTGCTCATCAACCCCAAGAAGCGCGTGCATTACGGGCCGATGCAGCCAGAAGAATCGCGTGAGGTATTCATCCGCCAAGCCCTAGTGAATGGTGAGTTCAATACGCTCGCGTCGTTCTTCGCGCACAACCAAAAGATGATCGAGGACATCGAGGCACTGGAACACAAGTCTCGCCGTCCCGATGTGCTGGTGGATGACGAACTCATCTTTGCCTTCTATGACCAGCGCATCCCCGCCGGCATGCACAACGGCGCCGCCTTTGAGAAATGGCGCAAGGAGGCGGAGCGCGAACAGCCCAAGTTGCTCTACCTCAAAAAAGACGACTTGATGCGCCACGAGGCGGCAGGTATCACCACCGAACAGTTTCCGCCGCAGTTGGTGATGAACAATGTGAGCTACGCGATGGCCTACAACTTCGCGCCCGGCAAGAACGACGATGGCGTGACGCTGACTGTGCCGCAAGCCTTGCTGAATCAAGTGTCGGCAGCGCGCTGCGAGTATCTGGTGCCGGGCGTGTTGGCGGAGAAAGTCGCACAATTGGTGAAGTCTTTGCCGCAGAAATTGCGCCGCAACTGTGTGCCGGTGCCTGAGTTCGCAGCCTTCTTCGCGGGGTCGGTGAAGCCATCCGACACGCCCTTGTTGCAAGCGTTGGCCCGATTCATCCGTGAGCAAAGGCAGATCGAGGTACCGCTGGATGCGTTCCGCTTGGAGCAGTTGCCGCCGCATCTGTTGATGAACTTCCGCGTGGTGGATGAACATGGCAGGCAGTTGGGAATGTCGCGCAATTTTGCAGCGTTGCGCGGGGAGTGGGCGCTCAAGCAGGCGACCGTCACTTCCTCGCCTGTGGCTAAACAAGCCGTAGTGCCGGCAAAGGCTAGTGGGGAACGCTACACAGAATGGCGCTTCGGCGATTTTCCTGCCACCCGCACCGAACAGCGTGCAGGCCAGACCATCACGGTATTCAACGCCTTGGTGGACGAGGGTGATGTGGTGAGCTTGCAGAGTTTCGACACACGAGAAGAAGCGCAGGCGGTGCATAGGGCCGGTTTGCGCCGCTTGTTCATGTTGGCCCTGAAAGAGCAGGTGAAGTATCTGGAGAAGAACCTGCCCGGACTGCAAGCGATGGCGATGCAGTTCTTGCCTTTCGGTTCGCAACAAGATTTGCAACGGCAGATCATTGCGGTGACCTTCGACAGATGTTCGCTGAACGAGCCGTTGCCCGAGACTGAAAAGGCGTTCGCCGAGCGGTGCAAGGATGCGAAAGGGCGATTAAATCTGGTGGCACAAGAGATCGCGCGTTTGGTGGCGGCGGTGCTAGCCGATCACCATGCGTTGCAGAAAGCCTTGCCGCAGTTCAAAGCACACGCGCAGGTATTGCAAGACATCCGCAGTCAATGCGACTGGTTGTTGGGTAAGGAGTGGGTGGGGCGCACGCCATATGAGCGTATGCAGCACATGCCGCGTTATCTGAAGGCTATCAATGTGCGATTAGAAAAGCTAAAAGCAAATCCAGCGCGTGATGCGCAGAATCTGGCGCAGATGAATCCCTTGTTGCAGCAATGGGGGCGCAAGCTCTCTGCGCAGCAGGGCGAGGTGGATGCGCGGCTGACGGACTTTGGGTGGATGGTGCAGGAGTTGCGAGTGTCGTTGTTCGCGCAGGAATTGAAGACGCCCGTCATCGTCTCGGTCAAGCGTTTGGAGAAGATGTTGGCGGAGATGAACAGGTAAGTTTGAGGAAAGTTTGGGCGTGTACCCTTACCGTAGAGAAACACCAAGGATAAAAAATGTCAGCTAAAAAAGTAGACGTATTGCTAGTCGGTGCGGGAGTGATGAGTGCGACTTTAGGCAAGCTGCTATCGCAACTCGATCCGTCGTTGAAAATTGAGATGGTGGAGCGCCAAGCCAAGGTGGCGAATGAAAGTTCGCACGCTTTGCACAATGCGGGAACAGGACACGCGGGATATTGCGAGTTGAACTACACCCCTGAACAGCCCGATGGCAGTGTGAAGATTGATCGCGCCTTGGAAATTAACGCTGCGTTTGAATTATCTTTACAGTTCTGGTCGTACTTGGTGGATGAAGGATTGTTGCCCGCACCGGAAAAGTTTATCAATCCTGTTTATCACCAAAGTTTTGTGCAAGGCGAAGTGGACGTGGCTTTTTTGCGCAAGCGTTTTGCGGCTTTGCATACGCATCATTTGTTTGAAGAGATGGAGTACAGCGAAGATCATGCGGTATTGCAGCAATGGATGCCGCTGGTGATGGGACAACGCAAGCCATCTGAAAAGTTGGCTGCCACCCAAGTTAAGCACGGCACCGATGTGGACTTCGGATTTTTGACGCGCAAACTGGTGAAGTCTCTGCTTAAGCAGCCGCATTTTGAATTGAAATTAAGCCACACCATCACCGCACTTAAGCAGCATGGCGATGGGCGCTGGCATGTGCGCGTGAAAGACAACCACAGCGAAAAAACCAAAACGATTGATGCGGGATTTGTGTTCTTGGGGGCGGGGGGCGGGGCGTTGCCCTTGTTGCAAAAGTCGGGCATTCCCGAGTCGAGTGGCTATGGCGGATTTCCTGTGAGTGGTCAGTGGCTCATTTGTCACGACCCTAAAATCGTGCGCCAGCATACGTCCAAAGTGTACGGCCGTGCGGCGGTGGGCGCGCCACCCATGTCAGTGCCGCATCTGGATGCGCGCATCATCGGCGGCGAGTCGGTATTGTTGTTCGGGCCGTTCGCCAGCATCACCACCAAATTTTTGAAAGAAGGTTCGGTACTGGATTTATTTTCCTCACTCAAATCGGCGAATCTAAAACCCATGCTATCGGTGGCGCGCGACAACATGGATTTGACGCGCTATCTGGTGAGCGAAGCGTTTAAGTCGCACAAAGAACGCGTGGGTAGTTTGCGCGAGTTTTATGCGGAAGCGGCGGAGCATCAGTGGGAACTGGCAGCGGCGGGGCAGCGTGTGCAAATCATCAAAGGCTGCGACACCAAAGGCGGCAAGCTGGAGTTCGGTACGGAAATCGTCACCTCGCAAGACGGCACGCTGGCAACTTTGTTGGGCGCATCGCCGGGCGCATCGACCTCGGTGCAAGCCATGTTGGAAGTGCTACAACGCTGCTTTCCGTCGCGCATGCAGTCAGCCGAGTGGGAGCAAAAACTGAAACAAATGATTCCTTCCTATGGTGAATCGTTGGATGAAAATGTGGCCTTGCTACATCAAGTGCGTCAGCGTACGTTGAATACGCTACGTCTTAATCACGAGCCAAAACAGTAAGGGGTGTTTGTCGCTAAGGCATGCAGAGTAGGCGTACTTTTTTGCCTTTTATTGGGCGGCTTTATTATTTTGCGGGCTTATACTTTGCATCGTATGTAACGCTAATTTTTCGACGAGGAAATGATGGATAAAAACTTGCGTGAGGCCGCCCTGCAATATCACCGCCAATCTCCGGCGGGCAAAATTTCAGTCAATGCAAGCAAGCCGATGCACACGGCGCGTGACTTGTCGTTGGCTTATTCCCCAGGGGTGGCGGCAGCCTGTGAGCTGATCGTGGAAAACCCTGCTGAAGTGCGCAACATGACGGCGCGCGGCAATCTGGTGGCAGTCATCACCAATGGCACGGCGGTGTTGGGCCTAGGCAATATCGGCCCACTGGCAGCCAAGCCCGTGATGGAAGGTAAGGGCGTGTTGTTCAAGAAGTTCGCCGGCATCGACGTGTTCGATATTGAGATTGCCGAAAATGATCCTGATAAGTTAGTGGACATCATCGCCGCATTGGAACCCACCTTCGGCGGCATCAATCTGGAAGACATCAAAGCCCCCGAGTGTTTCTACATCGAGCGCAAGTTGCGTGAACGCATGCACATCCCAGTGTTCCATGATGACCAACATGGCACGTCCATTATCGTCGGTGCGGCGTTACTGAACGGCTTACAGGTGGTGGGCAAAAAAATCGAAGAGGTCAAGTTGGTGGCGAGCGGCGCAGGGGCGGCCGCCTTGGCGTGTCTGGATATGTTGGTGACGCTGGGGGTGAAGATGGACAACATCATCGTCACCGACATCAAAGGCGTGGTGTACACCGGGCGCGTGGAAGAGATGGACGACAACAAGGCGCGTTACGCTAAAGATACCCAGGCGCGCACGCTGGGCGACGTGATTGCGAATGCGGATGTATTCCTTGGTCTGTCAGCGGGCAATGTGCTGAAGGCGGAGATGGTGATGCAGATGGCGGCGCGTCCTCTCATCTTCGCATTGGCGAACCCGACGCCAGAGATCATGCCTGAGGTGGCGAAAGCAGCACGTTCCGATGCCATTCTGGCAACAGGGCGTTCCGACTATCCTAACCAAGTGAACAACGCTTTGTGCTTTCCCTATATCTTCCGTGGCGCGCTGGATGTGGGGGCATCAACCATCAACGAGGCGATGAAACTGGCGGCAGTGCATGCCATTGCAGAATTGGCGCAGGCGGAGCAATCAGATGTGGTGTCGTCCACCTACGGTAATGACCTCGCTGCTTTTGGTCCAGATAATTTGATTCCCAAGCCGTTTGATCCACGCTTGATTTTGCGCATCGCCCCTGCCGTGGCACAAGCCGCAATGGACAGTGGCGTGGCGACGCGCCCGATTATCGACATGGCTGCGTATCACGAGCGTTTGAGTGGTTTCGTTTATCAGTCGAACATGATTATGAAACCCGTGTTTGACGCGGCCAAGAAATCGCCCAAACGATTGGTATATGCCGAGGGCGAAGACTGGCGAGTGCTGCATGCCGTGCAAACAGTTGTTGATGAGGGCATTGCCATTCCTATCTTGGTTGGTCGTCCTGCGGTGGTGGAGGCACGCATTGCCAAACACAATTTGCGTATTCGCGCGGGCGTGGATTTTGAGTTGGTGAATCCAGAAAGCGACCCGCGTTATCGCGAGTATTGCGCGGAGTATCACCGCTTGGTGGAGCGCAAAGGCGTGACGCTGGATACCGCGAAGCGCGAAATGCGCAGGCGCAGCACCTTGATTGCGGCGATGTTGGTGCGCATGGGTGCGGCAGATGCCTTGTTGTGCGGCACGATTTTCCAACCACTGATGCATTTGCTGTATATCGACCAAGTGTTGGGGCATCGCCCAGGCAGCAATGTGTATGCGGCGATGAATTTGTTGCTGTTGCCCAATCACACTTTATTTATCTGCGATACGCATGTGAATCTTGATCCGACGGCTGAACAAATTGCCGAGATGACTTTGCTGGCGGCAGCGCAAGTACGACGCTTTGGTTTGGCTCCGAAAGTGGCTTTGTTGTCGCATTCAAACTTTGGTAGTCACGACAATCCTTCGGCGACAAAAATGAGCCGTGCGCGTGAGTTGTTGGCGCAAGCCGCGCCTGAACTAGAGGTGGAAGGAGAGATGCACGGTGATGCGGCATTGTCTGAAGAATTGCGCAGTGCAATTTTCCCCAACTCGCATCTGAAAGGCTGCGCTAACCTGCTCATCATGCCTAATTTGGATGCGGCGAACATCGCCTACAATCTGCTGAAGATGACGGCAGGCGAGGGCGTGACCATCGGTGGCATACTGTTGGGGGCAAATAAATCGGCGCATATTTTGACGTCAACCGCGACGGTGCGCCGCATCGTAAATATGAGCGCGCTGGCGGTGGCTGGCGTGGTAACCAAGGAGTGAGAAATGAATAAGCAAGAAATCGAATTGTTGAGTACCGAGATTGAAATGTTGATGAACGAGCGCACGGGTTTGCTTAAAGTGGCGGGTGCGGCAGCGGTGTTAATCTCGCGTGCGGATGCGTCGAAGCTGCAAAAAAACGCAGTACAGGCGGCCGAGATGCTGTCGGAATTGTTGAATGAATTGCCGCAAGATACTTTGCAAGATGCGCTTGAATCGGTACACGCTCAAAACGTTTGAGCATATTGCGATGAGTTAGACGCAACGGAATAATCACAGCCCTATGAAACGACAAAAAATCGGCTTGATTCTCACGGGTGGGGGTGCGCGTGCGGCGTATCAGGTGGGCGTGTTGAAAGCGATTGCGGAGTTCATGCCCTATCGCTCGCACATGCCGTTTGATGTGGTGTGTGGCACGTCTGCGGGGGCATTAAATGCGGTGACGCTGGCCGTGAATGCGCGCCACTTCCGTAAGGGGGTGCGCTTCATGTTGAGCATTTGGAGCAACGCGCGCGTGAGTGATATTTATCGTTCTGATGCGCTGGGGGTGTTGAGCAATTCGGCGCGTTGGATTGCGGGATTGTTGTTAAGTGTGCTGGGCAGTCGGCGTTTGGATCAGGTGTCGTTGTTGGACAATCGTCCTATGCGCACTTTTTTAGAGCGCACCCTGCCTTGTGAATTAATTCAAGCCGCCATTGACGATGGACTGTTACATGCCTTGAGTGTGACGGCATCGGGTTATGGTTCGGGGCATTCGGTTACGTTCTATCAAGGCGCTGCGAGTATTGAGCCGTGGAAGCGCGCGCGGCGGGTGGGCTTGCCAACGCAGATTAGTATTCAGCATATGTTGGCCTCTTCCGCGATTCCATTTTTGTTCCCCGCCGTGCATGTCAATCGTGAATACTTCGGCGATGGTTCGATGCGGCAAATTGCGCCGATTAGTTCGGCACTGCATATGGGGGCAGAGCGGGTGTTGGTGGTGGGGGTGGGACATGGCGCATCCGAGCAGGATGATAAGCGCGCCAAAATAGACGGCTACCCTGCGTTGGCGGAAATTGCAGGACACGCACTGGATAGTATTTTTATTGATGGATTAGAGGTGGATTTGGAACGCCTGCATCGTATTAACGCAACGATCAGCATGATGCCCCCCGATGTAAAAGGGAAAATTAAGTTGCAACACATCGAAGCCTTGGTGATTACGCCGAGTCAGCCGCTAGAGAGAATTGCGGAGCGCCATGCTGCCAATTTACCGTGGCCAATTCGCTTGCTGCTGCGCTTGGTGGGTGTGATGCGGGGGAGTGGCGCAAATCTGGTGAGCTATCTCTTGTTTGAGAAACATTATTGCCGCGCCCTGATTGATTTGGGCTACCAAGATGCGTTCAAACGTCGTGCAGAGATACTTGAGTTTTTTGAGCAAGGTGGCTCGCCCACTTGCAACGATATGCCGCAATGAAACCCGTAGCACCTTTGTCACCCAAGCCCCTCACGTTTGCGCTGCTAAAAATTTTGGCGGACGCTGAATTTCACTCGGGCGAAGCGATGGCGCAGCACCTTGGCGTGGCGCGTAGTAGCGTGCATAACGCCTTGCAAGAGGTGGTGAGTTTGGGGTTGAAATTGCATAGCGTGCGTGGGCGTGGCTACCAATTAGCACAAGCATTGCATTGGCTAGACCCGCTGAAAATTCAGGCGCATTTGGGAGCGGCAAAAAATTCCGTGCACTTGGATATTTTGGATTGCGCTACTTCTAGCAATGCATTGTTAATGCAGCGCGCCAGCCAAGGTGCGGCGAGCGGTAGCGTGTTGGCTGTGGAGTGGCAAACAGCGGGGCGTGGACGCTTGGGACGAGCTTGGCATTCTGGTTTGGGTGATGCATTGACGTTCTCTTTGTTGTGGCGTTTTGAAAAAGGATTGTCCGCGCTGTCGGGTTTGAGTTTGGCGGTGGGTGTTGCCACCTTGCGTGCGCTACAAGAATTGGGCGTGAACACGGCAGGTCTGAAATGGCCGAACGATGTGTTGCTGCCTGAAGGTAAGTTGGCAGGGATTTTATTGGAGGCGCACGGCGATATGTTGGGGCCTAGCGCAGTCGTCATTGGCATTGGTTTAAACCTATCCTTGCCGCTTGCGGCGCGTGCGCAAATAGATCAGCCCGCAAGCGATTTGGCGCAATGCGGTATTCAGGTAGCAGAACGTAATCGTGTATTGGGCGTGCTGCTCAAACATCAGGCACACATGCTGCAAGATTTTTCGCAGCACGGGTTCGCGCCATTGCGTGCAGAGTGGGAGCGTTACCATTTGCTGCAACAACATGCGGCACACTTGTTGATGCCAGATGGCTCAAGCGTGACAGGAAAGGTGCGCGGCGTAACAGACGACGGTGCGTTACGCTTGGAGACGGCGCAAGGTGTGCAGGTTTTTAACGCAGGTGAAATTAGCTTAAGGAGTGCTTAAGGTGTTGCTGCTGGATGTGGGGAATAGCCGTTGCAAGTGGGCTTATGTCACTGCTGGACAATGGACGCAGCAAGGGGTGGTTGAGCTGGCTCATCTCGACGCTTTGCAGGCGGACTTTGCGCGCATACCTAGCCCTTCACGCATTCTCATTTCTAATGTGGCGGGATTGGACGTCGCGACACAGTTGCGTTCACTGTGTGCGCATTGGCTGTGTGTTCCCGAATTTGTGCAGGCGCAGTCAATACAATGCGGCGTGGTAAATGGCTACGCACAGCCGCAACAATTGGGTAGCGATCGTTGGCTCGCTTTAATCGCCGCTTGGCATCACGTTCACGCGGCCTGTTTGGTGGTGAATTGCGGCACTGCCACTACGCTGGATGCACTTTCTGCAAGAGGTGAATTTATGGGTGGGCTTATTTTGCCTGGCGTGCAATTGATGCGTAGCAGCCTAGTGGGCAACACATCGCAACTCGTGCAGCAAGTAGGGGTGCTGTGTGATTTTCCACGCAACACTGCTGATGCAATGCATAGCGGGGTGTTGCGTGCCACCTTGGGCGCCATTGAGCATCAATATGCCACCCTCGCCAAGCGTCATGCGGGCGCGCGTTGTGTCGTGAGTGGCGGGGCTGCGCTACAGGTGCTGTCGCATCTTTCCATGCCAGTGGAGTATGTGGAAAATTTGGTCTTACGTGGTTCACACATTTTGGGGGAAAGCAAAGCATGACAAAGTGGTTAGTGGGTTTGTTATTAATGGCGAATGTGGGCTTCTTTGCTTGGATGCAGTGGGGCAGTGCGCTCACGACGGAAGGGGATGCGCCTTCAATGCAAACGCAACTTAATTCTGAAAAAATTAAATTGGTGAGTGAGCGGGTTGCAGCTTCAGCAGTCAGTCTCAGCAGTGTTTTTACAACGCATGCTGAAGCGACTTCTACGGTAGCGTTGGCAAGCCCCGCCTCGTCTATCGTACTTGAGCCGTCCACCTCTTTGAAAGCCAAGTCACAGTGTATGGAGTGGGGAGAGTTTTCAGGTGAAGGCTTTCAACAAGCACAAGTAGGATTAGAAACGTTGAAGTTGGGCGGTAGGTTAAGCCAGCGCGTGAACGAGCATGCGAGCGGGTTCTGGGTGTTTATGCCCCCCTTAAAAACACCTGCGGCTATCAAACGCAAGATTGAACAATTAAATAAACTTGGCGTGAAAGATCACTTTGTCGTGCAAGAAGAAGGCGAATGGTTAAACGCAATCTCATTGGGTGTGTTTAAGTCAGAAGCGGCAGCGCAAAAGTATTTAGAAAGCATTCAAGCGCTCGGCGTACGTAGCGCTAAAGTAGGGGAGCGCATGAGTAAGCTCAAATTTACGGTGTTTGTGTTGAAGGGGATAGATGCCGCATCCGCCGCAAAAATCAGCGCCCTTAAACAAGACTTTCCAGATAGCGAGCTGAAAGTCATCGCTTGTAATTGACAGCGCGCCCCTAAATCAGCACAATGCCGCCCTCTTTTTGCAACGCATCTTGGGGCAAATGGATTTCGGTGATATAGCTCAGTTGGTTAGAGCACAGCACTCATAATGCTGGGGTCGGTGGTTCAAATCCACCTATCACCACCAAATAAAAAAACTCCAGCCGAGGCTGGAGTTTTTATTTTGTACGGCTGATGACGATTAGTTGTCGGTGAATAATTGTTTCAACATCCACAACGAAAAACCAACCGCAACAAGCGCAGTACCAATTGCAGAAATATCAGCGATTAATGACATTTTTTCTCCTCCCAGAGATTAAGTTAAACATACCAACAAAAACAACGGGAGAATCGTAGCACAGCGCACCGCCTAACCCTGCGCTTGGTAAGGGAGTACCTGACCAAGCGTCTAGGACTATGTGCAGATTGGGTGTAGCAGCGGTGAAGTGAGGAAGTGAACGCAGAAGTAGCTGAAAGGCGTTGGCGTCCCAGCCACTTGAACTTTAACTTTCTTTGAAAGTTTGTACGGTAATCCAGACAGCGAAGCCAACTGCAAAGATGGCTACGCCGATTGATGTAAAGTCTGCGATGTATGACATTTTGTGTTCCCCTGATTGGTTGTACTTGGTTTTATGGTTTTGCTATGGACAACTCACGCGAGGTGCATAGTTGACTAAAGCGGCAAGAATTATATGAGTAAAATTGTAGGGAATAGTCTCATTATGAATAAGCCCTATTAATTGATTGGGTGAGAGCTGGGATACAGGAGTTCACGTCGTGCAAAAAAAACTTTACATCAAAACTTACGGCTGTCAGATGAATGAGTACGACTCGGACAAGATGGCTGATGTGATGCGTGCTTGTGAGGATATGACGCAAGTCGAAACGCCTGAAAATGCGGATGTGATTTTGTTTAATACCTGTTCGATTCGAGAAAAATCTGAAGGTAAGGTGTTTTCTGACCTGGGGCGTGCGCGCGAAATAAAAAAGCTCAATCCCAATTTACTGATTGGTGTAGGGGGGTGTGTAGGCAGTCAAGAGGGCGAGGCCATTTTGAAACGTGCGCCTTATGTGGATTTTGTGTTTGGGCCGCAGACGCTACATCGCTTACCTGCGTTGATGGCGGCGCGACTGGCTACGGGAAAATCGCAGGTAGATATTAGTTTCCCAGAGATTGAAAAATTTGACCATTTGCCCGCCACGCCCACCGCGCACGGCAGCGCCTTCGTTTCTATTATTGAGGGATGCAGCAAGTACTGCACGTTTTGTGTGGTGCCCTATACGCGAGGCGAGGAATTGTCGCGCCCCGTTGCGGACATCATTCGCGAAGTGGAAAGTTTGACCGCGCAGGGCGTGAGTGAAATTACCTTGTTGGGGCAGAACGTGAATGCCTATCAAGGTTTAGCAGAAGATGGCGAGGTGGTGGATTTTGCCTACCTGCTACAAGTGGTGAGCGCATTGCCGAAAGTGCAACGGCTGCGCTTTAGCACCTCGCATCCTCGCGAAATGACGCAGCGTTTGATTGATTTGTATGTCTCCGAACCCAAGTTGGCTGGGCATTTACATTTGCCCGTGCAATCAGGATCAGATCGAATTTTGGCGGCGATGAAGCGCGGATATACCGTGTTGGAGTACAAATCTATCGTGCGTAAATTACGCGTGGCACGTCCTGATATTTCGATTACATCAGACTTTATTGTGGGCTTCCCGGGGGAAACAGAAGCCGACTTTGAAGCGACCATGAAGCTGATTGACGATGTGAGATTCGATGCTAGCTTCAGTTTTCTGTTCAGCCCACGCCCCGGTACGCCGGCTGCCGAGATGCAAGATGACACGTCAAATGAGATCAAGATGGCGCGACTGCATCGTTTGCAAGAACGTATCGCGGCACTAGGTCAACAGGTTAGCGATAGCATGGCAGGCACCGTGCAACGCGTGTTGGTAGAAAATATCTCGCGCAAGAGCGAGGCCGAATTGGCGGGGCGTACCGAGAACAATCGGGTGGTTAATTTTGCGGGTTCGCCGGGTATGTTGGGGCGCTATGTGGATGTGCGCATTATGTCGGGGACGCTGCATACCTTGCGGGGTGAGTTGGTGATTGAGTAATGGATGCGATAAATAAACTTTCTTTGTCAGTGCAATACGCCAGTAATGCAAAAAAATTGCCGACGAGACAGCAATTCCGCCGCTGGGTAAAAATTGCACTAGAGCAGGATGTGCAGATGGTGTTGCGCATCGTGGATGAAATAGAAGGGCGTGCGCTGAATCAAAGTTATCGTGGCAAAGATTACGCCACCAACGTGCTGACTTTTGTGTACGACGATAGCGAGCCGCTGTATGGGGATGTGGTTATTTGTGCGCCCGTGGTGCTACGTGAAGCGAAAGAGCAAGGTAAAGATATGCTTGCCCATTTCGCGCATCTCACCTTGCACGCTGCCTTGCATTTGCAGGGGTACGATCACGAAAAAGTACGTGAGGCTAAAGCGATGGAAGCGCGCGAGACTGCGTTGATGCTCAAATTACGGTATCCTGCGCCTTATCTTGTTAGTTGAAGTGAAGTAATGGACGGTTCAGATAGTAGTAGTAGTAACAAACCCACCTTGTTGGAACGGCTTTCCACGCTGCTGTTGCGTGAGCCAGAAGACCGCGAGCAATTAGTCGCCCTCTTACACAGCGCCTACGAGCGCAATCTGTTGGATGCCGAAGCACTCTCCATGATGGAAGGCGTGATTCAAGTTTCCGAACGCCAAGTGCGTGAAATTATGTTGCCGCGTGCGCAAATGGATGTCATCGACATCAGCCAGCCACCTGAAGCATTCCTTCCCTTTGTTCTGGAAACTGCGCACTCGCGCTTCCCGGTTATTGAAGGCGACAAAGACAACATTATTGGAATTTTGCTGGCGAAAGATTTATTGCGCTACTACGCGGGCGAGGAATTTGTCGTGCGCGATATGTTGCGCCCTGCGGTGTTTGTGCCCGAGTCAAAACGCCTTAATGTCTTGCTGCGCGACTTCCGTAGTAACCGCAATCACATCGCGCTGGTGGTGGATGAGTACGGCGGTGTGAGTGGCATGGTCACTATAGAAGACGTGCTAGAGCAAATCGTGGGCGACATCGAGGACGAATACGATTTTAATGAAGATGAAGACAACATCATTCGCCAGGACGATGCGCATTGGCGCGTGAAAGCAGACACCGAAATTGTAGATTTCAATACGGCGATGGGCACGGATTTTAGCGATGAAGATTGCGACACGATTGGCGGCCTCGTACTCAAATCAGCAGGCCAGCTGCCCAAGCGTGGAGATTATATTCAGATAGGTGAATGGCAATTTCACGTGCTGCGCGCGGACAGTCGTAGATTGCATTCACTGCTAGTGGAGCGTTTGCTTATCGAGGCGGACAAGCAGGATTGATTGCCAATATGCAGTCATTCTGGCCTGTCGAAAGGCCAGAATGACTGTAATTAGAACGACTCGTCTTCGCGCAGATAGCGCCACTGTCCTTGTGGCAACTCACCTAAACGTAATTTGCCGATGCGCACACGCTTCAACGCGCTGACGCGCAATCCCACCATTTCGCACATGCGGCGAATCTGACGCTTCTTACCTTCCACCAAAATGAAACGCAGCTGATCGTCATTCATCCAGCTGACTTTGGCTGGCTTAAGTTTTTTGCCGTCCAGTGACAGTCCGTGGTTAAGCATCGCCAAACCATTGGTATCTATTTTTCCTTGCACACGCACCAGGTATTCTTTTTCGATAGGCGAATCTTCGCCGATGAGCTGCTTGGCTACGCGCCCATCTTGGGTGAGTACCAGCAAGCCCGTGGAATCAATATCGAGACGCCCCGCAGGCGCAAGCCCCAAAAATTGACTGCGATGAAAGCGTGTGGGTGACTTGTCTTCTTCCCAACGCGTGGCTTGATCGAACAGCAAAATAGCCGGCTTATAGCCTTGTTCGGCTTGCCCTGAAACATAGCCGACAGGCTTGTGCAGCAAGATGGTGACACGCCCTTGTTGCTTGGCTTGAGCGGCTTTTTCGAGGGTGATTTTTTGCGTAGGTAAAATCTTAAAGCCGAGTTCACTGACGATTTCGCCATCTACCTTGACCCAGCCCTTGGCGATGTAATCATCCGCTTCACGACGCGAGCAGAGTCCTTGTTCGGACATGAGTTTGGAGAGTCTAATTTTTTCCATTGTTGATCCTTAACCTGTTTGTCCATGAAAAACACCTCGAAGAGGTTCTTGTACCTTGGGGTACGAAAAGACACGAAAGTAGGTTTTGAATCTTTCGTGAATTTTGTGTTTTTCGTGGACGATTAGTTTTTTAGGTAGATTGATACGGTATCGGGTTTGAACGGTTGTCGATGACGGCAGCGTTCGCGGGGCGCGATTTTCTCACACCGCCGCTAACCCAGTGCCGGAAATAATCCGCGCAAACCACCCGCCATAAATTCCACCGCGATAGCGGCCAGTAACAAACCCATCAGGCGCGTCACGATATTGCTGCCAATTTTGCCAAGTCGCCGTGATACCCAAGGTGCAATCAAAAATGTTAGCCACACCGTGATGCTTAACGCGACGAGTACCAATGCCATCACGCCATAGTGTCCCGTGCCCGTACCTTTGTGCGCATCCAAAATGACGGTACTGATGGCACCAGGCCCTGCCAGCAAGGGCGTGGAGAGCGGCACGATGGCGATGGAGGAGGTGGCATCGCCGTCTGCATTTTCATCGGGGGCGAGCTTGGGTTTGTCACCGATGAGCATGTTGACCGACATCAGCAACAGTAAGATGCCGCCCGCCGTGCGGAAGGAGTGAATGCTGATGCCGAAAAATTCGAGTATTGCTTCACCCAGCAATAAGGCGGCGAGCAGAATGACCAGTACCGAAAGTGAAGCCACTCGTCCCACACGTTCGCGTTTTTGTGCCGTCATGCCCGCCGTGAAAGCAATGATGATGGGAATGATGCCAACGGGGTCGATGATGGCAAACAGGCTGATGAAAATTTTGGTGTATTCGGTGAAATCGAGCATGGCGGCGTTCCGTAATCAGGCCGCGCGAAGTTACACCGTATAATGCGGCGAATCAAATTGCCGCGTTATTCTGTGAAAAAACTCATTGTTACACCCTACCTAGCTGCCTGTATTGCAGGCGCATTTGCCGTGTTGGGCTTCGCGCCATTCGGCATTTTTCCCGTGCCCATCATTTCTCTCGCCGTGTTGTTTTGGTTGTGGAGCAAGACAGAGCGACCCTCGCAAGCCGCGTGGATTGGCTTTGCTTTTGGCATGGGCTTGTTCTGTGTTGGCGTGAGTTGGATTTACGTTGCCCTGCATGAATACGGCTACATGCACCCACTCCTCGCGGCATTGGCAATGGCGATGTTTGCGGCTGTGAATGCATCCATTCCTGCGTTAGCGGGGTATGTGCAGGCCAAATTCAAAGTCGTGATGACTTTGCGAATTCTGTGGGTCATGCCTGCAACATGGGCGCTCACCGAATGGGTGCGCAGCTGGTTGTTCACTGGCTTTCCTTGGTTGTCCGTCGGCTACTCGCAAGTGCCCAGCAGTCCATTGGCAGGCTACGCGCCTATTATTGGTGTGTTCGGTGTGTCCTTGTTGGTGGCGGTGAGCGCAGCATTGCTGCTGGTGAGCTGGCGCGCGCGATGGGGCAGGCTGGGGAAAATGGCGTTGGCCTGTGTCGTCGTATTGTGGGGGGTGGGTGCGACTCTGCGCCTTGTTGAATGGACAGCGCCACAAGGGGAATTGCTCAAAGTCAGCCTGCTGCAAGGCAACATTGCCCAAGACACCAAGTTCTCCGAAGATGCGTTAATCGGCACACTAGAAACCTATCGACGGCTGGCACAAAGTAGCGACGCGCGGCTCATCGTGCTACCTGAAACCGCCATTCCTTTGCTCCGCGAAAACATCTCCGCCCCCTACCAAATCTTGCTACGTGATCACGTGCGGCAAAATGGGGGTGACATTCTTATCGGGGCGTTCGAACGTGAAGACGGACGCTACTACAACAGCCTCTACTCACTAGGTAGCGCCGATAGCCAGCACTACCGTAAAGATCACCTCGTGCCCTTCGGTGAATTTATTCCATTGCGCGGCATGTTGGGATGGGTCATTAACGACCTACTGCACATCCCCATGGGTGACCTGAGCAGCGGGGGAGATGCACAAGCGCCGCTGAATATCGCGGGGCAAAAAATCGCGGTCAACATCTGCTACGAAGATGCCTTCGGCGAAGAAGTTATCCACGCCTTACCGCAAGCTACCCTGCTGGTGAACGCCACCAACGATGCCTGGTACGGCGACTCCAATGCCGCCATTCAACACAATCAACTCTCACAAATGCGCGCCCTCGAAACCGGCCGTGTCGTGCTGCGCGCCACCAACACCGGCGTCACCTCCATCATCGGCGTGGACGGACAAATACAAGCCCAACTACCGCAACATGAAGAAGGCGTCCTCACTGCACAGGTGCAAGGCTATGCAGGCAGCACACCGTATGTGCGCTGGGGGAATTGGGCGATGCTGGTGCTGGTTGGTTTGATGCTGGGTATCGCTTGGAGACTACGAAACAGATGAGTTGGGTCTGCTACCTCCTGCGTTGTGCCGACGACACCCTCTACTGCGGCATCACCAATGACTTGGACAAACGTCTGGCTGCGCATAACGCTGGCGAGGGGGCAAAGTACACACGTGGGCGAGCGCCGTTGAAGTTGGTCTATCGGGAGGCGTGTGAAGACAAATCAGCAGCGTTGAAGCGCGAGCGACAAATTAAGTTGCTTGCCCGAGCAGATAAGCTAGCATTATGTAAATAAAGTGTGGGTAATGTAATTCGCGCAGGTGCATGCTGCAGGCATCGTTGATGCAACATCAATTACGAAGCAAATGAACTGCTGGGGGTGTTTATGTATCGCTTTTTTATTCGATTCTGCTTAGCCGTAAGTCTTGTCTTTCTATTTGCACAAAGTTCTATAGCCGCCGCTACAAGCAATGCCGAGTTGCAAGCATTCAGGGTGCAGACCGAAGCAAAGATGGAGACCGCCAAAGAAATTCAACAGAAAGATTTGGAGCTCCATAAACAACTAGTCGCCAGCCAAAACGAGCGCATTGAGCAAATCAATCATCAGGTGGATTGGCTGGGGATGCTGATTGCCTTGGGCAGTCTCATCATTACGCTGCTGTTAGTTCTCATTGGATACTTCGCTTATGGCAAGGCCAAAAGCGATGCAGAAATCGTTGCTAAAAAAGTGGCTTCCGAAGAGGCCAATACGACATCGAAAGCCGAAGTGAAAAAATGGTTCGACGACAATTTGGCACTGGTGAACCAAGAAATTGACGCACTCAAAATCAAGGTGAAACAAAAAACCGAAGAGGTAGAGTCGCACGTGGAGCAAGCACACAGGAATATCGATATCAAGGTTGCAGAAATCATTGAAAAAGTGCGGCTATCAAGTGATTCAAAATCAGAACTGACTGAAGCTGACAAACAAACCTTGTCGCAAGCCAACAAATCCCTCCAAGATAAGCCCGAATCTCAATACACCTTCGAGGATTGGAACACCCGAGCACATGCTTTTTACGCAGAAAACAAACTCGCGTTGGCATTTGAATATTGGGTAAAAGCTGCTGAAGCAAGAGATGCCTCTGACCAACAAATTGCGCAGGCAATTTACAATCAGGGGGTGGCTCAGGGGCAACAAGGCAAAACGGAAGATGCAATTGATAACTATAGTCGGGTGGTTCAGCGCTTCGGCGATGCCACGTCACCTGTTTTGCAGGAGTTGGTGGCGATGGCACTCGTTTATCAAGGGGTGGCGTTAGGTAAGCAAGGCAAGCCTGCTGAAGAAATTGCCTGTTATAAGCAGGTGGTTAAGCGGTTTGGCGATTCGACTTGGCCCGCCTTGCAGGAACTAGTGGCGCAGGCAATCTATAACCAAGGTTTGACGCTGAGTAAGCAAGACAAGCCTGATGAGGAAATTGCCTGTTATAAGCAGTTGGTTAAGCGGTTTGGGGATTCGACTTGGCCCGCCTTGCAGGAACTAGTGGCGCAGGCAATCTATAACCAAGGCTTGACGCAGGATAAGCAAGGCAGGTCAGTTGAGGCAATCGACTGCTTCCGGCAGGTGGTTAAACGCTTTGGAGATTCTACGCAGGCAACCTTGCAAGAGCTGGTGGCAGTAGCACTAAATGGTCATGGTTTTTCTGTTCTTATACAGGCTAAGCGATTGTGGGATAAGGAAGCAGAGCGAACTCAGCTACTTTCCGAGAGTCTGGTTTTGTATGAACGTTCAAAAGCGATAACGCAGGAAAATGAAATGAAAGCCATAGTGCTAGGCAATGTGGCTTATGCCTTGTGGTTGTTGGGCAGGAGGGCTGATGTTGAAGCGCCATTGCGTGAAGCCTTAACGCTGGGGGGTGAAGAAATATTTAAGGTTGAAATCGAGGATACAAAAATATCGCCCGTACCCGTCGACAGTGGATTTGAACAGTTGGTGACTCGGCTGTGGAGTGAAGTCAGCAGTAAATGCTAGTCCCTATTGATTTGGAAACGGGTTCGTATGAGTACGGTCATGCCGAGCCTGTCGAGCTACAATAATGATTAAAATGTCGACAAGTCCTCTGCTTTGAAGCGGAAACGCGAAATCAAGTCCATCTCTCGTGCCGAGAAGCTGCGGTTGTGCGGGGTGACGCAGAAGGCTTAAACCCGTAAAATGCGCGCCTTCGCATATTTTGCTGGGCATAAAGCAATGAACACTTTTGGTTCCGACATCACGCGCTCCGCGCATGAGTCTTCACCGAAAGTCGGCCATGGGCCGACTTTTCAACAGGTCATCCTGACGTTACAGAACTTCTGGGACAAGCAGGGCTGTGCGCTACTGCAACCTTATGACATCGAGGTTGGTGCGGGTACCTTCCATACTGCGACCTTTTTGCGTGCCATCGGCCCCGAGCCATGGCGTGCCGCTTATGTGCAACCTTCGCGCCGCCCCAAAGACGGCCGTTACGGCGAGAATCCGAATCGTTTGCAGCATTACTACCAGTACCAAGTAGTGCTGAAACCTTCCCCAGACAATATCCAAGAGTTGTATCTCGACAGCCTGCGTGCATTGGGTATCAACACCAGCGAGCACGACATCCGTTTCGTCGAGGACGATTGGGAATCTCCGACACTGGGGGCTTGGGGCTTGGGTTGGGAGGTATGGCTAGACGGCATGGAGGTGACTCAGTTCACCTATTTCCAAGAAGTCGGCTCGCTCACTTGCAAGCCGGTGCTGGGCGAGATCACTTATGGTTTGGAACGTCTGGCCATGTACTTGCAAGGCGTTGAGAACGTATATGACCTCGTTTGGGCGAAGAACGGCGACAGCGTGGTGACCTATGGTGACGTGTACCACCAGAACGAAGTGGAACAATCCAAATACAACTTCGAACATTCCAATGTCGAGATGTTGTTTCGCCACTTCAATGAATACGAAAGCGAAGCCAAACGCTTGATGGATGCGGGGCTGGTGTTGCCCGGATTTGAGATGGTGATGA
>JABFSI010000071.1 GCA_013140695.1 Sideroxydans sp. | reverse complement strand
GTGCAAAGCAAAGGCCCACGTATCTTGGTGCTAACACCAACACGTGAATTGGCGCAACAAGTCTCCGATGCGGCGACAAAATACGGCAAGAACATGCGCGTCAAGGTCGTGAGTATCTTGGGTGGCATGCCTTACCCACTGCAAAACAAACTGCTTTCCAGCCCTGTCGACATCTTGGTGGCAACACCGGGCCGTTTGATCGACCACATCGACCGTGGCCGTATCGACTTCTCTCGTTTGGAGATGTTGGTATTGGACGAAGCCGACCGCATGTTGGACATGGGTTTCATCGACGACGTAGAGCGCATCGCAGATGCTACGCCTGCAAGCCGTCAAACATTGTTGTTCTCGGCGACACTGGACGGTGTCATCGGCAATCTGGCACAAAAACTTTTGAAGAGCCCCAAACGCATCAGCGTGACTGCTTCCAAAGCACGTCACGAAAACATCGAGCAACGTCTGATGTTCGTGGACGATATGGCGCACAAGAATCGCCTGCTCGACCATCTGTTGCGCGATGTTGATTTGAACCAAGCGCTGGTATTTACCGCAACCAAGCGTGATGCCGATATGCTGGCAGATGAGCTTTCCGCACAAGGCCATGCTGCTGCTGCCTTGCACGGCGACATGAATCAACGCGAACGTAACCGCACACTGCTTAACCTGCGCAAAGGTCAGGTACGTGTACTGGTGGCAACAGACGTTGCTGCGCGCGGGATTGACGTTGCAGGCATCTCTCACGTCATCAACTTTGACTTGCCTAAATTCGCTGAAGACTACGTACACCGTATTGGTCGTACTGGTCGTGGTGGCGCTTCCGGCATCGCTGTGTCGTTCGCCTCTAACCGCGACGCGATGCATCTGAAGAAAATCGAACGTTACACTGGTCAACCGATCCAGCCACATACCATCGTTGGTTTAGAACCAAAATTCAAACCACGTCCTGCTTCTTCACAACCTCGCGGCGAAGGTCGTGGTGAAGGTCGTGGCAATGGTGGCGGCTACGGCGCACGAAATGGCAACGGTGGCGGCGGATTTAGCTCTCGCAACAACAATGGGGGTGGCTACGCAGGTCGCAACAACGAAGGCGGCGGTTATGCAGGTCGTAGCCATAATGCAGGTGGTTATGCCGCGCGCACTGCTGAAGCGGGTAACACTCGCCACAGTGCGCCAGACAGCCGCCATGAGCATCCTCAAGGTCAGCGTCGCGATGGCCAATCGCACCAACGTTTCGGCAACGACGCGCGCCCTCAAGGTGGATTTGACTCACGCAGTCGCGATGCGCGTCCTCAAGGTAGCCATCACGCGAGCGGCAACACCAGCGCAAATCGTGAAGTGAACGGCAACCGCGCTCCTTCCGCTGCCCCGCGTAGCGCACCGCGCCCTCAAGGTACAGGTGGATTCTCCTTGGGTCGCGGCAACTACAGCGGCAATAAGCGTTAATTCCATGCTCTAAGTAGGTCAAAAAGGCACGCCGCTGGCGTGCCTTTTTTCTTGTACAACACTGCGCTATCTACTATCCTCGCGCACGTTTTTAATTTATCTATCAGCTATGTCTATCAGTATTAAAACTCCTCAAGAAATCGAAAAAATGCGCATCGCAGGTCGTTTGGCCAGTGAAGTGCTGGATTACATCGAACCCTACGTACAAGCAGGTGTAACCACCGACGAGCTGGACAAGCTATGCCATGACTATACGGTCAATGTGCAAAAAGGCATCCCCGCCCCGCTCAATTACTCACCTGGCGGGCATAAGCCTTATCCCAAATCCATCTGCACTTCCATCAACCATCAGGTGTGTCACGGCATTCCCAGTGATAAAAAATTAAAGAACGGCGACATCATCAACATTGATGTCACCCCTATCAAAGATGGCTACCACGGCGATTCCAGCCGTATGTACTATGTGGGCGAGCCTTCCATTCAAGCGAAACGTCTATGCGAAGCCACTTATAAAGCGATGTGGCGTGGCATTCGAGTGGTGCGCCCAGGCGCACATTTGGGTGACATAGGCCATGCCATTCAAAGTTTCGCCGAAGGCTTGGGTTACAGCGTGGTACGAGAATTTTGCGGACACGGTATTGGTGCGAATTTCCATGAAGAGCCGCAGGTACTTCATTATGGAAAAGCAGGTACGGGCATCAAAATTGAAGCAGGCATGATTTTCACCATCGAACCTATGATTAATACGGGCAAAAAAGAAATTAAACAATTAGGCGACGGCTGGACAATCGTCACCAAAGACCACAGCCTATCCGCACAGTGGGAGCACACAGTGCTTGTGACTGATTCAGGGTTCGAAGTGTTAACTTTATCCGCTGGATCACCTGCCATTCCTGACTAATGCTCACCACTCGGATACGCAATAGCCTGCGTACGGCACGCCAAGCCTTACAAAAAAGCTATCTCGAACGCCCTCACCCCGCACGTTTCCTACGCGCGCACAGCAAACTGATTGACTCCCACCTCATTGAAATCTGGCAAGCTGCCAAGTTGCCAGATTCCTTTGCATTGGTTGCTGTAGGGGGCTACGGGCGCGCCGAACTTTATCCAAAATCGGATGTGGATTTACTCCTGCTACTGCCCGCAGAGGCTTCCGAAACAGAGCAAAATAGCTTGCAAACGCTCATTGGTCAGCTGTGGGATATTGGCTTGGAAGTCGGACACAGTGTACGCACCATCGCGCAATGTATTGAGCAAAGTAGCGACATCACCGTACAAACTAACCTACTCGAAGCGCGTTGCTTAACCGGTTCGCATACACTGTTCGCGCAATTACAGGCTACCCTAATTCAGCATCTCGACCCACGCGCTTTTTTCACCGCAAAACAACAGGAGCAGATGCAACGTCACACCCGCTTTCTCGACATTGATTTCAATCTTGAACCCAACTTAAAAGAAAGCCCAGGTGGCTTACGTGATTTACAGACAGTGCTGTGGATTTCGCGCGCCTGCGGTTTTGGACATACTTGGCGAGATTTAGAATGCACAGATCTCATCACCCCCAACGAAGCAAGGCAAATTGCACAACATGAGCGCTTCTTGCAAGATCTGCGCATCCGCTTGCACTACCTGTCGGGCAGGCACGACGATCGCCTTGTATTTGAATATCAATTGCCCGTTGCAGAACAATTGGGCTTCGTCGCAAGTCCACATCTGCGCGCCAGCGAACGCATGATGCGAGGTTATTACCAAACGCGCCGCGCCGTGTTGCAACTCAATGATGTACTTCTCCAAACCATGCGCGCACGCATATTTCCTGCTAGCACACAGTTGGCGCTAAATGAGCGCTTCAGCGCCCGTGACGACAAATTAGAAGCAAACAGCGAATCGCTCTTTGAGAAATACCCTGACGCCATCCTTGAAAGTTTTTTATTGCTGGAAAAGCACCCTGAATTGAGTGGATTTTCAGCACCTACCTTACGTGCTTTGTGGCGGGCTCGGCATTTGATAGGCGCAAAATTTCGCGCTGATTCAAACAATCGCAAACTGTTTATGCAAATTGTGCGTAACCCACAAGGTCTTACGCATGCGCTACGCCGTATGAATCAGCAAGACATCTTGAGCCGATACTTGCCCGCTTTTGGACGCGTGGTGGGTCAGATGCAACACGACTTATTCCACGTCTACACAGTGGATGAGCACATCTTGATGGTCATCCGCAATTTGCGCCGATTTACGGTAGAACAGTATGTGCATGAATTTCCCCTGTGTAGCAAACTTATCAGTGAGTTTGCGCGTCCAGAAGTGCTGTATCTAGCAGGATTATTTCACGACATCGCTAAAGGTCGCGGCGGAGATCACTCGCAATTAGGCCGCGCAGATGCCACTCGCTTTTGCAAACAACATGGCTTAATGCGAGAAGATAGGAAGCTCATTGTATGGCTAGTAGAAAACCACCTCACTATGTCTGCCACCGCGCAAAAACAAGACTTATCAGACCAAGATGTCATTGCCACCTTCTCCGCAAAAATCAAAAATGAACGCTACTTAATTGCACTCTATTTACTCACCGTTGCCGACATTCGCGGCACCAGCGCAAAAGTGTGGAATGCATGGAAAGGTAAATTACTGGAAGACCTATTCCAAGCCACGCGCCGTTACTTAAACAGTGGCAAAGTGGCGGACCAAGTGGGAGAAGTTAAGCAACTTGCTGGAGCTGCGTTAAGTTTAGATGCCATTCATCCTGATACTTACCAATTACTTTGGGCACAGCTTGAGCCCGAATACTTTATTCGCCACGAAGCCCATGAAATAGCTTGGCATGCACGCCAACTCGCTCATCATGTGGGTAGCAATACACCGATTGTAAAAGCACGCATCAGCAAAATTGAGCACGGATTGCAGGTACTCATCTACAGCCAAGATCAACCTGCATTGTTCGCTCGCATCTGCCAATTTTTCGCACGCATGAATTACAACATTATGGAAGCCAAGGTGCATACAACACAACATGGATATGCGTTAGATAGTTTTCTCGTCATGGACGCGAGCAATGAACAAACCGCATACCGCGACGTGATGAATTACATCGAATACGAATTAACTCAACATCTCATTAGTCCGCTATCCAAAGCCACAGAAATGAGAGGCAGAGTCAACCGACAACTCAAGCATTTCCCCATCACACCACAAGTCAGCATTGCAACTGACGACAAGGGGAGACATATTTTGACGGTGATTGCGGGTGATCGGCCTGGCTTACTGGCGCGCATTGCGCAGGTATTAGCGCAGCACAACATCGAATTGCGTAGCGCAAAAATAAATACCCTAGGCGCACGCGCTGAAGATACCTTTTGGATTGGCGATGACGCAAAAATCATTGACGAAGACTCACGTCTATTATGCGAAACGCTACAACAACAACTTATTTGAGAAAGTAATCAGAAATATGGAGGTGCGACCCAGAGTCGAACTGGGCTAACCGGATTTGCAATCCGGGGCATAACCGCTTTGCTATCGCACCCTAAAACCAGAAAAACTACGCTGAAATGAAGAAGGGAAAGCATTTAGCTTCCCCTTAAATTTGGAGCGGGAAAAGAGACTCGAACTCTCGACCTATACCTTGGCAAGGTATCGCTCTACCAACTGAGCTATTCCCGCAAAAACGAAGTCCGCATTATAGAGAAAAAGTTTTTTGTGTCAAGAAAGTTTATAAATTATTTCTCTTGTCTAGCGCAATTGTTTCTCCTCTGTATAATGCGCGGCTCTTCAATCCTGTGGCATTTGTTAACACAGGCTACCCAGCCCGGGTGGTGAAATTGGTAGACACAACGGACTTAAAATCCGTCGCTTGGGTGAAACCAGCGTACCGGTTCGATTCCGGTTCCGGGCACCAAATGCTTTACTTCTGCATCGACTTTCCTCGCCTTAATAAAGCAAGTAACTAATTGGAAAATCAAGTAAATTCTCTTTCCAAAAATCAACCTAATTCTCCTCCACTCGTGAATTAAACACTCATTTCCTCAAATCTAAAAAATAGCCTCCCCCTCTACAACCCATCTCCCATCACATTATTTTACGTATATAGATAATTTTTGTAGTTGCAAATTATTTCAATATCTAGAACAATCCGCGTCGGAGTTGATTCAACCCCAAACAATACAAGGAGAAACGCATGAACCGTAAAGAACTGATTGACGCACTATCTACCAAAACTGGCAGCAGCAAGGCAGACGCAGATCGCAATATCGCCGCTCTGATCGAGATCATTACCGCAACTCTTAAGAAAGGTGACAACGTTGCTTTGGTTGGCTTCGGTACATTCGAAGTTCGCAAGCGCGCTGCACGTATCGGCCGCAATCCAGCCACTGGCGCAGAACTTAAGATCAAAGCATCTAAAGCTCCTGCTTTCAAAGCTGGTGCAACATTGAAGGGCGCTGTGAACGGCAAGAAGTAATTTTCGCTACACACACAAAATACAAAAGGGTTGAATCGTAAGATTCAACCCTTTTTGTTTATGCCTCATTTAACTCACAGAGTTTACGTTAACGTCCCCTCGGATTACGGCTATGCAAGGCAGTAAGCGTCCTTAATTTTTCCGCCGCGCCTGCATCCATCATTTTCCATGTAAAGCGCCATGCCCAATTGCCATTCCCCGTACCAGGAAAATTCATACGATGTTGACTGTCCAGTCCCAATACATCTTGCAAGGGAAAAATCACCGTATTGGCGGCTGACACCGACAGTGCTTTAATCATTTGCCAATGAATTTCATGACAATCGCAACCTAGGTAACGTTGCGCAAACTGCCGCTCATTTTCGCGCGCTTTATTCCACCATCCCACACTGGTGTCGTTGTCGTGTGTTCCTGTGTAAGCCACAGAATTTGCCACGTAGTGATGTGGCAAAAAATAATTACGCTCATCTTCGCCAAAGGCAAATTGCAAAATACGCATGCCCGGCAAATTAAATTGATCACGCAAAGCAATCACATCAGGTGTGATAAGACCAAGATCTTCCGCGATGATAGGCAAGGACTCACCCAAAGCGCGCCGGAAGGCGGCAAACAGTTTCTCCCCTGGTCCTGGCATCCATTGCCCATCAATCGCCGTGCTGGCAGAGGCTGGCACGGCCCAATAGCTCGCAAAACCACGGAAGTGATCTATGCGCACGCAATCAAAATAACGTAACGCGTGTGCCAATCGTGCAATCCACCACACGTAACCGCTTTCCTCATGCACATCCCAACGGTAGAGCGGGTTTCCCCATAGCTGCCCTGTTTCACTAAAGTAATCGGGCGGCACACCCGCTACCGTAGTAGGGCGGCCTTTCTCATCTAATTCAAATAGGCTCTGATTCGCCCACACATCGGCGCTGTGATACGCCACAAAAATAGGCACATCACCAACCAAACGCACACCACGTTCATTTGCATACTGTTTCAGTGCAAACCATTGTTGTGAGAAACACCATTGTCCAAACTTCCAAAAATTAATTTCTGCTGCGAACTTCCATCTAACTTGTTCAAGCTGTGCTGAAGTACGTTCTGCCAGCCCCTGCGGCCAATCACTCCATTCACGCCCCTGCTGTTGTTTATCAATCGCCTTAAATAACGCGTAATCATCGAGCCAACTTTTTTCGTGCTCACAGAATTTGTGATAACTCGCGTATGCTTTAGTCGCACTCCCTTCGCTGAAAAAGCGTTCCGCTGCGCGACGCAAGCGTTCAATTCGATACGGATTGACCAACGCATAATTCACATGCTCTGCATTAAAAGCAGGATGTGGAATTAAATCATCCTGCTTAAGCCAGCCCTGAAGCGCTAACGCCTCCAAATCAATCATGAGTAAATTTCCCGCAAAGGCAGAGCTACTCATATAAGGAGAGTTACCGGGCCCCACTTCACCCAAGGGAAGAATTTGCCAATGAGTCTGCCCTGCACTCACCAACCAATCTACAAATTGATACGCATTTGTGCCGAAATCACCAGAACCGAATTGACTAGGGAGCGAGGTAGGATGCAGCAAGATGCCGCTGGAACGAGTAGATAACATGGCGCGCGAAGATAAGTGAACAATGGAAAAATAAAAGTGCACGCATTGTGCGCCCACCCAAGAAAAAAATCACGTAACTTACACCCCCTAGCCATCGCTCACTTGTACAGCACACCGCAGGCACGCTAACATCGCCCTCACTTAATTTCTGGCTCCCCCGTATGGCGACCCAACTCCCCTTCCGTATCGGCACTCCGTTAAGTCCTTCCGCCACCAAAGTGATGTTTTTAGGCGCCGGGGAATTAGGCAAGGAAGTCATCATCGCTTTGCAACGTTTAGGCGTGGAGGTAATTGCGGTAGATCGCTATGCCGATGCGCCGGGGATGCAGGTGGCACATCGCTCGCATGTCATTAACATGACGGATCCTGTTGCGTTGCGCGCAGTGATTGAAGCCGAACGTCCGCATTTAGTCGTGCCCGAAATTGAGGCGATTGCCACCTCGGTTTTGCTCGACATCGAAAAAGAAAACATCGCCGAAGTGATTCCTACAGCACGCGCGGCGCAACTTACCATGAATCGTGAAGGTATACGCCGCCTAGCCACCGACGAACTCGGCTTACCCACATCCACATTCAAATTCGCCAGCTCACTGGCAGAGTTACAGGCAGCTATCCACAGTGACATTGGCTTTCCATGCATTGTTAAACCCATTATGTCTTCTTCAGGTAAAGGGCAATCTTTATTGCGCACAGAAAATGATATGCAAACCGCGTGGGACTACGCCTTGCAGTCTGGACGTGTACAAGAAGCACGCGTCATCGTAGAAAGTTTTGTCGATTTTGAATATGAAATTACCCAATTGACTGTACGCGCCATCAATGTTTCAGGGAGTATCGAAACCTATTTCTGCGAGCCTATCGGACACCTCCAAGTATCAGGAGATTATGTCGAATCATGGCAGCCGCAAGCCATGTCGGAACTGGCGTTGCAACGCGCGCGCGACATTGCGCAGCGAGTCACAACAGCGCTCGGCGGACGCGGTATTTTTGGAGTAGAGCTATTCGTAAAAGGAGATAAAGTGTGGTTTTCAGAAGTGAGCCCGCGTCCACACGACACAGGTCTAGTTACGCTCGCCACTCAACGTTTATCTGAATTTGAATTGCATGCTCGCGCCATTCTCGGCCTGCCCGTTGATAGCAGAATGCGCCGCGCAGGCGCTTCGGCAGTAATCTATGGGGGTATAGAAACGAAAGGAATTGCCTTTGAAGGCGTTGAAAAAGCACTCGCGATAGCCGAAACAGATATTCGACTTTTCGGCAAACCAGAAAGTTTTATTAAACGCCGTATGGGCGTCGCCATCAGCACAGCTGACAACACCGACGAAGCGCGGCAGCGCGCGAAATTAGCTGCTTCATTAGTACGTCCAGTTAAATAGTAACTAGACGCCATTAACTCAACACGAGTTATTAACCTAAAAAAGCGCAAAAGAAAAAAGGCTTCCATCGCTGGAAGCCTTTATTTTATTGGTGCGCCGGAAGAGATTCGAACTCCTGACCCCTTGGTTCGTAGCCTGTATCCACAAAACGTGATCATTATATATCAAGTAGTTACGAGCGGCATACACAATCTACGTGCATATAAACGCTCATGGATGTGGTGAAAGTCACGCAAAAGTCACGCAGCAAATCTGATTCTTGATACTACTTAAACGACTGCATAATCGGCCAAACCGGACTACGGGGATTTGCTGAATTGTCTACCTATTCTGACCTCCTTAGAAGTATGTCTAACTAACTTGCGTTTTACATAGGAGCGACTCAGAGGATTGTTGGAACGGATAATCTAAGCCCTCCCCCCAAATGCGCTAGTGTAGCTGACACTGGAGACAGTTTTTGTTGCCAACTAATGTTGAGTTCTGTTCAACCCGAAGCGCCAGATTAATACAGCCGATGGCTCCGACAATAAGAAAGAATTGTGTAATCGTCAAACCGAAAATCAACCACTCTTGAATTGAACCCGTAATAAGAAACAGCAAAGATAAAAGTAGGCCCGACAAGTTCGCACCGATACCAAACGCAGACAGAAGAACATCATGCGCAGTTCGGCGAACAATCATCCCTAGATAATTTGGAGTTCCGCCAAGTTTCCATGCAGCCCCAGCCACTTTTTCCATATTCTTGAACCACAAGGCCGCTACAACAAAAAAATCCCAAAAATCCCCACCACATCGAGATTCTTTAGCGATGTTTTGGCCACCAAATTCATATATTGAGCTATCGCATCCATGCTTTGACCATATAACGCAAACGTACTAACAATAAACCCAATTGCGCCCCATAAGAAAAAACTCAAGCTATATCTGAGACGGGAGACTGAGCAAGCTTTGTGAGAAACGAGTTGTTATCCATTATTTTCTCCGAGTTATTGTGCAATTTTTTATGTAGCAGATTTTTATAGTTGGTTCTTATTTAATTGGGAACCGATCAAATTCTGATTCACCTGCCCTGCCGCCAACAGACTGCTGATGTTCACGTCCTTAAAGGCACTGCTACCCAGCACTGAATCTTCTCCATCATCGATATGAGCGGCACTCAGGCTTTGCGTTGCGCTCCAGTGCTGGTAAGTCGCACCAGTTGCACAAGCTTGGTCGAAGGCATTCACAACGGCTGTGAAGTCGAATTGGTCTATATTGGTTGTAGTGGAACCACATCCCGACTGACCATCAAATTCAGACACGGCACTGGCGATGATGTCCAGCGTCAGCACGCTCTTATAGTTGGCACTAGTGTCGTACCAATTGCGCAGTGTGATTTGGTCGTTGTTACCTGTCTCAAGGATGAGGTCGCTACCGTTCTTGGATAGGGCAATGTCGGACTTCTTGATACCCCCCAGGACGAGTGTGTTGTCGGTGCCGATGCCGCCGTACAGTTTGTCCTGACCGTCACCCCGTTGGAAGATGATGGTGTCCGCACCGTTGCCGGTGTGGATGATGTCGTTCACTGTGCTGCTGGCGATGATCTCGTCTTGGGTGGTGTCGATCACGGTCGGATGATCATGTTCGTCGTCACGATTGCGTTCATTACTCGTACTGAAGGTAAATACCTGCGTGGCGCTGGCACCCGCCTCATCTGTTGCTGTGAGCAGGATGTTGTAACTCTTGGAGCCTTCAGCCTTGCCGGAGAAGGTGCGTGTGGCGGCATCGAACTTGAGCCACTTTGGCAGTTTGTCTCCATTAACCAAGGTGGCGCTGAAGCTGAGGCTGTCACCATGCACGATGTCCCAGTCGTCGAAGGTGTTGGCCGGCACGACGATATTGAAGCGTTTGTCTTTGTTGACACGCTGATCGGCCAGATGGTTAGCCACGATAGGAGCATCGTTAACGTTCTGCACATCCAGCGCGAAGGTGTCGGTGACCGAAGCGCCGTGGTTATCGGTGGCGGTAACGGATACATTGAGCACACCTACATCCCAGTTGGATGGGATACCGCTGAAGGTACGTGTCGCCGAGTCGAAGCTGAGCCAGCTTGGCAGTATTGTTCCATCGGACAGGGTTGCCTGATAGGTCAGCACATCGCCTTGGTCGATGTCGGTGAAGGTATCCACTGGTACGGTGAAGCTAAACAGCACATCTTCGTTGGTGGCTTGATCGACGATGGCTGCGGCCACTACGGGAGCGTCATTGGTGCCCGTGATGGTCACAGTGAGTGTGGATGGGGTTGCCACCAGTCCATCCGTTGCCTGATAGGCGAACGTCTCGGTGACGGTCTGCCCTGCTGCCAAGCTTTGAACACCATATGAAGCATTGTCGAGTGCGTAGGTGTAGCTGCCGTCGGTAGCCAGCGTGAGCTGACCATACTGTCCGGCGAACACGCCCGCGTTCGCAACCGTCAACACGGTACCTTGATCCACATCAGTATCGTTAGCGAGGACGTTGCCTGTTGCGGTGATGCTGAGGTCTTCTTGAACAGCGGCTGTATCCACAGTCGTCACTGGTGCATCGTTGGTGCCTGTGATGGTGACGGTCAGCGTAGAAGGTGTAGAGGTGATGCCATCGAATGCCGCGTAAGCGAACATTTCGGTGATGACCTGCCCTTCCGCCAACGACTGCACTGCCAGTGAAGCGTTGTCGAGCACATAGGCATAGCTGCCATCAGCGGCCAAGGTGAGTTGGCCGTACTGACCTGCGAACACACCAGCGTTCTCGACGGTGAGTACTGTGCCTTGATCCACATCAGAGTCATTAGCGAGGACGTTGCCTGTGGCAGCCAGCGTCACATCTTCTTGAACAGCGGCTGTGTCCACAGTCGTCACTGGAGCATCGTTGGTGCCAGTGATGGTGACAGTTAGTGTAGATGGCGTGGAAGTAATGCCATCCGAAGCTTCGTAGTTGAATGTCTCTGTCACTACTTGGCCTTCGGCTAGGGATTGGACAGCGAGTGAGCTGTTGTCCAGCATGTAGCTGTAGTTACCATCCGCATTCAACACGAGACTGCCGAAGTTACCTTGGTGGTTTCCAGCATTCGCCACAGTCAATACCGTTCCTTGATCCACATCAGAGTCATTGGTCAGCACATTGCCCGTAGCGGTGATGCTGAGGTCTTCCTGCACGCTCGACGCATCTGCAACGACAACCGGCGCATCGTTAGTACCAGTGATGGTCACGGTGAGTGTGGATGGAGTCGCTACCAGTCCGTCCGTCGCCCGATAAGCGAACGTCTCGATGACCGTTTGACCTTGAGCCAATGATTGAACTCCCAGCGAGGCGTTGTCCAAAGCGTAGGTATAGCTGCCGTCCACATTGAGTGTCAGTTGACCGTATTGGCCTGCGAACACACCTGCATTCGCCACGGTGAGAACGGTTCCTTGATCGACATCAGTGTCGTTCGCCAACACATTACCCGATGCAGTCAGCGTCACATCTTCTTGAACAGCAGCGGTATCCACTGTCGTCACGGGTGCATCGTTGGTGCCAGTGATGGTCACGGTGAGCGTAGATGGAGTTGCCACCAGTCCGTCCGTCGCCCGATAAGCGAACGTCTCGATGACGGTTTGACCTTGAGCCAAGGATTGAACACCCAGCGAGGCGTTGTCCAAAGCGTAGGTGTAGCTGCCGTCCACATTGAGTGTCAGTTGACCGTATTGGCCTGCGAACACACCTGCATTCGCCACGGTGAGAACGGTTCCTTGGTCAACATCGGTATCGTTCGCCAACACATTACCCGATGCAGTCAGCGTCACATCTTCTTGAACAGCGGCTGTGTCCACTGTCGTCACTGGCGCATCGTTGGTGCCAGTGATGGTGACGGTCAGTGTAGAAGATGTAGAGGTGATGCCATCCGAAGCTTCATAGGTAAAGGTCTCAACGACAGTCTGACCTTCGGCTAGTGATTGAACAGCCAATGAAGCGTTGTCCAAAGCGTAGAGGTAACTACCGTCCGCGTTTAGTACAAGACTGCCGAAGCTGCCAGCAAACACACCAGCGTTCGCAACGGTCAGTACCGTTCCTTGATCCACATCGGTATCGTTGGCGAGGACATTGCCCGTAGCAGTGATGCTGAGGTCTTCCTGCACGCTCGACGTATCTGCAACGACAACCGGGGCATCATTGGTTCCAGTGATGCTGACAGTGAGTGTCGAAGGTGTGGCTGTGATGCCATCGGTCGCTTGGTAAGCAAAGGTTTCGGTAACGATCTGACCTTGTGCCAGTGCTTGGACAGCGAGTGCGCTGTTATCCAATGCGTAGGTGTAGCTACCATCTGCTTGCAAGGTGAGCTGACCGTACTGGCCTACGAACAGACCTGCATTTGCAACCTGTAGCAACGTACCTTGATCCACATCCGAGTCGTTGGTTAGCACGTTGCCCGTTGTTTGCAGGGTGATGTCTTCTTGCACCGCTGCCGTATCTGCGACTACGGCTGGTGCATCATTGGTCCCCGTGATGGTCACCGTCAGTGTTGAAGGTGTGGACACGAATCCATCGGTCGCTTGATAAGCGAAGGTCTCGGTGACGACTTGGCCTTGAGCCAGAGATTGAACACCCAGTGAAGCATTATCCAGAGCGTAGCTATAGCTGCCGTCCGCGTTCAACACCAGACTGCCGAAGTTACCTTGGTAGGTTCCTGCATTCGCTACCTGCAATACGGTGCCTTGATCAATGTCAGTGTCGTTCGCCAATACGTTGCCGCTGGCAGTGACAACGAAGTCTTCTTGCAGGGCGGTCACATCATCAGCGGCAGTCACTGGCGCATCGTTCATGCCAACGATAGTCATGCTGACTTGCGCAGTGCTGGCCGCACCCGATGTGTCGGTGACGGTGTAGTTGAAGGTATCAATGAGAGTTTCACCTTGTGCCAGATACTGATAACGGCTGCCGATGCCCTGTCCTGAGCCTGTCGAAGTGGGGTCGAACACCAGGTTGCCTGTGGCATCCATGCTGATCGCGTTACCCAAGGTGCTGACGGTATCGAATCCCGCGATGGAAAGAACATCTCCCGCATCAGGATCGCTATCGTTAGCCAATAGATGACTTGCGTTCAGCGTGGTTTGAGATGTGTCTTCGTTCGTTGTGGCGCTATCACTATTGGCTGTCGGGCCATCGTTCACACCGACAACAGAGACGTTCACGGTGGCGATGCTGATCGCACCCGCGCTATCTGTCATGGTGTAAGTGAAACTATCCGACAAGGTCTGACCAGCCATCAAGCTATTGAAGCGTCCGCCGTGGTCATACACGACCTGCCCGTTCTGTAGAGAAACAGCAGCGCCCAATGTGGAAACGGCTTCAACGCCAACCAAGGTTTGGGTATCGCCCACATCCGCATCGGTGTCGTTAGCCAAGAGTGCGTCTGCGTTGATCGTGAGTTGGCTGTCTTCATCGACCGTTGCGCTGTCGTTCTGCGCCACTGGGCCATCGTTAGCACCCGTGATGGATACCGTGAGCGTTGCAGCTGTGCTCGCGATGCCATCCGTGGCTTGATAGGTGAAGCTCTCGCTAACCACCTGCCCTGCCATGAGTCCTTGTACTGCGGTGCTGGCGTTGTCCAGTTGGTAACTGTAGCTGCCGTCCGTGTCCAGGATGAGGCTACCGTATTGACCTTGCATCGTGCCTGCGTTCGCCACGGTGAGCACAGTGCCTTGGTCAACATCACTGTCGTTGTTCAGCACATTGCCACTTGCGCTGACGTTGAGGTCTTCTTGCACAGTAGCCACATCGTCTTGTGCAGCAGGGCCATCGTTCACACCAGTGATAGTCATGGTGACGTTTGCTGTGCTGGTGGCACCTGCAGTATCAGAAACGGTGTAACTGAAGGTGTCGGTCGCTGTTTGACCTTGCGCCAAGGATTGGAACAGGTTTCCAACGTCGTATTGCACCGCGCCGTTCAACAGAGACACTGCAGCGCCTGAGGCCGCTTGCGAAACACCGACCACGTTCAATACATCGCCATGGATGAAGTCAGGATTGCTGTCGTTCGCCAACAAGGTGGCAGCATCCAACGATACCGCGCCGCCATCCTCGATTGAACTGCCTACATCGTCAGTTGCAATCGGCGCATCGTTAATGTTCTGCACATCCATCGCAAAAGTGGTGGATACGCTTGCACCCGCGATGTCAGTCGCCGTCACTCGCACATCCAGTACGCCGACATCCCAATTGTCTGGTGTGCCGCTGAACGTTTGCGTGTCAGCATCGAAGGTAAGCCATGCAGGCAGGTCAGAACCATCAGCAAGGGTTGCGCTGTAACTGAGCACATCTCCATTATCGATATCGGTAAAGGTATCTGCTGGAAGCGTGAAGCTGAATGCGACATCTTCATCAGTCAGTTGATTGTCGATTGCAGCCGCAACGATAGGCGCATCGTTCACACCTGCGATGGTGACATCCACTGTGGCAGTGGACACTTCACCCGCAGCATCGGCGATGGTGTAGGTGAAGCTATCGATAACCGTCTCACCTTCCGCCAACGATTGGTAACCACTTCCAATATCGAGAACGAAATCACCGTTCGCATCTTGAGTGACCGTATTGCCATCGGCAGTGACTGCATCAAAACCCACCATGCTTAACGTATCACCCACATCAGGATCGGTATCGTTGGCTAACAGGTCAGCAACAGCAATCGTTGAGGTGAAATCATCTTGAGAGATGGCGATCAAATCTGCCACAGCGATAGGTGCTGTATTCAGACTGATCACATCCAGTTCAAATAGAGTGGTCGCACTTAAACCACCTGTGTCAGTGGCAATCACCGCGACACTGAACAATCCTGCGTCACCATTTGCTGGCGTGCCGCTAAAGGTCTGTGTGGCGGCATCAAAGGTGAGCCATGTTGGCAGTGGCGAGCCATCAGCCAGTGTTGCGCTGTAGGTCAGGCTGTCGCTATGAATGAAGTCCACATCAGTGAATGCGGCGGAGGTGGTTATTGGATTAAGCTTGGTCAATGTTTGGCTGCTAGTACCGAACGATGCATCGTTCAGTTGTGCGCGCAATTCGGCTTCACTCAGCCCATCCAAGTTGCCGTTCTTGCCATACAGGTAGGCCATGTCGCCACCGATGGCTGCCGTATCCGAACCACCTAGAGAAAAATCAGCCAGCGCGGTGGCGAGTTGCCAAGTGGTGAGGGTCGGATTATTCACTAGCGCGGCTTCAAATTGATTCGCCAAACCTAAGAAATCGAATTGCTGGATGCGTTGGTTCAGCAGTGGGTCGGTTGAGTTGACATCGTAGCCCGCCATCGCTTCAACAACGACTTGCAAACGAGTCAAGACTTTGTAATCTCACCCTGTATTGAACCAATTCCCTAAAGTAATCGTTTCTCCATTGCCTGTATTAAGAATGAGATTGTCAGCGTCCCGACTGAATGACAGGTCAAAATAATTGATACCACCACCAAGAGAAAGAGTGTCCGATTTGGAAGATGAGCCATTGCTGCTCTCTACATCGACCAAATCGTTACCATCACCTCGATTGAACAGAACAATATTCTGTCCATCGTAGCTCCAGACGACATCATTCCCTTGCCCACCAATGAGCACGTTTTTAGAAAGATTCTCCTGCAAACAATCATCCCCAGCCCCTCCCATCAACAAGTCATTCTCGCCATTCAAGTTGATGTTTCCGTCATTGTAAAACTGATCATTACCGCTTCCGCCAAAGAGAATATCGCTGCCTGTGCTGCCAAAAATTGAATCATTACCCGCACCGCCTAGAACGGTGTCATTCCCCTCCAAGGCATATATCGTGTCATCTCCAGCCAGAAGGCTGATCGAGTCATCGCCTGCTGTACCGTTCAAATAATCACTGCTTAAGCTAGGTGCAGTGGGTACTTTGAGCTTCAGCTCATTGTTGCCCCACACGGTCCCATCGGCGAACACCACTTGATCTACTCGGCATGCAATTGAATCGGGACTCCACCCAGCTAATGGATTCCCAAAATACAACCAATTAACTAGGGTGACTTTGTCGTTCGTGCCATTAATTGCTAAAACAAGATCCTCACCTGAAACACCGATGGTGATATCCGCTGGCAGAATGTCGTTGCCAAGCTGCAAGGTATCCGTACTTGCAAAATCCCATTCAGTAATAGCTACATTGCCATCGCCTCGCGCAAAGGTATAAATGTCATCCCCACCACCATTCCACAAATAACTGTCGTAACTCGGCCACACTTGCTCTGACGTTCCTGTATCAGTCGCATCATTCAAAAAACTCTCTGTTGCGCGGGGGGTAACTCCAAACGAAAAACGGAAAGATTGTTCAGCAATAACGGACTGATTACTCAATGGACTCTCGGCCGTTGGCGCATCGTTCACGTTCAACACATCCAGCACGAAGGTGTCGCTGGTTGAGAGGCCGCTACTGTCAGTTGCAGTTACTGTCAGGTTGAGGCTGCCCACATCCCAATTCGTTGGCACACCACTAAAGGTCTGCGTGGTTGCATCAAATATCAGCCAAGTTGGAAGTGCAGAACCATCTGCCAGCGTTGCGCTGTAGGTCAACGTATCACCCGCATCAGGATCAACGAATGCATCCGCAGAGACAGCGAAGCTAAAGGACTCATCCTCATTGGTTACCTGATCTGCAATTGGCTCTGCCGAAACTGGAGCTTGATCAAACAAGTTATCCAACACATTACCGTCGCAAAACTCGATCCGTCGCACCCCTTCAGCCTGCGTGAACCAATTGGTCAACGTCACAGAATCGGCGGTGTTATTGATCGTGATCAGCAGATCATCACCCACTCGCGCCGTCGCAATATCCATAGCGGACAAATCATTGCCAAGGTACAACGTGTCATTTCCCTGCCAATCGTCGATCACATCCGCACCATCACCAATACGGAACACATAACGATCATTGCCTGCACCGCCTAACAAGATGTCATCACCAACCCCGCCGATCAACTTGTCATTGCCGTCCATGCCCTCAAGGTAGTTGCTCTCACCATTTCCTTGCAGCACATTGTCCGATGCATTGCCTTGACCATCCCAAGCACCAGCGAGCAAAGTGAGATTTTCCAGATTGGTATTCAGCAGTGAGAAATCGATACTGCTCTCGACCGTATCGACACCCGCATCGACCTGCTCGATGATAGCGTCGCCCACCTGATCGACCACATAGGTATCGTTGCCTGCCCCGCCTATCAGCGTATCTGCACCGGCACCTCCATCCAGTCGGTTATTCAACTCGTTACCGATAATGACATTGTCCAAATCATTACCCGTACCATCCTGACCAAAAGCCCGCATATCGGCATAACGTTGTGCATCGATCGTTGCTATCGCCGAATCAAGTGTCAGGCGCAACTCTTCCACGTTATCGCCCATCACATAACTACCACTGCTCAATACAACGTCATAACCCTCATTTGCATATTCAGTGACTGTATCGGTTGACCAAGATAGAAGTTGTGTTGGAACCAAATCGCCGCAATCATCAATCGCTGGCGCTCCATCAACCACTTCATAATTACCATCCACCACATAGATATCATCGCCCTGCCCACCAGCCATGCTATCCATGCTGACGGTAGAGTCGAGCTTGGACGGATCGATGGCGAAGTGACTTATCCCAGTATTGGATGCTGCCACGTTCACAGTAGCTGTATATGCGCCCCCGGAATATGAATACTGGGTTACATCGCCATTTGCAGCGGCATCAAACGGATTCAACGGTGTCCAACCACCAATATCGGAGACTTCCAAATAGTAAGTGTCATCTGCACTGATCGTGAAAGTGATACTGGCATCCAAGCTATTCAGTGAGCCGCCAGCTCTGCTTGCATCATCATTGAATGCCACTAGATTCCCATGTGAATCGTACAGACCAATCACCGCATCAAAGTTGCTGAATGTCGAAGCGGTGATCACCTGCCCAGCGGACAACATGCCCAGATTGTAAAAATCGTAGTCCCAACCGATCCCTGACGCAGCATAAGAACCATCCCCTATGGCACCTTGCAAAACGTAATCGCTTGCAGGGTCGAGTACATTGGCAAGCGGGATCGAATCATCTCCCTCGACACCATTTACATTCAGCGTCAGATTGGGACGTATATCTGTAGCCGCGTTATCCCCCATCGGATTGGCGTTACCCCCCAAATGACTTCCGTAGATGATGTCATTGCCATCGCCACCCATGAGTTCATCGTAGCCATCTCCGCCAACCAAAATGTCATCACCCGCCTGCCCAAAGAGCTGGTCGTTACCATCCCCACCCTCCAGATAATCATTATTGGACATCGGGGTGTTTGTATCGGTCTCAGGATCGTAAATCCAGCTAGACCATCTATTATCCCCACCATAGATCACATCATCGCCAGCACCACCGAACAATCGATCCGCCCCGGATTGACCATTGATGTAATCGTTACCTTCTCCGCCGTTGATCGTATCGTTGTTGCTCAGGAATGAATAATTAGATTCACTGTTGTAGCCATCGTCATTCCCGCCGTACAAATTGTCATCTCCAGCGCCCCCCTCAATAATGTCGTTGCCTGAACCACCATTGACATAATCATTGCCATCCCCACCATCAAGCACATCGTTATTGCTGGCAGTCACCCAATAACCATTCTCGTCTTGAATTTCCGTGTCGTTACCGCCATAAAGATGGTCATCCCCCAAACCACCGATGATGATGTCATCACCTGCATACCCATCCAGCGAATCATTACCGCCTTGCCCATCAAGTATGTTGTTCGAGTCGGTACCATCAATGTTATTCGCCAGCGCATTACCCGTACCGCTAATCGCCCCATCCAGCAGTTGCAAATCTTCGATATTGTCACCCAGCACAAAATCAGCGGACGCGTTCACACGATCCCATCCCCCAGTTAGAGAATCTTCAATTACAACATCTGCGCTGTTGTCCACATAGTAGGTATCGTTGCCGTCACCTCCCACCATCACATCCACAACCGCGCCGATGTCCACGCCATTCAGCGTGTCATCACCGCTCCCTCCCAATAAGGTATCGACACCCTCACCACCAT
>JABFSI010000107.1 GCA_013140695.1 Sideroxydans sp. | reverse complement strand
GCAACTGCCTGCGGATGCTTGGAAAAATGCACGTTTGATTAAGACCAATTAAGTTTCATTGTTTTAACAACAAAGCTGCCCGCCTTGAGCGGGCAGCTTTGTTTTTGCAGCTAGGAAAAGTCTCGCTTGTAGCGCTATCTCTGTAATTTTAGGAGTGGCGTCGGAATGCTTGACCATGCTTCGGGGAGGGGGTACCCTGCGCGCGGTTTTTTGCCCGCTCAATAATACGAATAATGAAAAGGGAATTACGTCATGGAAATGAAAAGCTCAATTGGTAGGGGAGCCAAGCTTGGTGCGGGTCTACTCTTTGTTGTAGCAGTCACGCTTATTGGGTGTGGGGCTGGCGGAAATTCTTCAGCGAATAATACACCAGCCAATACTTCGCTTACCCCAGCGCAAATTGCAGCGATTACACCAGTGGAAATATCTGCTTATTCAGAGGCGCAAATCTCGGCATTCGGTACGAACATTAAATACTTGAGCGATGCGGCGTTGCAGGCGTTAGCTAATAGCAGCTTTGCACAGATGCAGATCTCGGCAATCACGCCAGTGGAGATAACTGCCTTGACTCCGGCACAAGTAAGGATGATTGGTGCAGCCGGGGTGGGCGGTACGGTTGGCACATCGAAGATATTCCTTCTGAACTTTCAAACATGGCCAGCGCTTGTAAGCAATCCTGCGCAGGTTGCTGCGATTACGCCTGCGGAAGTGGCGACGCTCACCGAAGAGGAAATCATGGCGATTGGCACAAATTTCAATCAGCTAAGTGATGCCGCGCTTCAAGCATTGGCCAACAGAAGCTTTGCGCAGAGTCAGATAACGGCGATTACGCAGGTGGAAATAGCCACCTTGACTCCGGCACAAGTAAGGATGATTGGTGCAGCAGGGGTGGGCGGCACGGTTGGCACATCGCAAATCTCCCTATTGAGTATCCTGACGTGGCCTGTGCTTGTGAGTAATCCAGCACAGGTTGCTGCGATTACGCCTGCGGAAGTGGCGACGCTCACCGAAGAGGAAATCAGGGCTATTGGCACAAATTTCAATCAGTTAAGTAATGCCGCGCTTCAAGCATTGGCCAACAGAAGCTTTGCGCAGAGTCAGATAACGGCGATTACGCAGGTGGAAATAGCTACCTTGACTCCGGCGCAAGTTAGGATGATCGGTGCAGGCGGGTCGGGCGGCATGGTTGGCACATCGCAAATCTCCCTACTGAGTATCCTGACGTGGCCTGTGCTTGTGAGTAATTCAGCACAGGTTGCTGCGATTACGTCTGCGGAAGTGGCGACGCTGACCCCGACGCAAATCCTTGACATTGCGGTACTCACCAATCCCTTTGGAGTGGCAACCGGTATTGCGAACCTGAACCTTGGGGCGTTCAGTGCCCTGAGCGCAGCACAGGTTGTAGGGCTTGCGCCAGCGCATGTGGTTGGTGTCAGCGCGGCTCAACTTGCTTCATTGTCAACAGGCGCAATAGCTGGGCTTGCCCCCGCCACTATTGCGAGTTTGACAGTTACACAAAAGGCATCGCTTTCCGTCGCGCAACACACTGCGTGTGCTTGCTAGTGCCTTAACGTAGTCGCCGCATTAGTTTGTAAATTCTTCCCGCTTCACGCGGGAAGTTTGTTTTTGGGCTACGCAGTCATTGTTAGGTAAGCGAAGTGGGTGAATTGATAGCCTCGGTAGTTTAGAATCGCCCATCTGCTTATCAATTTAGGATTCCGCACCATGCCTCAATACCGCTCACACACTTCCACACATGGCCGCAACATGGCGGGCGCTCGCTCTTTGTGGCGCGCGACGGGCATGAAAGATGGCGACTTCGGCAAGCCCATCATCGCCATCGCCAACTCGTTCACCCAGTTTGTGCCGGGACACGTTCACCTGAAAGATCTCGGACAGATGGTGGCGCGCGAAATCGAGAAGGCGGGGGGTATCGCCAAGGAGTTCAATACCATCGCGGTGGATGACGGCATCGCCATGGGGCATGACGGTATGTTGTATTCCTTGCCATCGCGTGACCTTATCGCGGACTCGGTGGAATACATGTGCAACGCGCACTGTGCCGATGCGCTGGTCTGCATCTCCAACTGCGACAAGATCACTCCGGGCATGTTGATGGCTGCGATGCGTCTGAACATTCCCGTGGTGTTTGTTTCTGGCGGACCGATGGAGGCGGGCAAGGCGACCTTGCAGGGTAAAGTCGTCGGCCTAGATTTGGTGGATGCGATGGTGGCAGCGGCTGACAGTCGTGTGAGCGATGCGGACGTGGATACCATTGAGCGATCTGCCTGCCCGACCTGTGGTTCTTGCTCCGGCATGTTCACGGCTAATTCGATGAACTGTTTGACCGAGGCGCTTGGCTTGTCCTTGCCGGGCAATGGTTCGCTGGTGGCGACCCATGCTGAACGCAAGCAACTATTCTTGCGTGCTGGGCGTACCGTTGTCGAGTTGTGCAAACGCTACTACGAGCAGGATGACGCATCGGTTTTGCCGCGCAATATCGCCACCTTCAAGGCATTCGAGAATGCGATGACGCTGGACATCGCCATGGGTGGTTCGACCAATACCGTGTTGCACTTGCTCGCTATCGCACGTGAGGCAGGCGTCGATTTCACCATGAAGGATATGGACAGGCTGTCGCGCCACGTGCCGACCTTGTGCAAAGTCGCACCCTCCTCTGAATACCATTTGGAAGATGTACACCGTGCCGGCGGTATCGCCGCCATTTTGGGCGAACTGGATCGTGCAGGCTTGTTGCATGGTGAGGTGAGCACCGTTCACAGTAAGACGATGCGCGAAGGCTTGAAGCAATGGGACATCGCGCAAACTCAAAATGAGGAAGCGAAGAAATTCTTCCGCGCTGCACCCGGCGGCATCGTCACCACCATCGCCTTTTCGCAGTCCATGCTGTACCCAGAGTTGGATTCTGATAGAGCAAATGGTTGTATTCGCGATGCAGCACACGCGTACTCGAAAGACGGCGGCTTGGCTGTGTTGCACGGCAATATCGCACTCGATGGTTGCATCGTGAAGACGGCGGGTGTGGATGACAGCATCTTGAAATTCAGTGGACGTGCGCGTGTGTTCGAAAGCCAAGACGCGGCGACGGCTGGCATCCTTGCGGATCAAATCGTGGCAGGTGATGTAGTGGTCATTCGCTACGAAGGCCCAAAGGGCGGGCCCGGCATGCAAGAGATGTTGTACCCCACGTCATATCTGAAATCGAAAGGCTTGGGAAAAGCGTGTGCGTTGCTCACGGACGGACGTTTCTCCGGCGGCACATCAGGTTTGAGTATCGGTCACGTCTCCCCTGAAGCGGCGAGTGGAGGTGCAATCGGCTTGGTAGTCGAGGGCGATCGTATCGAGATCGACATCCCGAATCGCACCATCAATTTGATGATTTCCGACGCCGAGATGGCGCAGCGTCGCGCCGCGTTGGATGCCAAAGGCAAACAAGGCTGGAAGCCTGTCGCAGAGCGTCCACGAAAGATTTCGGCTGCACTGCGCGCCTATGCAGCGATGGTTACTTCCGCTGATAAAGGTGCGGTGCGCGATGTGTCGCAGGTGGAAGGTAAGTAGCACACATCAGTTGGAGGAGACGACCCCATGAAAGCCATACTGATTGCGAATCCCAAAGGGGGCAGTGGTAAGAGCACGCTGTCCACTAACATCGCGGGCTACCTTGCCACGCGCGGGCAACGCGTCGCTATTCTGGATTTGGATAGACAAAAATCCTCCACACAGTGGTTAGCCAATCGTCCACACCACTTGCCCAGCATTGAGTTGATGCAGTCTGATGTGATGCGCGATGTGCCACTCGATTATTTGGTGATTGATTCCCCTGCGGGCTTGCATGGCAAAAATTTAGAACATGCGCTGAAGTTGGTGCATCGCGTCATTGTTCCCATTGCGCCTTCTGCATTTGACATTCAAGCCAGCCACGAATTTTTGCAATTGCTTCAGTACGAAAAGTTGGTGCGCAAAGGTAAAGTGTCGGTCGGTGTGGTAGGTATGCGCATGGATCCGCGCACCCGAGCAGCGCTGACACTGGAACAATTTCTAAAAGGATTAGATTTGCCGATACTGGCGTATCTGCGCGAAGCCCAAGCCTATGTGAATGCGGGCTTTGAGGGGAAAACGTTGTTCGATTTGCCGCCTTCAGTGGCACACAGAGAGTTAGAACAGTGGGCGTATTTGTTGAGTTGGTTAGAGCAGGATGACGAAGTTTAATTTTTTCAGGAATGGACATTAAACCCCAATTTTCCCCAGTCTCCCCTTGTCAGGGGGCGGGTGTGGCATCCCCTGATAGGGGGAGTTGAAGGGGGTAGTTTTTTGCAAGTTCATATAAATAGGAGAATCAGAATGAATCAAAAATGGATTTTATTGTTTGCAGTTTTGGCATTGTCGGCGTGTCAAAGTAAAAAGCCCCAAGTGGTAGCCGTCGTTCCTGCGCCCGAAGTGGTTGCACTTGTCCCCGCTCCTGTTTTAGCCGAAGAGCCTGCACCAGTAGCGCCTGCCACCGTTGTTGAACCTGCCGTCCCCGTTGTTGTCGCACCAGTAGTTGCTACGCAACCCGTTGTGCCTGCTAACCCCGTGGTTGTAGCGCCAGTCGTTAAACCTATTCCCAAAGTCACTGCGTCCGCCCCCGTCGCTGCGGTTACCAAGCCGGTGACGGCGCCAGTGGTCGCCAAGGTAGCAGGGTTGACAGATGCCGAAGCACTGGCGCTCGCCAAAAAGAAAAATTGCCTAGCCTGTCACGCCGTAGATAAAAAAGTGGTCGGTCCCGCATGGAAAGACGTTGCCGCCAAAAATCGGGGTGATGCGGGAGCTCAAGCTAAGTTGGAAGCGAAAATTGCAAAAGGGGGTAGTGGTGCTTGGGGCGCGATGCCAATGCCAGCCCAGCCGCAAGTTGCGGCAGAAGAGCGCACACAGCTTGTGCGGTTTATTCTCAATTTGAAATAAGCGTCAACCACCTGTTCGAACTTGCGTTGTGGGCACACCGCTTACTGTTTGCAATTCATGCGGGGTTGTTTAGAATGCGGCCGGGGTCAACACTCCGCTCGATGTGAATGCAGTTAAAACTTACGATGTGAATGCAGTTAAAACTTAAAAATGGAGAAACACATGAAATCTATCGTTACAAGCATGATCGTAGCAGCAGGCCTGATGGTTGCTGGTTCCGCAATGGCAACTGATATGCCAGCTGTTGCTAAGAAAAACAACTGCACCGCTTGCCACGCTGTGGACAAGAAGGTGGTTGGTCCAGCTTGGAAGGCAGTTGCTGACAAGTACAAAGGTGACGCTGCTGCTTATGAAAAATTGGCAGCTAAAGTTAAAAAAGGCGGTTCCGGTGCTTGGGGTTCTATGCCAATGCCAGCTAATCCAAAAGTTAGCGATGCAGACATGGCAGAAATCATGGGCTTCATCAAAGGCCTGTAATTTAGCTTGAAGCAACAAACAAAGGAGCCAGCGCAAGCTGGCTTTTTTGTTGCCGTGTATTTTATCTTGATGAAGGATACGCTCTGCGCTGTACTTTCCCATCCAGCCACTCCATTAGTAATGGTGCTGGTTATAATCGCGACCAAATTAAAATTAGCAGGGAGTGGAAATGAAAATTCAAAGGATTGTGATGGGCGCGTTTGGGGTGTTAATGCCCTTAACCGCGCGTGCTGCTGAAGCCACTTTGGATGCGCTGTTTGGCAGTATCAACAGTTTTTTAGCGCAGATTATTTTCTATGATGTATTTCCTGGTGAACCGAAGATGCCCTTTATTGTGGCTTGGTTAATTGTTGCCGCCGTCTTCCTCACCCTGCGTTTTAGCTTTGTTAATTTACGGCTCATGCGCCATGCGTATCGGGTGATTCGCGGTAAGTATCGCACCGCCGACGATAAAGGCGAGGTATCCCCTTTCCAAGCGTTATCCACGGCGCTGTCGGCTACTGTGGGTTTGGGCAACATTGCGGGTGTTGCCATTGCGATTTCCATTGGCGGTCCAGGCGCAACGTTTTGGATGATTGTGGCGGGCTTTCTCGGCATGACCACAAAATTCACCGAAGCCAGTCTGGCGCAGATGTATCGCCGTGTGCGTCCTGATGGACGACTCATGGGGGGCGCGATGGAATATCTATCCACGGGGTTAGCGGAACACGGCGCGCCGAAAACAGGTAAGGTGCTGGCGATTATGTTTGCCATTTTCACCATACTCGGTTCATTGGGGGCGGGTAGTGCGTTTCAGGTGAGCCAGTCGATGGGAGCGGTGCAGGCGCAGATTCCATTCTTCAAAGAATTCCCCATCGCTTATGGCTTGATCATGGCCGTCGCAGTCGGACTAGTCATCATTGGTGGGTTGCGCCGTATTGCACATGTGGCTGAGGCGGTGGTGCCAACTATGGTCATCATCTATGTCGGAGCCTGTATCTGGATCATCGGTAGCAATGCGCCCCTCATCCCAGATGCATTGATAAAAATTGTGACCGAAGCTTTCTCGCCTATCGCGGTTGCAGGCGGCATGGTGGGGGTGGTGGTACAGGGTTTCAAACGTGCGGTATTTTCTTCCGAAGCGGGCTTAGGTTCGGCGGCGATTGCGCACTCCACTGCATCGGTTAAATATCCTGTGCGACAAGGCTTAGTCGCGTTGTATGAGCCGTTTATCGATACTGTGGTGATTTGCACCATGACAGCCTTAGTGATCGTCATCACAGGCGTGTACAACGCGCCAGAGTACGAAGCGATCCGTGCCGCCAGCCAAGGCGCCACGCTGACCTCGATGGCCTTCGCCACCATCTCGGATTGGTTCCCTGCCATTCTCGCGTTATCTGTTGTGCTGTTCGCCTACAGTACGGCGATATCGTGGTCGTACTACGGCGAACGCTGCTGGGTGTATGTGTTCGGTGAGCGTTACTCGATGTTGTATAAGGCCATCTTCATCGGCTTTGTCGTGATTGCCTCGGTGGTGAGCGCGGCCAACTTGGTGGACTTCACTGACTTGTTGGTACTGTCGATGGCCTTCCCCAACTTGATTGGCTTGTATCTATTGAGTGGCAAGGTAAAAGTGGCCTTGGCGGAATACGAAGCTAAATTAGCCAGTGGCGAATTGGATCGTGAAGTGAGTGTTAAGCGATAGCCTTAAGCAATAATTTGGTCGCCAATACCAAGAGCAATACTGCAAAAAATTTGCGCAATAGCCCAACATTAATTTGATGAGCTATTTTTGCGCCCAGCGGGGCGGTGATAACGCTGGCGGTGGCTGCCCACAGTAACGCGGGGAGATAGACAAAACCGAGGTGTGGAGTCGGGAGCGTGTTGAGGTGTGCGCCGATGATGATGTAGCCCAGCGTGCCGCCCACGGCGATGGGGAAGCCGATGGCAGAAGCCGTGCCAATAGCGCGCCGCAAGGGAAGGTTGCACCAAATCAAAAAGGGAACAACGACGGTGCCGCCTCCAATCGAAACCAAGCTACTCAACCAACCAGTGAATGTTCCGAATAGGTTCATCCCCGCCACACTCGGTAACTCTCGTTCGGCGTGCGGTTTGAAGTCCAGCAAGATTTGCGCGGCAGCGAAATAGACGAACAGTGCGAAAAAGATAATCAGAAAGTAGGGCGACACCAATGCCGCAGAGGAAGCGCCCAGCATCGTGCCGAGCAAGATGCCGGGCGTGATGTTGCGCACGACCGACCAATCGACAGCGCCATGCTGGTGATGTTTGCGCATACTGGCCATCGAGGTGAACAGAATGATGGCCATCGACGTGCCGAGGGCGAGGTGCATCGCCTGTTCAGATGGGAAGGATTGAGCTTCAAATAGCCACAATAGAGCGGGCACCAAAATCGTCCCGCCGCCGATGCCGAACATGCCGCCGAGAAAGCCTGCTAAAGCGCCAAGTGTCAGATAGGCGAGATACCACTCCATTATTTATTCGCCAACTTACTTGTGATGAAGCGCCACTCGGAGGGATCGACAGGTGTGATAGACAGTCGATTGCCGCGTTGCAGGGTGCGCATGTTTTCCAGTTGGGGATGGCGCTTCATTTCTTCGATGGAGATGAGTGAAATTTTTCTGACTAACTTCACGTCCACATTGAACCAGCGCGGTGTCTCTTGCGTGGCCTTCTCGTCGAAGTACTTATTTTTTTTGTCGAACTGTGTCGCATCTGGATAAGCCGTGCTATCCACTTGGGCGATGCCGGCGATACCTGGTTCTTTGCAGTTGGAGTGATAGAACAGCACGCCGTCGCCGATTTGCATCTGGTCGCGCATGAAGTTACGTGCTTGGTAGTTACGTACGCCGTACCAAGCTACCGACTGATTTTTCATGGCAGCTAAATCGTCGATGCTGACATCGCCGGGTTCAGATTTCATTAGCCAATAGCGCATTGCGTCACTCCACAAAAGAAAAGTGCGACCCCGAAAGATCGCACCCGAATAAAAGTCCCCGCCTGTGCCGTTGACTCAATGTCTTGAACCTGGGTTCAAGTGGGTCGGTTCCCGGTCGCATCAGGTGCATCCGCTAGGGACACTCACAACAGCGATTTAAGTGGGGCGCAACCTAAGCAATAGCTCATTGGTTCAAAGAATTATGAATCTGACGAACACCGCAGGGACAAACTTGTGACGATTAGAACAACTCGTCTTGGTCAACCAGCGCTGTATCCACGGTTGCCTGCATGGCGTGCATTCTACGCTTCACCTCGGCGAGGTCAATTCCGCCGCCAACTTTCGTGGTGAGTAGTTCATGGGTGATATTCAATGCAGCCATGATGGCGATACGCTCAACGCTCGCGATTTTTCCCGCATCACGAATCTCGCGCATTTTTTTATCTAGATAAGCCACTGAATCTAATAGCTCTGCACGTTCGTCCTCGGGGCAGGCCACGCGAAATTCGTGATCGAGAATTTTTACATCAAGAGAGCGCGTCGAGTTACTCATTGGATTGCGTCGTCGGGTAAATGCGAAATAATTTTTTCTAAACGCAGGGTAGCTTGATCAATTTTGTCTTGAGTTTTGCGCTGTCCACTCACGGCAGAAGCTACTTCTTGGCGCAGTTGTAAATTTTCGGCGCGTAGGCGATGCGTCAGCTGCACCAGCTGGCTTAATTTATTTTCAAGCGCGTCGAGTTCGTTTTGCATGGCGCGCACTATAGTTTTGAAAACCCTATTAAGTCAATTGATAACGCCATGTTTTTCATGTGCTTTAGTGGAATTGTTTGTGAGTACGCTAGGCGTTACTGCATGCGCAAGGCGTGCTTGCGGTTGCCTTGTGCGCAGGGGCAGCGGCAAATCAGCTACAATCCGCGCCGCTTCAAGGTGCTGTCTGGCGCGAGCCATTCAGTTAAACGGGAAACAGGTGAGGAAGAAAACTCCAATGCCTGTGCTGCCCCCGCAACGGTAAGCAAGTGTGGGTTCGTCGATATGCCACTGTGCGCAAGCATGGGAAGGCGACAAATCAAAACTTGTGAGCCCGGATACCGGCCTAGAAGAAGGTTCAGGCAATGTCGCGGGTGGCGACATGGATGCTCCTCATCGAGTACCCATCACCCCTCTCTTCATTCCTGATTTTTTCAATGTTCCAACGGGGACGCTTGGAACGTAATTAGGAAACTCAAATGAAACACAAATATTTTTTAGGCTCACTGCTGTGTGCGGCTATTTCTTTGGCGCAAGCCGCAAACACCACGCTGGACGAGGTGGTGGTGACTGCTTCGCGTAGCGAGCAAGCTCTCAATCAAACGTTGCAAAGCACCAGCGTGATTACGCAACGTGACATCGTGGAATCGGGAGCAACCGATGTGATTGCACTGCTGCGTAATCAAGCGGGAGTTGAAATCACCCAAACGGGCGGGCTGGGCACGCAATCCAGTGTGTATCTGCGCGGCACTAATTCGACCCACACCTTGGTATTGATAGATGGCTTGCGCGTAGGGTCGGCGACGGCAGGCGGCACGGCAATCGAACATATCATGCTGGACAACATCGAGCGCATCGAAATTGTGCGCGGCAACGTGAGCAGTCTGTATGGTTCGGAGGCCATCGGCGGCGTGGTGCAGATTTTCACCAAACGTGGCAAGGGCGAGCCTAAAGGCAGTGTCGGTGCGGGCTACGGCACACATAACACGCGCAAATTGGCGGCTAGTTATGGCGGCGTGCTGAATGATTTTAGCTTTGCAATCGGCGCGTCAAAATTATCCAGCGCTGGGGTGTCGGCCATCAATCCTGTGATTGCCAGCAGTGCCAACCCAGATAAAGACGGCTATGAAAATGCGAGCGTCTCCAATCGTCTCGGCTATGCATTTAACGCCAATCACACAGTTGAATGGTCGGCCTTGCTGACCCAGGCTAAATCACAATACGACAGCAGCTTTGGCGCGGCGAGCGACACTCATCACTCGAATAATCGCCTCACGCAATGGCAAGTGGGTTCGCACAACGCGTTCACTGACCGCTGGCAAAGCCGCCTCACGCTGGGGCAAGGCGTGGATGACTCAAGCAACTACAAGAACAATCTAAAGAGCGGTCTGTTCAAAACCACGAATAACCAACTGGGGTTGCAGAACACCGTCGCACTGGGGGAGCAGGGCGTGCTGTTGCTGGGCGCGGAAAGCTTGAAGCAACAGGTAAAGTCGGATACGACTTTTAGTGTGATGTCGCGCACCGCCAACAGCCTGTTCGCTGGATATAGCGCCGATTATGGCGTGCATCAGGTGCAGGTCAATGTGCGGCAAGATCGTTATTCCGATGTGGGCGGCGCTAACAGCGTCTTGCTGGCGTATGGTTTGCGTATCAGTGAAGCGCTGCGCCTGACCGCCAGCACCTCGACCGCGTTTAAGGCCCCCACCTTTAATGACATGTACTGGCCGTCGTCGTTTGGCTATCAAGGCAATCCTAAGCTCAAGCCTGAACGTGCGCGTAGCGTAGAAGCAGGGATGCACTATGCTCAAGACGGCGCGCATATGGATGCCACCCTGTTTGGCAATCGCATCAGCAATTTGATTGCCATCAACAACACGTTCACCACCATGGAAAACTTGGATGAAGCCATCATCGAAGGCGTGGAGCTGGTGTACGGCGTGCGGCACGATACGATTGAAGTGGAGAACGCGCTGACCCTGCAAAACCCGCGCAATGCCAAAACCGGCGCGCCGCTCACCCACCGCGCACAAACGCTAAATACGCTGACGGTAGCGCGTCAATTTGACGGCGGCAGGATAGGCTTCGAATGGCGTTCCAGCGGCACGCGCGAGGATAGCGATATGGCCACCTTCTCACCCATCACCTTGCCTGCTTACGATGTCATCAATCTGTCGGCACAGTGGAAATTGATGCCGCAAGTGGAACTCAATGCGCGCGTGGATAATTTGTTTGGGCAAGATTACATGCTGGTGCACGGCTACAACACGCAGGGACGCACCCTGTTTGTCGGCCTTGTGGCGCATCCATAAAGCGCCATGCGTCAGTTGATATTGGGCGGCGTTAAATCGGGCAAAAGCCGTTACGCCGAGCAACTGGCGCAGGCATCGGGCTTGGCGGTGGTGTATGTCGCCACCGCCCAAGTGCGCGATGAGGAGATGCAGGCGCGCATCGCCCATCATCGGGCGCGTCGCCCAGCCTCGTGGCAAGTCATCGAAGCAGGACAAAATCTCGCTGAAATTTTGCAGCGTGAAGCGCGTGCCGACCGCTGCATTTTGGTCGATTGTTTGACCTTGTGGCTCACGCAATTGCTGTGCGATGCGGATGAACAAATTTTGCACAACGAGCTACAAGCCTTGCTGGACGTGCTGCCTAGCTTGTCTGGCACAATTATTTTAGTCAGCAACGAAACCAATATGGGCATTGTGCCGCTGGGCGAATTGTCGCGCCGTTATTGCGACGAAATGGGACGCTTGCATCAGCAACTCGGTGGGCTGTGTGAACGCGTGATTTTGACTGTGGCGGGTTTGCCGCTAGTCGTTAAATCGTAGTCACCAGACTGTGGGAGTTCGATTTATCGAGCGATAAACAATTAACAATCGCTCGATAAATCGAGCTCCCACAATATTATTTTTAAGGAGTTTTACATGCAACACAATTGGCTGATACAACCCTGCGCGAGCTTAAATGAAACAGCGCGCCGCGCCGCCTTGGCGCGCCAAGGGCAACTCACCAAACCGCCTGGCGCGTTGGGCAAATTAGAAGGCCTTGCGGTGCAGTTCGCCGCATTCCAAGGTGTGGCAAAGCCCGAGGTGCAGCGCATTCACATCAGCATCTTTGCTGCCGATCACGGCGTGGCAGCCGAAAACGTGTCGCTGTTTCCGCAAGCTGTGACCGCCGAAATGGTGCGCAATTTTGCGCGCGGTGGGGCAGCGATTAGCGTGTTGGCGCAGCACTTAAATGCCGCGTTAGAAGTTATCAATCTGGGCACAGTATCGGTAGTCGAGCCACTAAAAAATGTGCGCGATGAACGCATCGCGGCGGGCACGGCAAACTTTGCCCAGTCCGCCGCCATGACGCAAAGCCAATGCCAGCAAGCTTTAGCGGCGGGGCGCAATGCTGCGTTACGCGCCCAACAAAATGGCGCACAACTTTTTATTGGCGGTGAAATGGGCATCGCCAACACCACCTCCGCCTCGGCATTGGCGTGCGCCTTGCTCAATGAATCGTCGCAAAAATTAGCCGGTGCCGGCACAGGCTTGGATGCGGCAGGCATTTCGCACAAGGCGCAAATCATCGCCGCCGCGTTAGCGTTACATGCATTACTTCCCTCCCCTATCGGAAAATGGTCTAGGGGGGCGGGCGCGCACGTTACGTCACAAGAGGTGTTGCGTTGTTTAGGGGGCTTTGAAATCGCCGGATTGGCAGGGGCTTACATTGCGGCTGCGCAACAAGGCTTACCGATTTTGGTGGACGGCTTCATCAGCTCGGTCGCCGCCTTGGTGGCGGTGCGCATTAACCCCAGCGCACGCGACTGGATGCTGTTTGCGCACACCTCTGCTGAAGGAGGGCATCAACGCGTGTTGGACGCACTTGCCGCACAACCCCTGCTGCAATTGGGAATGCGCTTGGGTGAAGGCAGTGGCGCAGCAGTGGCCGTGCCCCTCATTCAGTTGGCTTGCAGCTTGCACAGCGGCATGGCCACCTTCGCCGAGGCGGGGGTCAGTGAACAACACTAAGGGCGAACTTAACGCGTGCGGGTGATACAAATTCCCACTCTCGCCAGCTCGCCCAACGCGCCCGGTTTTTCAATTTCCAGCACGATTGTTTGACACGCCCACGCCGCGAACATCTGCTGCGTAAGGTGTTCCGCCAAGGCTTCCAGCAGGCGATAACGGCATGGGGCAAGCCAGATATGCAAGTGCTGTTCGATGAGGACACGCGACAAACCAAGTGCTTGCGCACTATGTAGCTGCAAAGACAAAACGAGAGGCCGCCACGCCTCTCGTTCCCATTCATACACGCCAACCAGCGTGTGCACGAGGAGCTGTTTTTCCTCGTGCAGGCAAGCTACCTCAAGCCGTGGCGCGGAGTTCATGCGCGACTTGCACCATGTTTTGCAGCGCCGCTTCCACCTCCACCCAGCCGCGTGTTTTCAAGCCGCAATCTGGGTTAATCCACAGCCGTTCTGGGGCAATCACGGCACGCGCTTTGTGCATCAAATGCAGCATGTCGGCGGCATTCGGCACACGCGGCGAATGGATGTCGTACACGCCAGGACCGATGTCATTGGGATAGTTAAACGCGCCAAACGCATCCAGCAACTCCATGTCCGAACGCGAGGTTTCGATGGTAATCACGTCGGCATCCATCGCCGCAATGGCGGGCAAAATGTCGCTGAATTCCGAATAGCACATATGCGTGTGAATCTGCGTGGTGTCCGCCACCGCACTGGTGGCCACGCGGAAGGCACGCACCGCCCAAGCCAAGTAATGCGCCCAATCGCGGCGTTTAATCGGCAGCCCTTCACGCAGCGCGGCCTCGTCGATTTGAATAATGCGGATGCCCGCCCGCTCCAAATCCTGCACCTCGTCGCGAATCGCCAGCGCAATTTGCATCGCCACCTCGGCACGCAAAATATCGTTGCGCACAAACGACCATTGCAAAATGGTGATAGGGCCAGTCAGCATTCCCTTCATTGGCTTGTCGGTCAGGCTTTGCGCATAGCGACTCCACTCCACCGTCATCGCTTTGGGGCGCGCAATGTCGCCGTAAATAATCGGCGGTTTGACGCAGCGCGAGCCGTAGCTTTGCACCCAGCCCAGTTCGCTAAAGCAAAATCCCTGCAATTGTTCACCGAAGTATTCCACCATGTCGTTGCGCTCTGCTTCGCCATGCACCAACACATCCAAGCCCAGCTTTTCCTGCACTTGCACGGCATGGCGTATCTCGCCTTGCATGGCGGATTGATACGCCGCATCGCTTAACTTGCCTTGCTTGTGGGCGGCACGCGCCTGACGAATTTCAGCCGTTTGCGGGAACGAGCCGATGGTGGTGGTTGGATATGCGGGCAGCTTGAGCTGTGCTTGTTGTGCCGCGATGCGCTGCGCGAACGGGCTGCTGCGTTGGTCATCGCCCGCTCGTAACGCGCTGACGCGTTGACGCACCTCGCGCTTGAAAATCAACGGTGAATAGACGCGGCTCTCGCCCGCCTTAAGCGATTGCGCCCATTGCGGCGCAATGCTGGCTTTGCCATGTTGCACGCCGCGTGCCAAGGTGACCACTTCGTCTAGCTTTTGCGTGGCGAATGCCAGCCAACTCTTGATGGTTTTATCCAGTTTTACCTCTTGTGCCAAATCGACTGGCACATGTAGTAAAGAACAGCTAGGCGCGACCCACAAACGTTCGCCCAAAGTCTCGCGCAAGCCCTCTAAAATTTGCAGCGATGCGGCAAGGTTATTGCGCCAGATGTTGCGACCATCAACGATACCTACCGACAAAATTTTATTTTCTGGGTAATGACGCGCAAATGCACTGGCCTGTTCCGGACCGCGCACGATGTCGATGTGCAGCCCCGCCACTGGCAAGGCTTGCAGCAGCTCAATATGAGCCACCACCGATTCAAAATAGGTTGCCAGTAAAATTTTAGGTGCATTACTCGCCAGTGCGGCGTAAGTTGTGCTTAATTTTCCCAACCATGCAGCGGGTAGGTCGAGTGCCAGAATCGGCTCGTCGATTTGTACCCACTCCACCCCTTGTGCTTTTAAGCGCGACAAAATCTGCTGATAGACGGGCAAAATTTTCGGCAACAAATCCAGGCGATTTAGCCCCGCTGATTTTTCCTTGCCCAAATACAAATACGTAAGCGGGCCGATGAGCACGGGCTTGGCGTTGATGCCAGCGTCCTGTGCCTCACGCACCTCGTCGAACAGCCAATCGCTGCTCAAACTAAAGGCCGTGTCGTTGGAAAATTCGGGTACGAGGTAGTGATAGTTGGTATCGAACCACTTGGTCATTTCCATGGCGGGCTGCTGTTCATTACCTCGTGCCAATTGGAAATACTGCGCCAAGGTGAGCGGTGCATTAAAACCAAAACGCGCGGGAGTCGCCCCCAACAGCGCGGTCATATTCAGCATCTGGTCATACCAAGCAAAATCACCCACAGGAATTAAATCAATCCCCGCGTCGCGCTGCAAAGCCCAATGCCGTGCGCGCAAAGTTTTGCCCGTTGCCAATAATTCAGCTTCGTTGGAGCTGCCTTTCCAATACGCCTCGACGGCTTGTTTTAATTCGCGTTGCGCGCCGATGCGCGGAAATCCTAAAGTGTGGGTAATCGTCATGTTGTTCTCCTAAATGTGAGTGGCGGCATAATGGGTAAAAACAAGTTATGATTCAAACTCATTATTTTTGTATCCATCATTAAAATTATTCATGCAGTCGATATTGGAAATCCGTCATTTGCAAACCCTGCTGGTGCTACTGGAAACGGGCACGCTATCAGGTGCGGCGGCGCGGGTGCATCTCACCCAGTCGGCGTTGTCGCACCAAATTAAGCAACTGGAAACGTATTACGCCACGTCCATCTTCGAGCGCAAAACGCAACCTTTGCGCCTCACGCCCGCAGGACAACGCTTGCATGCGCTGGCGCAAGCGGTAGCCGCATTGGTGAGTGAGGCAGAACGCGATGTGGCGCGGCTGGTGCAGGGGCGCGCAGGCAAGTTGCGCATCGCGGTGGAATGCCACACCTGTTTTGAATGGCTGATGCCCGCGATGGATGCCTACCGGCAAAACTGGCCAGAAGTGGAACTGGATTTAGTGTCGGGCTTTCACGCCAACCCGCTGACTTTATTGCGCGAGGACAAAGCCGAACTCGCCATCGTCTCGGAACATCATAAAAACAGCGATGCGGTGTTTCATCCGCTGTTTGGCTTTGAGATTGTCGGCTTGGTATCTTGCCTGCACGCGCTGGCCAAAAAAGACCATCTCACCCCGCATGATTTTGCCGATGAAACGCTGATTACCTATCCCGTGGCGGATGAAATGCTCGATGTGGTGCGCTTATTCCTCAAGCCGCGCGGCATCGAACCGAAACGCCGCACCGCCGAACTCACCGTTGCCATTTTGCAGCTCGTCGCCAGTCGGCGCGGCATCGCCGCCATGCCCGTCTGGGCGGTGCAAAGTTATTTGCAAACGGGCTATGTGCTGGCAAAGCGCATCGGTAAAAAAGGCTTGCGCGGCGAGCTGTATGCCGCAACCAATCCACCGATTGCGCACGCCGCCTACCTACAAGATTTTGTGGCTACCTTGCGTAGCGTCAGTTTTAACCGCTTACCTGGAGTGGTTGCGCTATGAGTCATGTCATCACCGTTTTGCGTCACGGCGAAGTGGACGGGCGCGCGCATATTTTTCGCGGCGCGAGTGAGGAAGGGCTGACTGAAAAAGGCTGCGCGCAGATGCAATCGGCATTAACGCGCTCCCTCACCCCAACCCTCTCCCAAAGGGAGAGGGAGTTCGACACAGTCGCCACTTCGCCGCTGCGCCGTTGCCATGAATTCGCCGCCCAGTATGCGCAGCAACATGCGCTGCCCTTGCAGGTGTTGCCCTGCTTTAGCGAATTGGATTTTGGTGCTTGGGAAGGCTTAACGCCAACCGAGGCGGCGGCTCGAAATCCCAATGAATATGCGGCATTCAGCGCGTCGCACGGTGCAGTTTCGCCGCCCAATGGTGAAACGCTCGCCGCATTTCGTGAGCGCATTGCGCACGGGTGGCACGACTGGTTACAACACGATTTAGGAGAGCGGCGTTTGCTGATTACCCACGCCGGCGTGATGCGCGGCCTGCTGATGGAACTGTTCGATTTCACACCCGCTCAAGCGTTTCAAATTGCCTTACCCGAAGCCGCTTGTTTGCGCATTTCGCATCTGCACGGACATGCACCGTTTTTACTTTCGCTCAATTAAAGGAAAAACAGGTGTCCGCAGATTACGCAGATTTCCACAGATTAAAAAACAACAGCAAGCGTTTTTTGGTTTTACGGTTTTAGGTTTTAATCTGTGGAAATCTGCGTGATTCTGCGTAATCTGCGGACAATTTTTTTAGGAATCCCATGCGCGCACTCATCCTCGCCATTCAATTTTTAACCCGCTTGCCCACGCCGCAACTACGCAATTTTGACGCGGCAGAATTAACCCGCTGCGCACACTGGTTTCCCTTGGTGGGATTGCTCATTGGGGCATTCGTGGCGGCGGCGTTGTGGCTGGGCAGTCGCGTCGATCCTGCGCTCGGCGCGCTGCTGGGCTTAATCGTTTGGGTGTGGATTACGGGCGCGTTGCATCTGGATGGACTGGCGGACATGAGTGATGCCTTGGGCGCGGCGCACCGCGATAAGGAACGATTCCTAGCGGTACTCGCCGACCCGCATCTGGGTACGTTCGGCGTAGTCAGCGTGGCACTGCAACTGCTCACCAAATTCGTGTTGCTGATGTTGCTAGCCAAGAGCGGACACTATGTTGCCCTCGTGCTGATTCCCGCTTGGGCGCGCTGGGGGACGCTGGTTTGGGCGCGCTTGCCATCCTTAAAAGTGGGGCTAGGTGAGACCTTCGGCTGGCAAATTTCAACCTCCACCATCACCCTGTGGGGCTTGCTGTTATTGGCTTGCAGCGTGGTTGCGCCCATTCTGTGCGCCGTGCCGTTACTGGTTTTGGCATGGCGGCAATTTTTGTTGCAACGCATCGGTGGTATGACGGGCGACTTGCTGGGCGCGGGGGTGGAAATTCTTGAATCTGCTGCCTTGTTGTTGCTGATGTTAGTTTTGGTGTGAGCGAGCAAGGTAGAATTGCGTATGTGTTTTGCAAACTGAAGGAGCAAGAAAATGAAATCAATTTCTCTTAAAACGTTTTGGATAGCGGCCGCGCTGGTGTTGTTGATGCTGGCGACCCGCTCCAATTTAATTAGCCATTTCGGTACGAATTTGTTTTTGCCGGATGCTTCGATGGCGGTATTTTTGCTGGCGGGTTTTTTCTTTGCTAGTCGCTTATTTTTCGTCGCGTTGATGGGCTTGGCCGTGGTGATTGATTATGTGGCCATCGCGCAGTTTGGTGTGAATGACTATTGCGTCACCCCTGCATACTGGGCGTTGATTCCGACCTATGCAGTGCTGTGGTTTGGCGGGCGTTTTTATGCGCGCGCGCATCAGTTCACTGCGGCTAGTTTGGGTCAATTCGCCGCCGTTTCTTTTGTGGCGGTGAGCGCAGCCTTTCTAATCTCTAACGTCTCGTTTTATCTGTTGGCAGGCTACTTCGCGCAGATGAGCGCACTGGACTACGCTAACGCTGTGTCGAAGTATTACTTCTCGTATGTGGCGGGTGCGGCCGTGTACCTACTGTTGGCAGCATTGATTTACGCTGTGATGCACACCCGTGCACAGGCCAAGCACAGCCAGCATGGCGGATAACGCCGAACAGCATCAGCAGCGCATGGCGCGTAAAAAAGCCGTAGTCGATGCGGCCATCGCGCAAGCCAATCAAGACAAGGGGCTGCTGCTGATTTTGACCGGCAATGGAAAAGGTAAATCCAGCTCGGCTTTTGGCATGGTGGCGCGCAGTTTGGGCTATGGATTTAAGGTGGGCGTGGCGCAATTTCTCAAGAGCCGCCGCGACACAGGTGAAGAAAAATTCCTAGGCACACAACCCAACGTGCAGTGGCAGGTGCTGGGCGATGGCTTTACGTGGGACACACAAAATCGAGAGGCCGACATCGCCAGTGCCCAACGCGGCTGGCAAGTGGCGCAGGGCTTTCTGCGTGACCCCACGCTGCACCTAGTGGTGCTGGACGAGCTCACCTATCTGTTGAACTACGGTTATTTGGATGCACAGCAAGTGTGTGCTGACTTGTCGGCTAGACCCGCCATGCAGCATGTGGTGATTACCGGTCGTGCTGCGCCCGAGTGCTTATTGGCAATCGCCGATACGGTGAGTGACATTCAAGATGTGAAGCACGCCTTCCGCGCGGGCATTCAAGCCCAGCAGGGGATTGACCAGTAGGTTTTTGCCGCACTCCCGTGCAATCCATACCGCCATTTCTGCTAAAGTGCGCGCCATGAAAACGATGACCAGCCCCCAACTTTATTTGCGTTTATTGAGTTACGTGCGCCCCTACTGGCGCGTATTTGCAGCGGCTATTTTAGGCATGATAGTGGCAGCGGCCACCGAGCCTTTGTTGCCTGCGTTACTCAAGCCCTTCCTAGACGGCACGTTTGTGAATAAAGACAACACGGTGATGCAGTGGGCGCCGATTTTTATTCTGGTTATCTTTTTTGTGCGCGGCGTAGCGGGTTTTATTGGCTCATATGCGATTCATTGGGTGGGCAATAAATTGGTGATGGATTTGCGCGCCGAGATGTTTGCTAAATTGATGACGCTACCTACCCGCTATTACGACGACCACGCTACAGGCTCCCTCATCTCCAAGCTCACTTACGACGTGACCAATGTGACCGCTGCCGCCACCAGTGTGGTCACCATCACCATTCGCGACTCCATCATCATCGTCGGCTTGCTGGGCTGGCTGTTCTATTTGGATTGGAAGCTCACGCTTATTTCACTGGTCGTCGCACCCATCGTCGCATTGGTCATTCACACTATTAACCGTCGCTTACGTAACGCCAGTCGTGACACGCAACTCGCCATGGGTAGCATCA
>JABFSI010000079.1 GCA_013140695.1 Sideroxydans sp. | reverse complement strand
GTTGGTGAGCTACCGCCACCCCCGCAGCCCATCAGCACCAGTGTGAACACCATGCCGATAGAAATGCCCGTGCTATTGAGTTTCATGCGCATGATAATTTCCCTATAAAAACGTGAGTTGATATTGATGGGGGACGGTTGTGATTATTTCCGCCCCTCACAAGCCACTATCAGAGAGTGTCGTCATCAATATTCTATGCAGCCACGGATTAGTATTTCACCGTGCCATTGATGGTGGCGGTGGTTTTTAATGCGATGACGTTGCCTAGGCCAGTGGTTATATCGACACCCGGAATTGCGGTGTTCGTGAAGGTGACGGTTCTCGCGGCGGCATCTTTGGTAATCCCTGCGGCCGCTATTTTTTGCCAAGCGTAGTTTGAATCAACGTTCGTTATTGGATTTTTCGCTACGTACAGGAGCGTAACCGTGTCCGCGTTTGTGGCGGCATCGTGGGCAATGCTCAACGTAATGTTGGTGGCTGCCCATACGAAATCACCGGGTTTGGCTGGATCCTCAATACCCAGTGAAAATTGGATACTTGAAGGCAGTGTGCTATCGCCGCTGATGCTTATCGTGCCGGAGTTGGCGGCAACATTGACATTGTTGCCTGTGGCGGCAGGAGGTGTTGCACTGCTCCCCCCCCCTCCGCATCCAACTAACAGCAGGGTGGAAATGACACCTAAAAATACGCTGATGCTGTCGAATTTGAAGTGAGATAAACGCATGATATTTTCCCTATATAAAAGTGAATGGATATTGATGGGCAAGGCTAGTAATTGCTGCGTTGCCATCGCAGTCCTCCAAGAAGCTGCTTATTATTTTTTTTATCTGCGCAGGCATAGTAAGTACACAACTAAGCACTGTCTGTCCCTAGAACTAGCGACAAAACCCAGCTGTTTGATGGGGTATGGGGGGGGTGAAGCACTTTGAATTGTTCCATTTGTTCATGGGGAAAGTTATTGTGTGGCGGAGCTAAAACTGAAAAGGTAAAGCTATGCCACAAGGATCAAAGCATTCGCAGATAGGAATTGCGCTAGTAGAGGACGATGTGTTCTTTCAGCGTTCACTAAAAGAGGTGATTGATAGCACGTCAGATATGGTGTTGCTAAAGCAAGCTCGAACACGCGCGCAAGGCTTGCAGTTATTGGAAGACTTACCCGTTGATGTGCTCATCGTTGACCTAGGCTTACCAGATGGTTCAGGCATTGATGTGATTAGTGCCGCACATGAAAAATGGCCTGCGTGCAACATTATGGTGAGCACCACCTTTGGCGACGAGTTGCATGTCATGCAGTCGCTGGAAGCGGGCGCTGCGGGCTATCTGCTGAAAGATGGCGAGCCTAAAAATCTAGCGATTGAAATTCGTAATTTATTTGAGGGAGGAAGCCCAATCAGCCCAATGATTGCGCGCCATATTCTGATGCGTTTTCGTGCGGATCATCCCTTTGTTCCCAGCGCTGTTTCTGGCAAGACTAACTCGCCACTCTCATTGCGCGAACGTGAGGTGTTGGACTTCATTACAAAAGGATTTACGACGGATGAAATTGCCGAAATCATGTGTGTATCGCGGCATACCGTGCTCACTTTTATTCGACGAATCTATGCCAAGCTGCAAGTGAATTCAAAAGCGGAAGCGATTTACGAAGCGCGTAGACAGGGATTGTTGAAAGTTTGAGTGGGCTTGCTTGAAAATGATGAGCGTCAAAATTTTATCTAAATCCTATCAACTTTTCCGCTTCGACGACGAGCGCGCGCTGGTCGATGAGTTGCAGATATTGCTGCGTAATTATTCAACGGCCGCGTTACCGCTAGCACTGCTGACGCTTTTGTTGCTGTGGGTTTTGTCCAATCCCAGTAATCTGTTTTTTATGCAAATTTGGAGTGCGTTGTCGATAGTCAGCACGATGAATTTTTATCGTTTTGCGCGCCGCCACTTACGCCATGAAGTTGCACTTTCAAAAGTGAAACGGTTGGCTTGGCAGTGTGTGCTGCTGCGTTGTGTAGATGGCGTGCTGTGGGGCATGCTGGTATGGATTGCCTTTGATAGCGTGGCGGTGGCAGGCAAAATTTTAATTTTTGCATCGATTGCCAGTATGGCTGGAGGCGCCGTGTCTACGCTCTCACCTGTGCTGCCGGTCTATTTTTGCTACACCTTGCCGCTGCTGGGGCTGATGACGCTAAAAATGTGGCTGACTGAAGATGCAACGTACAGCGCTATCGGTTGGGCGGGGGTGTTGTATTTCTTCGCCATGTTGTCGCAAGCCTACAACACCTTGGGAGCGGTACGCTTTACCATCAAATTACGTTTTGAGTTAACCGAAAGCAATCGCCTTTTGCGTGAAATTGAACAGCGCGAGACGCTCGCCAAAGAACGCAAACGTCTCGTGCAAGATATGCATGATGGTTTGGGTTCTTCCCTCGTCAGTGCCTTGCGTGTGGTGGAACATGGGCGAATGGGAGAGGCCGCTGTCGCAGAGGTACTTAAAGGATGTATCGACGACCTTAAGCTAGCCATTGACTCGATGGAAACAGCAGAGCCTGACCTATTGCTATTACTTGCCACGCTGCGTTATCGCCTCGGTCCGCGTTTGGAGAGTACGGGCATCAAGCTCCATTGGGAGGTGGAAGCTGTTCCTACTTTGCAATGGCTTGATCCGCGCAATGCATTACACATTCTGCGCATCCTACAAGAGGCACTCACCAATATCATCAAGCATACTGAAGCAACAACTATCCGCGTTTCGACCTGTGTGGAAGAGGATTGGGTAATCGTCACCATCACGGATGATGGAGGTGGATTTGATTGGGAGTACGCACTGAAAAATGGAGGAAAAGGCTTATCGAATCAGATACGTCGCGCTGAAGCGATTGGGGCAGAAGTGACGTGGGATTCAAACAAGGCAGGTACGCTTTTTAGCTTGCGCTTACCTATTGTGCAGATTTAATCAGACCTTCCTTTATGTGAGCTCAACGCATTAAGAATAAATGTTTGCCATATTTCATTGGGTGTCCAAACATCGAGCATGGGATGACTCGAAACATCTTCACTCTCGGCCAAACACAATCTGCGGTAAAGATAAATGAAAGTAGATGCGCGCATATTTTTTGCGCAATGCACCCAGACATTACGTCCATTGAATGCTTTGATGATGTCAAAGAACTGCGTAAGTTGATGCAACTCTGGACGTTCCCACACTACAGGAATATGGATGTAGGCGATGCCTTGTCGAGTAATCAATTCAGCTTCGCCGGGCAAAGCGTTGGATGCTGTTGGAAGAGCCAAGTTGATGACTGCTTCTATGTTGAGAGCCGGTAACGAGGCAATATCTTTTTCGGATAGTTGCCCAGAAGTCCAGAGCCAATCGAAAACTTGATGAGTGTGTTCAGCGTCCATGTGTTACTTGATGAGCTGATTCATCGAGATGATCGGCATCAAAATCGCCAGCACGATGATGAGTACTACCGCGCCCATGATGAGAATAAGAATGGGTTCAAGGAGCGAGGTGAGCGTGCTGACGAAGCCGCTGACTTCTTGTTCTTGTTGTTTGGCGACGCGGTTGAGCATGACGTCGAGCTTGCCACTTTTTTCTCCACTCGAGATGAGGTGAATCAGTACTGGGGGGAATAAGCCGGAGACGGCGAGGGCGCGACTTAAACTCACCCCTTCGCGTACTTTGCGTGCGGCTTCATCCAAGGCATAGCGCATGGGCAAATTACCCACCACCCCAGAAGCCGCTGACAGAGCAGTGAGTAGCGGCACGCCGCTGCCAAACAGAATGGACAAGGTGCTCGCCATGCGCGCCGTGTTCACGCCTTGAATCAGTCTGCCCAACACGGGCACGCGTAACATTTTGCGATGCAAACTGGCGCGCACGCTTTCTTGTTTGAGCATCTGTCGTGCGCCAAAAAATCCAGCAATCAACAGCACTAACAGATACGGCCATATGGCAGTGAGGGCATCGGTAATCCAGATGAGACTGCGCGTGAGGAGCGGCAATTGCTGGTGCGATTGCTCGAAAACCGAGACGACTTGCGGCACGACGTAGAACAACAACCCACCTACGATGAGGATGGCGACCACGGTGACGATGGCGGGATAGACAAAAGCGAGGCCGACCTTTTGTTGCAGTGCGTGCTGGTTTTCGCTGTAAGTGGCGAGTTGATCCATTACCGTGTCGAGTTCGCCGGATGCTTCACCTGCTTTAATGAGGGCGCGGTGCAGTTCGGGGAAGTCGTTGGGGTGTTGTGCCACGGCTTGTGCCAAGGTCTGACCTGCCAGCACATCAGCCCGTATCGCTGCTAACAAGCCATGTTGATAGGGGTTCGAGCTTTGCTCGATAAGCACGGATAGCGATTGCTCTAGTGGCAATCCTGCTTCTAACAAGGTGGCGAGTTGACGCAATAACAAACTTAAATCAGCCAGCGAAAGTTTGTTGCGTGAAAAGCGGAAGGAAGCTTTTTTATTTTGTTCAACGGTAGTTTCAACTTCCAAAACGAACAAGCCAGAATCACGCAATTGATTGCGTGCGTTACGCGGAGAATCTGCTTCGATAATACCGGCTTGTTGTTTGCCTGCGGCGTCTAGGGCTTGGTAGTGGAAGGCGGGCATGGGGTAGGTGCTATCTAAAATGGATTAGCACGTCATTCCGGCGTAGGCCGGAATCCAGTGAAAAAAAATACATTTCTTGTGTAACAAGGGCAAGGCCTCTTTTAATAAACCCGCTGGATTCCGGTCTACGCCGGAATGACGGCAAAGGCGACATTTTGTCAAACTAATCACGCGTCACCCGAATCACTTCTTCTAGTGAAGTTTCGCCGCTCACCACCCAGCGCAAGCCGTCGTCACGCAGATTCAGCATGCCATGTTGTTGCGCGTAGTCGCGCATGGCTTGTTCACTTTGATGAGCGTGAATCATGCTGCGCAAGGTGTCGTCCACGGGCAAAAATTCATAAATACCTGTGCGCCCGCGATAGCCCGTTTGTCCGCACGCTGCGCAACCTACGGGACGATATATCTGGTGGGGTATGCCGATTTTGGCAAGAGTGGTGAGTTCGGTGGCATCGGGTGGGTAGGCTTCTTTACAGTTGGGACACAGGCGACGCACCAAGCGTTGCGCCAGCACGCCCAACATGCTGGAGGAGAGCAAGAAAGGTTCAACGCCCATATCGGTTAAGCGGGTGATGCTGCTGACGGTGTCGTTGGTGTGCAGGGTGGCTAACACCAAATGCCCTGTGAGGCTGGATTGCACGGCAATTTGTGCAGTTTCTAAATCACGAATTTCGCCAATCATGATTACGTCGGGGTCTTGGCGCAGGATAGCGCGCAGGGCGCGCGCGAAGCTCATGTCGATACGCGGATTGACTTGCGTTTGGCTGATGCCATCAAGGTCGTATTCAACGGGGTCTTCTACGGTCATCACGTTGGTGACTGTGGCATCTACGCAAGATAGTGCCGCGTATAGCGTAGTGGTTTTGCCTGAACCCGTTGGGCCTGTTACCAAAATAATGCCGTGAGGTTGTTTCACTAATTCTTCAATTTGTTGCAAGGCGGCGGGGCTCATGCCCAGCTTGGCTAGATTCAATCGACCCGCTTCTTTATCCAGCAAGCGCATCACCACGCGTTCGCCGTGGGCGGTGGGTAGTGTGGAGATACGCACGTCCACCGGACGACCACCCAACCGTAAAGCGATACGCCCATCTTGCGGTAGGCGTTTTTCGGCAATGTCTAATTCCGCCATAACCTTGATGCGTGATACTAACGCCGCATGTAAAGCACGATGCGGCTCAACCACGTCTTTCAATGTGCCATCCACGCGGAAGCGCACGACTGTGCGGGTTTCAAAGGGTTCGATATGAATGTCGGAGGCGTTGTCGCGCACCGCCTGCGACAGCAATGCGTTAATCATGCGGATGACGGGCGCGTCGTTTTCTGATTCCAACAGGTCGGTGGTTTTGGGCAAGTCATGGATGAGCGCGGTTAAATCCATATCCTGTTCGGCATCGTCCACCAAGTTGGCGGCGGAATCATCCGATTGCGAATAGGCATCCGCCAGTACCCGTTCAAACTGTTGTGCATCCACCAGTGTCGTCGCGGTGGGCAGGGCGAGCAGACGGGTGATTTCAGAAAGTGCTGCGGGAAGGGCATCGTGACGCGCGATGACGATGGCGCTGTCTGCCGTGCAATCGGACAGCACCACGCCGTGTTGTTTGGCGAAGGGGTAGGGCAGCTTGCGCGCTACACGACGATTGATTGTTAAGCTCACTTGGCGCTCTCGTTATCCGCAGGCATATTGCCTTCAATTTTAAGCGAGGGACGCGCGTCTTTAAGATCAGGCAGTAGCGGGCCGCCATTGATAGGCAGCATGAAATTGCTACTTAATTGCGCCTTTTGTTGTTCCTCGCTCATTTGGTTGTAACGACGTGCGGTCACCGCCTCGTAAGCGGCTTGGTCGCGCATCACGTAGGGGCGAATGAACACCATCAAATTAGTCTTGCTGCGTTGGCGTGATTCATAACTAAACAGTCTGCCCAGCAAGGGAATACTACCCAGCAAAGGAATTTGGTTGTTCACCACATTGACCGTGTCTTGAATCAATCCGCCGAGGACGACGATTTGATCTTTATCCACCAAGATATTCGATTCGATAGAGCGCTTATTGGTGGTCACCCCAGCAGCAGTATTGGCGGTGGCAATGACGCTGGAAACTTCTTGGAATACCTGCAAGCGCACCGAACCACCGTCTAAAATTTGCGGCTTAATTTTTAAGGTGAGGCCGACATCTTTACGTTCGATAGTTTGGAAGGGGGTGGCGGTTGTTGCCCCACCCGACTGTGCGTATTGCCCTGTAATAAAAGGCACGTTCTGACCCACTACAATTTTCGCTTCTTCGTTATCCAGTGTGAGCAAATTGGGTGACGACAAAATGTTGGCGTTGCTATCGGTTTCTAATGCACGCGCCAACATGCCTAAATTAGCCGCTGCGCCTACCCCATTTAATACGCCGATGTTCAAGCCGGGGCCGGGGATGGGCGTTTTACTGGTGGCTAAACCAATGATGTTATTGGTCGTGCCAAAGTTAGTCCCGCCGATGATACTGGTGTTGCCTTGGGTCGCCAGCGATTGCCACTGCACGCCAAATTCCGCTGCCTTGTCTGCGGTCACTTCAACGATAAGTGCCTCCACAAATACTTGGGGACGGCGCACATCTAACTTATCAATCGCCAAACGCAGATTTTTATAGATGGGTTCGGAGGCCGTAATGATGAGCGAATTAGAGGCCACATCCGCCTGCACAATGCCGCTTCCTGTAGCAGGTGCCGCACCCGCCGCCGCTGTGCTGGTGTCGCCACTCATCACCGCACGCAGGGTTTGCGCAATTTTGCTGGCATCTGCATTGCGCAAGGTCACCACATGAAAATTGCCCGGCGCGCCTGAATCGTTATCCAACTTGCTCACTAATTCACGCACGCGTGCCACGCGACCTGGGTTGTCTGCGCGTAAAAGCAAGGTATTGCTGCGCGTATCCGCAATCAACACAAAGCGCTGATTGCCATCGCCGCTGGTGGCGGCAACGGCCTCTGGCATTAGCTTGTTAATGGTGGCGGCTAAATCCACCGCTGAACTATTTTTCACGGGAATTAAAATGGGCGCATCGGCGCTGGGCACATCAATCGCCTTAATAATCTGTTCGATGCGTTTAATGTTGCTTACGTAATCGGTAATCACCAATGCATTGCCCGACGCATGAGCTACCACCAAATTATTCGTTGCAATCATAGGGCGCACCACATTCACCATCTGTGTGGCCGATTCATTTTTCAGCACGATGACCTTGGTCACAATTTTGTCGCCCTTTACGCCAGGTCTTACCATCGTGTCGGCATACAACTTGGCATCTGCTTCAGGAATTATTTTTGTCACGCCATCTGCATCTACTGCCGAGTAACCCTGCAAACGCAAAGCGGACAGCAAAATGTCGTAAGCCAACTCGGTGCTCACCGGCGTGGCCGACACGATATTGATCGAGCCTTTAACACGCGGATCAACCAAGAAGTTCTTTTTAGAGATTTGCGAAATTGCTTTGATGACTTCTTGAATATCCGCATTCACAAAATTGAGCGAGACCTTGTCATCTGGCGCGGCATAAGTAGGCGCACTCAAGGCAAAAAATAAAATAGCCATGCATGCGGTTTTTTTCAAATAAGTAAAAATCAAGGTCGTCTCCTGAAATGATCAAGTTCTCGTTGTATGCCCGCACGTTGTTGCGGCGACACTTGGTCGAGTTGCTGCTGTTGTTGCGGACTCATCGCCGCGCGTTGCTCGGGCGGAATGAAATTAATTTGTGCTTCGTGGGTTGTGTATTCGGGATCGTTAAGCGGTGCCATAACGGGGCTGGGTGCAGCGGCTTGGGGGGGCAAAGTTGGTGCAGGCTTTAATGTGCTGCTATCCACCCGGGTAATGCCCGCAGCAGCGGGCGACGCGGCGGTTAATTCAACGCGAGACTTAACCCCGTTACGTTCAACCACCACATAAGTTGCCTGTGTTTCAACCAAGCGCACCCCTGGCTGCACTAACTCACCCAAGCCCACCCCCACCTGTTTGCTATCCACTAACAACACCGCAAAGCCTGCTGTGCGATGCGCAAACACGCCTACCAGTTGCACATTGCCCAAGCTGGCCGTGGCGTTGATCACAGGGGGAACACCAAATAATAGATCCGTTTGAGCGGTTTTTTTCCAAGCGGTTGTGGTGGGTAACGCCGCATCTTTAGGCGCTAAAAACACCCATGTCCACTTCGCCAACAACACCGCACACATGATTACGCCCAACACGCGCCAAGAAAATAGCGCACGCAAGCCGCTCGTTAAACGAGAAGCTGCGGGTAGATTAGGTGTGGCGAATGAAGGAATCACGTTGATTTAAGTCAGTAGTCTTAATGGGCGCGGGAGTATAGCAGAGGGAAATTATTTTCAATGTATCCCCGTAGGGTCTCTAGTTGAAGTGGGAAAACTTCGCAATCAGAAAAGATATATAGACCTTTTTTTGTATTGACCCTATGGCGGAGGGGGGTAAGTTGCGCGCGGTTTTGTAGTTTTTAATAATGATAATAAAGGGGTGTTTAGCATGTTCACAAAACGTAAATTTCGTCGTACCGCTGAATTGGGCATCGCCGTTTCGGCAGTGCTGGCTATAACTTTGGTGGGATGTGGTGGGAGTAAATCTAGCGCTAGCGCAGGTGCTGCTATTGTTAATTCCTCTGCGATGAGCGCCTTTCTGGCAGATGCGAAGGCGGGCAATACTTGGGAATGGAGTGCTAATCAAATGATGAATGCCTCTGCGGTGGTGGTTTCAACTAGTGCTTTTGCGCGTAAATCAACTTTAGTGCCGACAGCGACGGCCGATACTTACACTGTGTCGAAAGCTTCTTATTCAATTAATTTGCCCAGCGGTGCTTGGGCGCTGCAAGCTAATGTGCCAGCCGCTTCAGGTGTGACAGATACGATATATAACCTTACGGCTGCGGGGTGGGTGGTTGATAGTGGTGTGACCACGGCGGTGAGCAATGGCACCTCGTTCAGTATTACGGGGCAAAGTACAACGATGACACCCTCTACCACTGATCTATTCGGCAAGCCCGTTGTGTGTACCTCGCCAATGAGCAGCGATCCCGTAGGCCCTGCAACAAATAATCGTCCAGCGATTACCAGTGCCACCTGTGCCGTGCCCACCAGCTACCCAGCGGGTGCGGTGCTGTACACACAGACTAATGTGCAGTCAGCTGACCTATATTATTTATGGAGTCAAACAGGCGTGAAGGCTACAACTCAAACGTTGACAGATAGCGCAGGTATTGCACTCACTGCCTTACCTGCTGCTGGTGCAACATTCTGTGTAGGTACTGCTGGTTTTGATACAGCGGGTATCGCATACAGTTCTGGGCAGGTTTATGTGCCGATTGCAGGTGCGGTGGCAGGCGCAGATAACTATGGGGTTCGTTATGCACCTTCTTGTGCGGCCGCAGATATTACGGCTGCGGTAAATGCGGGTGCACTGGGACAGCAAACCGTGCTGCTTGCGTATAAAGCAACGGGTCTAGGCGGTGTGACGGTGTTGACTCAAAAAACGACACAAGTGGGTAATTCATGGACTTACATTTTAGCGTTCAACGCGGCTAAATTTATGACGGGCTCCATGCAAGCCGCTGGCACAAACATTTGGTATGAGGTGAATAAGCTCGCTGCCAACGCACAACTCACCGCGCATGGCATTCCGGTTCTACCTTAATGACGCTGTAAAGAAGCAATCAACCCCTCTCGCAGTTTGAGAGGGGTTTTTTATGTGTGCTGTTTTGCGTAGACTGCGCGCTGGTTTGATAACGAGGGAATTTACATGACATTTCAAAAGCAGCTTTCTGCCGCGCAACGCGGTTTTACCTTGATTGAGATTATGGTGGTCATTGTCATCATCGGTGTGTTGGCAGCACTCATCGTGCCCAAGGTGATGAGTCGCCCTGATGAGGCGCGCATTACGGCGGCACGTACGGATATGGCTTCTATTGTGCAGGCCTTGAATCTTTACAAGTTGGATAACCATCGCTACCCGAATACCGAGCAGGGTTTGTCGGCCTTGGTGAAAAAGCCCACGGTGTCACCGATTCCAGAAAACTGGAAAGGAAGTGGTTATTTGGAGCGCATGCCTAAAGATCCTTGGGGTCACCCATACCGTTATTTGCAGCCTGGTTTGCACGGCGATATTGATGTGATGAGCATGGGTGCGGATGGTGAGGTAGGCGGCGAGGGCAGTGATGCGGATATTGGGTCGTGGGAATAAGCGTAAGAATGATTCTTCACGCCTCGTCATTCCCGCGCAGGCGGGAATCCAGTGCTTTTTTCGAAAAGGCAGTTCGCATTTGTCTCGCTTCGCGAGGGATAGGTAATCCACTAGATTCCCGCTTTCGCGGGAATGACGGGGTGAGGGGGCAGTCAGGCTTCACGCTCCTCGAAATGCTGGTGGTGCTGGTGTTGGCCAGCATCATGCTATCTATGGTGGCGGTTAATTTTTTCCCCGATGAGCAAAGAGCGTTGCGCGATGAAGGCGAGCGTTTGGCCTATTTATTGGAGCAAGCCAGTAAAACGTCACGCGCGGGCGGGCAGCCTTTGGCGTGGTCTAGCTCGGGGCGCGAACATCGGTTTTGGAAGAAAAATAAACAGGGCGAATGGCGACGTGTGGAGCAGGAGGCTTTATTGCAGCCGCGTGTTTTACCCGAGGATATGCGGGTGACTTTATTAACGCTGGCGGAGCGACCTGCACAGCCATCGGACATGTTGGCATTGAGTCCTGAACTGGGTGCACCGAATTTTGAATTGCGCTTATCGCGTGATGCGCAATCTATTCGATTAGTCGGTGATGGGCTGGGCAATGTGCGGGTGATGCCATGAGGCAGGTGCAGCGCGTGCGCGGTTTTACGCTTCTCGAAGTATTGGTTGCGCTGGCTATATTGGCGGTGACATTGGGGGCGGTGGGGCGTGCGGCAAGTGCCAGCGTGCAACATGCGGACGCGATGCGTGAGCGAGTGTTGGCAGATTGGGTGGCGCAGAATCGCTTGGCCTTACATGCGGCACGCAGTGATTGGTTGCCTGCGGGTATTCAGAATGGTGAGGTGGAGCAAGCAGGGCGCAAATTTATGTGGCGCGAAGAGGTGAGTAATACGCCTAATCCCACGTTGCGCCGTATCGTGGTGAATGTGTATGCGGCGGAAGATGCGAATTACTCTTTGCGCCAAATGACGGCCTATCTGGTGGAGTATGCGCGATGAAAAAAATGCGTAACGGCTTCACCTTAATTGAGCTGTTGGTAGCGATGCTCATTTTTAGTGTGATTGCGATTACAGGCTATCGCGGTTTGCAGACGGTGTTGGAGACGCGCAATCATTTGGATGTAGAGACACGCAAGTATCAGGAGATGGCGCAGTTTTTTGCGCGGTTGGAAGGGCAGTTGGCGCAAGCCAGTACGCGCAAAGTTCACTTGGTGGATGGTAGCGAACAGGCTGCGATGGTGGGTTACAGCAGTCAGATGAGTGGTTTGCAAGACGCGCAATTACTGTTCACCCGAGGGGGTGGCAAAGATGCAGCAGGAGGCTGGGTTACGCCGCAACGGGTGGGCTATCGTTTGCGTAATCAGTCTATCGAATTGTTGCGCTGGTCACATTTAGATCAGGCGCCGAATAGCAAACCTAAAGTGGATAAAGTGTTGCAAGGGGTGCGCGAATTAAATGTGCGTTATTTATCGACGGCCTTTTTGTGGGAAAAACAGTGGATGAATGCATCGCTACCCAAAGCATTAGAGGTGGAGTTGATTTTGATGAGCGGCGAGAAAGTGTCGCGCGTGATGGATTTGCCATGAGCCCTATTCCGTTGTTAAACCCACAGCGTGGCGCAGCACTGCTTACCGTCCTACTCCTAGTGGCGATGGCAACCACGATTGTGTCGTTTATGGCGCAGCAGCAGGGGTTTTGGCAGCGTGAGATGGTGAATAGTCGTGACCGCGCGCAGGCGTCTTATATTGCGCAAGCGGGGGTGGATTGGGCGCGCGCAGTGTTGGCGGATGATCGTTCAAATAATACGAACAATCCTTATGATCATGCGCGTGAGATGTGGGCAGTGAAATTGCCTGCAATTCCAGTGGATGGCGGTGAGGTGCAAGGCTCGATTGAAGATCAGCAAGGTTTATTTAATTTGAATAATTTAGTGAAAAAAGGGGTGACTAGTTTGCCCGATGTGGTGCGCTTGCAACGCTTGTTGTCAATTTTGGGTTTGCCGCAAGAGTTGGCGTATGCCTTGGCAGATTGGATTGATGCGGATGCTACGCCAGCGGCATCAGGCGGAGCAGAAGACGGGTATTATCTCAACCTTGTTGTGCCTTACCGTGCAGGCAATGTGTGGGTCAATGAGGTGTCAGAGTTGTTGTGGGTGCGTGGCTTTGATGCGTCCACATTGCAACGCTTGCAAGGCTTTGTGACGGTGTTACCAGCGCGAACGCAACTCAATGTTAATTTTGCGACAGCCGAAGTATTAGTGGCCGTGGTGGATGGGCTGTCTCTGCAACAAGCGCGCGCGCTGGTGTCGCGCCGTAAAGAGCAGCCGTTTAAGAGTGTGGATGAATTTTACGAACAGCTACCCAAAGGGGTGGGTGAATCAAGTCGAGGGGAAATGACCGTGAGCAGTGAATTTTTTTTAGTCGATGGGCATGCCACTTTAGCGCAGGGTGAATTTGTTGCGCAGGCTTTGCTTCAGCGCAATACGATGTGGGCAAGCGTGGTCAGGCAGAGCGTGCAATGAGTCAGCTACGTATTTATTTTTCATCTGATTGGCATGATGCCGCGTCCGATTGTGCGTGGGCTGTGTTGGATGATGCGCGCGCCATTGTGCAAATGGGGACGAATGCCTTAGCGAGTATGCCCAAAGCAGATGAATGCATTGTGGTGGTCGATGCGGCGCAGGTGTTATGCGTCGCACATCGCTTGCCTAAAATTAAATCTAGTCAGCTGGAAGCCGCACTGCCATTGGCTTTGGAAGACATGATGCTGGGTGAGGCGAGTGAGCAACACGTTGTTCCCGGTGCGCTCACGGCAGATGGTAAAACAGTGCTGTATGTATTGGACAAAGCCAAATTGCGGCAATTTATGACGGCCTGTGCAATGGCGCAAATTCGCGTGCAACGCATGCTGCCCGAATTTGCGTTGTTGCCTGTGCAAGTGGGCGAGTGGAGTTTGGCGTGGGATGGGCAACGCGGATGTTTAGCCATGCCTCAATATCAAGGTTTGACGGTATCCGGCGGCGATGCGCAGCAAGCCCCTGTGGCATTAAGTTTGCAATGGCAAGCAGCAGGCAATGAGGTGCAAGCCGTGCGCATATTGTCCACGGGTGAGCAGCCTAGTGCCCCCCCCGAATGGCAAGGTATGCCACTCATCCAACAGCGTGAACGCTTTGATTGGCGCAGTGCAGCGTTGCACAACGGCATGCCCAATTTATTGTGGGGGAAATTTGCACCGCCGTTGCGTATTCAAGCATGGTGGCCAACGCTGCGTCCGCTGTTGTGGATTGCGGTATTGGGATTGAGTATTGAGGCGATTGGCTACAACCTGCAATGGCTGACACTCGCGCATGAAAAAACGCAAATCAAGCAATCCATGACGCACGTATTTCAAGAAACATTTGGGAGTGAAGTGGAAGTGGTGGATGCGCCGCTGCAAATGCAACGCAATTTGGCGCGCGCGCGCCATGCCGCAGGGGTGGCAGATGATGCTGACTTTTTGACCTTGCTAGATAGGGTGTCGGATGAGTTGATGCAAGGCGCGGCAGGCAAAGTGAATGGCTTGCGCTATGCCGACGGACAGTTAGAAATGGAAGTAAAGCTGGCTAATCGTGCGCACTTGGCTGACTTGCAAGCGCGATTGTCTGAACAGGGCTTGCGTGTGCAAGCCAATGATGTGAATGACAGTGGAAGTGAAATTACCGCTCATTTGCGCATCGCAAGCGGAGGGGTGTGATGAAAATAGCGGCTCAATTACACGCGCGTTGGACGGCACTGACTGCCAGTGAACAACGCATGTTGACGTGGGGGGCGGCGATTGTGTTGCCGGCGTCGTTCTATATTTTGCTATGGCAACCCGCGCACAGTGCGGTGGCCAAGTTGCAACGCAGCGTGCCGCAACAGCGCGCCGCCTTGCTGCAAATGCAAGCACAGGCCGTCGAAGTGCAAACTTTGCGTCAGGGCACGCATCTTGCCGTGGTGGAAGGCGATGCGTTGCGTCAATTAGTCAACGTGGCTGTCGAGGGGGCAGGCTGGGCAGCGCCCAATGTGACGGTTGAGTTGGCCGAAAAAAATGAGGTGCGCATCAGCGCTGAAAGTCTTGAATTTGCGCGTTGGATGAAGTTTTTACATGAGCTTGAAACCACGCATCATTTGCGCGCCAGCTCGCTCACTGTGAGTGTCTTGCCCACGGCCGGGATGGTGAAAGTGAACGCGGTGGTGAGTAACGGGGCGGCTAATTAATGCCCTCGCGCAAACTGCAAGCCCTACTTTTTATCGCGATATTTATTGGGGTGTTGAGCGTGTGGGCACCCGCGGCGCTGCTCACTGGATTGCTGGAAAAAACCACGGCAGGCAAGCTGACGTTGGCACAGACGCAGGGTACGTTGTGGCGTGGTGCGGGTGTTTTATTGTTGCGCAACGACAATCAATTTTTACCGCTAGGGCGTTATACGTGGCGCATTTTGCCAGCGCTAGATTTGTCTAGTTTGAATGTATCCGTCACCTCGGGAAATGATGCGCAGCTCACCCAGTTGCACATTTTTCCGTGGCGCAATGAGATTGAAATTGCGCCTGCTAATGCGGTCCTACCTGCGCAGTTGCTGGCGGTATTCGCCCCGCAACTGACCGCATACCGCTTGAGTGGCGCGTTGATTTTGGCGACTCCTCACTTCACGATAGCGCCGAATAAATTTATAGGCGGCGTAACGCTTGATTGGCAACAAGCCACATCAGGCTTAACCGACATTGCGCCGTTAGGTGATTACCGCATCACACTTAACGGTGAAGGTGAGCAGATTAAGGTGGCGCTGACGACTCAATCAGGAAAGCTCATTTTGACGGGCGCAGGAAAAATTCAGCCTGGACGTGCGCTTGAATTTGGTGGAACCGCCAAAGCCGCCCCCAATCAACAAGAAGCACTGTCCGAACTGTTACATCACATCGGCCCCGAACTCACCCCAGGCGAATTTACTTTCGCACTGCTTACCCAATAGTTTCCGCTACGCATGAAACATCTACATTGGATTATTGCTGACCTTTTTTTACCCCCGCATGTGTTGCTGCAAGTGAGCGTGGATTTGCAGCTTCCTTATTTGCAAAAATTATTGGCGCGCGGCAAACACAACATCCTCCCCGCGCGAGCGCAGGAAGACTTGTTATGTGAAGCGTTTGGCACAAACGCAGCGGCGCCTTTGCGTGCGCAGGCGGACGGACTGTCGGTACAGCAATTTAATTGGTTGTGTGCCGATCCAGTTGATTTGCAACTACAGCAGTCGCAAGCCATTTTGCAAGCCAATGTGGCGTGTAGTGAAGCAGAAGCATTCGCGCTATGTGTAAGTTTGAATGCGCATTTCAATCAGGATGGCTTAACCTTTTTTGCGGCGCATCCGCAGCGTTGGTATGTGCGCGTCGAAGTATTGGGTGATGTGCTGATGCATCCTATCAGTAGTGTGATGCAACGCGATGTAAAGGCCTATTTACCACAAGGTGCAGATGCCTTGCGCTGGCAAAAAGTAGTAAATGAAGTGCAGATGTTGTTGCATGGACATGCGGTGAATGTGGCGCGTGAATCGAATGGTTTGCCGCCCATCAATAGTCTTTGGCTATGGGGTGGCGGCACCGCTAACCCATTAGACAGCGTGCTTGATGCAGTGGGCGGTGATATGAATTTAAGCGCCGCGTTTGCACAGCTGACGCAAGTCGTACAGCCAGCCAGCCTAGTGAAAATGTTGGGTGGGCAAGCACAGCAGGGGTTATGGGGCACGACGACGTTAAGTGAGGCGTGGCGCAATGATGATTTGTATGCATGGAGAGAGCGGCTTAAAGTCATCGAAAATGAAATGGCACGTCCTATTTGGGAGGCTTTGTGCGCGGGAAATTTGGCATCTGTGACAGTGTCAGCGGTGGACGATAGTGCTTTGCGTACCTTTGAGTTGCAGCGTAGCGACTGTTGGAAGCTGTGGCGTCGTGCCAAGCCATTGGCGCACTATGCTGTGTAGAATTTGAGCAATGGGAGGGATTGTGCGATGAACTTTTTGAATGTGGCGGTTGATTTTTTCTGGGGCGGCGAGTCGTTGCTTGTTCTCGCGATGATGTTGAGCATGTTTGTGCTGCTGTACTACTACCGCAAAGAGGAGCGGGTCAGCTTGGTCAACACGCTTGGCTTTTACCTCGCTTGTTTATTTGGTTTATTCGTCAGCGGAATGGTGTTCGCTCTGGGCTTTGAGCGCGGCGCAAACATCGTGCATGAGGTATTTATTATTGGTTTGGGCGTGGCGGTGTTGCGCTTATTGGGGCAGTTTGTGTTCCGCTTATTGCTGCCCGCAGTTAAGTTGACGCCGCCGCGTATTACCGAAGATATTTTCGTGATTGTGGGTTACGTCGCATGGTTTATGGTGCGGCTGCGTTATGCGGGATTGGATTTGGGAAGTATTTTGGCAACGTCGGCAGTGATTACGGCAGTGATCGCGTTTGCCATGCAAGACACGTTAGGTAACATTTTGGGCGGTTTAGCCTTGCAGTTAGACAACTCGATTGAGGTTGGAGATTGGATCAAGGTGGACGATATTTCAGGCAAGGTGGTGGATATTCGCTGGCGTTCTACCTTGGTGGAAACACGAAATTGGGAAACGGTGGTATTCCCCAACTCCCAATTGATGAAGAATAAATTTTTGGTACTGGGACGGCGTACCGACGAGCCTGTGATGTGGCGGCGTTGGGTCTGGTTTAACGTAGGCTTGGATGCTTCCCCGTCAAAAGTGATTAGCGTAATTGAGACTGCCATTGTGGGAACAGACATTGCTAATGTCGCCAAACACCCGGTACCGAATTGTGTGTTGATGGATATGGATAACAAAGGTTACGCACGCTATGCCTTGCGTTACTGGCTCACCGATTTGGCGCCTGATGATCCGACTGATGGTGCGATTCGCTGGCACATTATGACGGCGCTGCAACGTGCAGGATTGAAGTTGGCTTTAGAAGAAAAAAGCATTCACATCACCAAAGAAAATGAAAAGTACGACGAAGCGGTGCATCAGCGTGAGGTGTTGTTACGCATCAAAACATTGCGTCGTGTTGAACTTTTTGCCTCGCTGACCGAGGCTGAACTGAAGTCATTAGCCGAGCGGCTGCGCTATTCGCCTTTTTCACGCGGCAATATCATTACCCATCAAGGCGACGAGCGTTCGCATTGGTTGTACGTGATTATCAACGGCGATGCGGAAGTGTTTTTAACCACACCCGATGGCAATCGTCGTTCCATTAACACCTTGAGTAAGGGCAATTTTTTCGGCGAGATGGCCTTGCTGACGGGTGCGCCACGTCGCGCCTCGGTGATGGCTAAAACAGACGTTGAGTGTTACCGCCTCGATAAAGAGTCATTTGAAGAAATTTTATTGGCACGCCCCTCTATTGCAGAAGAGGTCTCGCATATTCTCGCGCAGCGTACCGCTCAATTAGAAAGTGCGGTGCAGGATATTGGCACAGCCTTACAACGCGATTTATCACAGAGCCGTAGTGAGATTTTGAGCACGATCAAGCGTTTTTTCTCTCTGAACATTTAGTTAAGGCTACAGCATGTTGTATCATGTGGCCTGCCTTTGAACTTGCGAGACACTGAACATGAAAATTACTTTTTTGGATTTTGAGCAACAAGTAGCCGACCTTGAAAATAAGATTGAGCAACTGCGTTTCGTGCAAGATGATTCCGCATTGGACATTTCTGACGAAATCGACCGCCTGCAAAAGAAAAGCCAAGGACTCACCAAAGACATTTATGCCAAGCTCACGCCTTGGCAAATCTCACAAGTGTCGCGTCACCCGCAACGCCCTTACACCTTAGATTACATCGAGCATTTATTCACCGATTTTGAAGAATTACACGGCGACCGTACGTATGCCGATGATGCGGCAATCGTAGGTGGTTTGGCGCGTTTCAATGGACAAAGCGTGATGGTGATTGGTCATCAAAAAGGCCGCGACACCAAAGAACGTCAATATCGTAACTTTGGCATGCCACGCCCAGAAGGCTATCGTAAAGCCATGCGCTTAATGCGTTTGGCTGAAAAATTTGGCATCCCTATTATGACCTTCATCGACACCCCAGGTGCTTATCCTGGCGTGGGTGCGGAAGAGCGTGGTCAGTCAGAAGCAATTGGTCGCAACTTGTATGTGATGGCCGAATTGCGCACCCCCATTATCTGCACCATCATCGGTGAAGGCGGTTCGGGCGGCGCATTGGCGGTGGCGGTGGGCGATGCGTTGCTTATGTTGCAATACTCAACTTACTCGGTTATTTCACCAGAAGGGTGTGCCTCTATTTTGTGGAAGAGCGCATCTAAAGCAGAAGAAGCTGCGGACACCTTGGCCATTACCGCGACCCGTTTGAAGACGTTGGGCTTGGTCGATAAAATCGTGAGTGAGCCCCTCGGTGGTGCGCATCGTGATTACGCCGCCACGATGTCCAGTGTCAAGAAAGCCTTAAGCGATGCCCTTAAACAGGCGCAAAGCAAGCCAACAGGCGATTTATTGCAACAACGTTTCACTCGCTTGATGGGCTATGGCAAGTACAAGGAAATCGAACTTACTTGAGTCGGTGGCGGCGCGCCTCGCGCCGCTCGTTCCGCTACACAGCCGTATTTTAATTGGCTTGAGTGGCGGTGCAGATTCAGTTGTCCTGTTGCATTTACTGCATCAACTCGCGCCACGCTTTCAGTGGCAACTTACAGCCCTTCATGTTCATCACGGTATGAGTCCTCACGCCGATGTGTGGGCTAATTTTTGCGCGAACCTGTGCATTCGTTACGCTATTCCTTTGCATATTGAACGTGTGAACATTACCCCTTTGCGTGAAATTCACGGGGTGGAATCTGCCGCACGTCAGTTAAGGCAGGCTGCCTTTGCCAAGCAAGCGTGTGATGTGATTGCCTTGGCGCATCACGCAGACGACCAGGGTGAAACCTTAATGTTGCAGTTGTTGCGCGGAGCGGGAGTGAAGGGGCTGGCCGCCATGCCTGTCTTGAGCGTGTCGAAAGTGTTGCAAGCGCAGGCAGTACGCACGTTGCGCCCCTTGCTTGAAGTGCCGCGTGCGCGCTTGCTTGAATATGCCGCACAGCAGGAATTGCAATGGGTAGAAGATGAAAGCAATGCCGATGCGTACTATCCGCGCAATTTTTTGCGTCATCAGATACTCCCTGTTTTACAGCATAAATTTCCAAACTATCGTGAGACGCTGGCGCGTAGTGCATCGCATTTGGCAGAGGCGAACCAACTGTTGGATGAGTTGGCGCAGTTGGATGCGGGGGGGGCACTTGAGG
>JABFSI010000038.1 GCA_013140695.1 Sideroxydans sp. | reverse complement strand
TTACGCGACAGGCCGGAAAAAATTGCTGTGAGTCGCAGCTATGTGCATCTTTTTAGACAAATGTGAGCACAGTCGTTGCATCGTTTATCGGTGGAATATGTTTCTTTTCGGATAATCACTTTTAATACGCGATGCTGATTAACAGCTTTAGAGCTTGAATGCTACGCGTCTAAATACGCGCATCCATTTAAGACTCTTCATCAGCAATAACTTTATGAGATTTCATAGCACTTCGTTAGGAATTCAATGATAACAATACGCCCTATACTCCCCTCAGATTACGAGTGTTGGAGTACGTTATATGCAGACTACGCGCTGTTTTACCAAGTCAAACAAACAAAAGAAATGCGAGATAAACTATGGACATGGCTTCATGATGCAAACCATAAAGTAAACGGATTACTTGCCGTAACCCACGGTGGTATCGCTGTGGGACTTGCTCACTACCGACCATTTTCCAGACCATTATCGGCATCAACTGGAGGCTTTCTTTATGATCTCTTTGTTCAACCTTCTACGCGAGGTGAAGGGGTTGGAAAACAATTAATCAACGCAGTCATCCAGATTGGTAAAGAACGGAAATGGACCGTAATTCGTTGGATTACAGCCGAAAACAATTACCGGGCGAGAGGCTCATACGACAAAATAGCAACTCAAACCAAGTGGGTTACATACGACATATCGCTATAGCAGGTTATCTTACTTACTATTGCTCAGGCAGAAGTCCTCTTAAACGTCTAACGCAGAACGATAACCGAGGCTTTTAGAAAAACACTCTGCAGACCGGAAAAAAATGCAACCAACACAATCCTGCCATAGCTTACCCAATTCAGCTTTCGTTGTCGAAGTGTCATTTCTTTAAATGTTTGCCCTTAATCTCAATCAAGACTAAAGTATTACTCTTTACATCAACAAGATAATGACTAAAGTCAGCCCCTTAATTCAAACGTTATGCGTCTCGCAACCGCTAACCATGCGCCTTCTCAACCTCTTTATTGTGTCGCTTGCTTTTGCCTTGTCCGGCTGCACGACCATTCAGCGCACCGCCCATATGTACGGCAACGAAGCGCCTCAGCCACTCTCATTTCAGTACAAAGATGGCGGTTTAAGCACGTACTACTCGTTTATGGTCGGCGATGCTTCGCAGTCGGATACCGTGGTTTTCTTCTATGGCGCGACAGGCTGCCCCAGTTGGAAGTCCGTAATGCCTGACTATGTCAGCGGCCTCACGGCAAATGCCCGCGTTTTCGTCCTTAACAAGCGATTCGTGCCCGACCGTTCTACCGGGCTGTTCGACTGTGGCCGCGAATTCCATCTGGCAAATAATCCAAATCAGTGGGTCGCCGACTATTCTGAATTCATCGCTACACAAGTAAGCTCCGTTGCACCCAAGCCTAAGAACATCGTCTTGGTGGGGGTCTCGGAAGGCGCGTTGCCTGCAACCAAGGTTGCCGGCTTGTCTCCTGCAATTACCCACCTCGCCATCATCGGCAGCGGTGGCTACTCAATGCGCAAATCACTTGCCACACTCAAGCAAAGGGGCGCCATACAGTTCGACGTCAACTCGGGCTGGGAGAAAATCGCCGCCGACCCTCGCAACATCGAGAAAAATTGGTACGGCAACCCCTATCGCTGGTGGGCGGACGTTATGGATATTGACCCTCTTCCTGACTTTCTTCAGTTGAACATTCCCATTCTGGTCGGCATTGGTGAGAAAGACGAGAGCGTTCCAGTCGAGTCTGTGCATTTTCTCGAAGAGAAGCTCAAGGAGGCCAGCAAGGACAACCTCATCGTCCGCGTCTATCCCGATTCAGATCACCGCTTGAGCGGTAATGGCGTGTCTCATCGCAGCGAGTTTTTTGCGGAGTTGAGTCGCCTGCTACAACCGACGCATAACATTACGGGCTCGCGCCCCTCACCTTAACGTTATGCCTCTTATGGAGAAATATGAGCAATATCACCGTACGCCAAGCAGTCCTATCTGACCTTGAAGCACTTGTCCCACTATTTGATGGCTATCGTCAATTCTATGGTCGCCCAAGTGATATTCCCTCCGTGCGAGAGTTTTTGCTCGCTCGCTTCAATCACGGTGAGTCTATTCTGTTCATTGCACATGAAGGCAATATGCCTGTTGGCTTCACCCAACTCTATCCAAGCTTTTCGTCGGTATCACTTGCCCGTGTGTTCGTGCTCAACGATCTTTTCGTGCAGGAGCAAGCTCGCAGGAAAGGAGTTGCCTCAAAATTGATGTCAGCGGCTACTGAGTTTGCCAACTCATTGAGGGCTGTTCGTGTCTCGCTATCAACAGCAACGACCAACGAAGCAGCCCAATCTCTTTATCAATCCGCGGGCTGGAAGCGTGATGAACAATTCTTTGTCTATCACTTTACCATTCCGACATAGCCCGGCGCTCAACCGGACCGGCGCAAAAAGCCGCGCTGTCCGGTTAGCTCTACGTTATGCCGCTTCAGGAGAGATATGAGTCGTCACAGTTCGTCAAGCCATCCTGTCTGATCTTGAGGCACTCGTGCCGCTTGTAAGGGTCTAGTAAACTAGGACATTATTAGTTAAGGGGGGGTGGACTATCCACGTTTTGATAGACACCTAGCCTTGTCTACTGCATCAAGAGCGATTCAGGATGACGGTAGTGAAAGGTTGTCCGCCCTAACGTAAAAGCTAAGGAGCATGTTAATCATCGGCTTCCAATTCAGTCCACTTCCATGCAAACCAGATAATAAACAACATACACAAAACTTCTATAGCAGCAAAAATCACGTAAGAAAAACTTGTATTTCCACCGCCTATGACCCAAAAAATGGTTATCACCCCTGCGATGATGTTTGCCAAACGGGGAGCAGGTCAGGATATACCAGCACCGCAAAAAAATACCACTCGCCCTTCCTCATGAGCTTGCAATAAGCATGCTGGTATATCAGGGCCCTTAGGTATGAATTGCATTAGTAGTGACCATGTTTATATGAGTAACCGTAGCCGGTTCAGAATAGTATTCTATTTAACTAATCTAGTAATTCCTAATGCATTAATTATGATTTTATTTTTAGTGACCAAGAAGGTATTACGTCGGTTCCTTCTAATTTTGTATAAATCGGCTTTGCGTTATATTCTACTAAAGGGCTAAAAGAGCCTGACTTTTGAGCATATAGATTTACAAATAGACTTATATTTGAATCTTCCAAATCTAGTGAGCAATTTGTCATTTCGACTCCGCTTTCAGTACGTCGATATGTTGATTCTGAGTTATTAGGCCAATGAATCCGAAATCCACACATGACGTCCTGCTCATCTACTAATACTTCAATTAGACCTTTATAATTCGGGTCGTAGGGGATACCTTTCTGTTTTTGTAAACCCCAGAATTGTCGAGTAGTCAAATCTACCTGAAATATAGCTGTTACAAATGCTTTCGCACATGTGATTTTCTGGTCAAGCTCCTCATAACTTATTTTGAATCCATTAATACCACTTATGTCCCCTCGACATCTAAAATCTTCGTCTGTGAGTATAAAATCAGCATGTGCAATTGAATTGCGCAATTTGTTGCTATAAAACTCATCGAAAATTTTAGCAATCCCTGAACCCGACTCGTCGGATAACTTTTTAATGATTTCTATTTTTCTTAATGTGCTAATGCCTTTTTTTTGGAATGACTTTTTTTCACGTTCCGTTAAAAAATCAAAGAAGGGATTGGGACTATATCCTTTACTAAGTTTGAAGCGCAGTAAATTTGTTATCACCTCGTATGGCGCATCCATTTCCAAAATATGACTATAGAGAATAAGACCCAATCGCCAATGTGTTAGACCAATGTCTTTGAAACGCTCTACAGGCAAATCAAGAAAGAAAAAACTATTTATATCTTCCAACATTTTTCGGGACTCCGCGTATGGATCCCATCCTTGGTCTTCCATGCCAAGCACCCTTAAGAGAGATGCAAAGTAACGAACAATGTCATGACTAACAGGGTCTTCTGGTAAAAAAAGGGGACTGAATAGTTCAATGTATTCATCCCGCTTTATTTCGAAGAGTGTTTTTGAGTTAGTTTTCATCAATCAAATTGTTAAATAATTTTTTATGTTGACTCATATCAACACAAATAAAGTCTGAGGTGAAAATAATAGTGTTATTTTCCACCATCAAAACCTAGCTGACTCCAAGCCGCGTAACTAACTATAGCCACAGTATTTGAAAGGTTCAAACTACGATTACTAGGCTTCATTGGCACTCTTAGCTGATGCTCTAACTTAAGACTCTGATGAATATGTAAAGGTAAACCTGCAGTTTCAGAACCAAATAAAAGAACGTCACCTAATTGATATTCAACTGTATTGTATAAATGGCTTCCCTTGGTTGTAAAAGCAAAGATTCTTTTCCCATCCATAGCCATTAAAAAAGACTCATAGTTAGGATGTATATGAACATTTGCTAAATCGAAATAATCAAGTCCAGATCGTTTAAGATTTTTATCTTTGAGGTCAAAACCAAGAGGTTCAATAAGATGCAAATTACAGCCATTATTAGCTACAAGTCTAATAATATTGCCAGTATTTTGTGGAATTTTTGGTTCAAAAAGTGCAATATTAAACATAATATATATTAGTAAATTCCATTTAAATTAGTCTAAAAATAAAATTTTATCATTAAAAATCTTTAGTATCGGATTGTTAGTATTTTATGCATCTACCAACCAACCCTAGCGCTTTAGAATAATTACTTGAAACAAGTTTAATACTAAAATATTAGACTTTTTAAGGTTGGGATAACATTTAACATTATTCGCCTATGCGCCAATACTGGTGCGGCTTTGCATTTGGTGAAACCTTTGGGTTTTAATTTAGATGACAAGCAGCTTAAACGCGCGGGCTTGGATTATCACGAATACTCTAGCTTGCAGG
>JABFSI010000103.1 GCA_013140695.1 Sideroxydans sp. | reverse complement strand
TGGCAAAGTACGTCTCCGCTTTTTTTAGGATTTCTAGTTCCTCTGTGACGCGTTTCAGTTCCCGTTTGAGCCTCGACAGTTCGCTTTCTTCCGCCACCGTCGGTCGCCCTGGCGTACGAAATACGCCGCCATTCGACTTTAATTGCGCCTGCCACTTGTAGATTCGGTTGCGCGCAACACCAAGTTCCAGCGCTAGTTGTGTCCCCGGCTTCTTCCCCAATTCCAACAACCTTACAGCCTCGCGTTTGAATTCCGCGCTGAAGCGTTGCCGTTTCCTCTCTGGGTTTACTTTGTCTTTGCTCTTGCTTTCCATCGAACACCTCCTTCATTATTGTCTCCTATTGAAGTGTCCGTTTAAGGCGGGTTAGCTCAACCCGACCCCAATGGCTCTATACCTTTTGGCATATAGGCGGGATGTTAGTTTGCTGCTAGGCTTAAGGGTGATGTATTTATAGCCCCCCGTGTTACTTGGACGGGGATGTTGAGTAACACGTAAGCTTTTAGTTAAATCGGGTATTAAGCAAAGATTGCAACTGATTAATAGTTGCATATAATGCGCGACCCAATGATAATCCTATGTCCAAAGAGCAGAAACGCAAAGACCGGCTTACCAAGACACCGCCCCCAAAAGATTTTCGTTGGGAAGAGTTGGTGTCCGTTATGAACGATTTTGGATTTGAATTTGATTCTTCAAGTGGTGGGTCGCATGGTCATTTTGTATTGAAATCTGACAAAGACAAAACGATCAGTAGCTATCGGCCGCATCCGAGTGGAATCATGTATTCGATTCAGCTCAAAGAAATTGTAAAAAAACTAAAAGAATGGGGAATGTTATGAAGAATGACTTGCTCGAGCACAACGGCTATCAAGGCTCAGTTGAATTTAGCAGTGAGGATAAAATTCTTTATGGAAAGATTTTATTTATTGATAGTTTGGTTATGTATCACGGTGAGTCCGTGAATGAGCTGGATGAGGCTTTTCGAATAGCTGTTAACGAATATTTGGCTCACTGCTTGAAAAATAATAAGGAGCCCAATAAGCCGTATTGCGGCGGCTTTAATGTCCGTATTGGACCTGAACTACATAAAACAGCTGTTCAACGTGCATACGTCGAAGGCAAATCACTTAATGAGTTTGTGAAGCAATCTATTGAGCGGGCAGTAACTGAACTACCCTTGAGAACTCATGAGGTGACGATAAATCATGTTGTCACTCATCAGCACACAGTAGAAACAATATATTCAACGGAGGATGCATCATGGCAGTCACCCGCCCCAAGAAAGCCAAAGCTGAACGTAGTCCAATAAAGCTAGTCCTCAAGGATACAAGGCTCAAAAAATTTGTTTTGGATGTATTGCTTCCTGTAGAGGAGGCGGGGAAAGGACGCACTGAGCTATCGTATGGCATTGGTCTTCCACCAGAGATAGACATCAATGATTGCTCGGCAATTTTGTCGATTAAAGGTAAAGGTGTTAGCAAGATTGATAGTTCTAAAGTTGCGTTCACATTTGATACTGAATTAGCTGGATTATTTTCATTGTCTCGCAATCCAAGTGATGAGGAAATTGAGTTGCTTAGTATTGATATGGCCGACCTTATTGCACCAGTCTTGTCGGACACAATCGAAACCGCGATGTTTAAAACTGGGTATCCTCGACTAAGAATCCCAAAAAGTTTTCCTCCTTCAAATATTGATGGGAATAAATAAAATCTTGGCTCCCTACTTTCATAGGGTTCTTATTTGCCATTTTGGGTGCAGTTACATGCCAACCTGATACTCACAGATAAACAAATGAACCGACTCGCCGACATAGACACTGAAACGCGTAAAGCTGTAAGCGCCTTCATTGAGAGAATAGCCCGCCAGTATGAAATGGACGGAGCGATTCTCTTTGGTAGTCGTGCGCGCAAGTCTCACCATGCAGAGAGCGATGCGGATGTGGCGGTGCTGTTGCATGGGCATGACGGCGAGTTTGTTTCTACAAAATTGGCAATGGCGGATGTGGCTTACGAGGTGTTGCTCGAAACCGGCATCCGTATCCAACCGCTCCCGATTTGGAAAGATGAGTGGGAGCATCCTGATGCATATTCCAACACGCGCCTTCTGCACAATATTGAGCGTGAAGGTATTCGCTTGTGAACGCCCAAGACTTACTGGCAAAAGCACCAATTTAACGGGACAGCATCGCAATAGCTTTCTCGGTCAGGCATATCTCAACACCTTCCTTGATTGTTTATATCATTCCGATATAATCCATCCATGCACATCATCTCCATCAAAATGCTGCGCGAGTTTTGGCAGAAACATCCCGAGGCTGAGGGTGTGTTGCGTGAGTGGCATTCAGTGGTTGAGCATGCTGAGTTCAGTGATTTCAATCATGTGCGGTCGATGTTTAATTCTGCCGACTACGTGCCGCCTTATACGGTCTTTGATGTGGGTGGAAATAATTACCGTTTGGTTGTCATCGTCAGGTATCGGTTCAAGAAGGTATTTGTGCATAAGGTGATGACGCATCGGGAATACGATGACTGGAACAAGCTCTATCGGAAAGGCAAAGGTTGATCATGCGCACAGCACAAACTCAATTTGATATTAAGGCCATTCAAACTTCATGGCAGAAGTTCGACACGATGGCGCATCTGCGTCCTATCAATGACGAGAAAAGTTATGAGCGAATGGTCGCCTTGATGAATTCTCTGTTGGATGAAGCTGGCGATGATGAAGACCATCCCTTGTCTAGCTTGTTGGACTTGGTGAGCGATATGGTTGCCAAGTATGAGCAGGCACATCACGCCATTGAGCCAGCTGAACCTAAAGATGCTCTGCGATTCTTGATGGAGGCGCGCGGTATGAAGCAGGATGCGTTATCCGAGATCGTACCTCAAAGTAATCTGTCCGCCATCTTGTCGGGCAAACGCAAGATCAGCGCGGCCTTGGCGGGCAAGTTGGGTAAGTTCTTTGGCGTGAGTCCTGCATTGTTCATCCCGCACTAAATCACCGCGTATCTTGGCATAATCAACCCCTCGTAAATTTCACCCATCGGCCTCCCATGCGGAGGCCGATTTAATCTAACCGAACACATATGCTCCCATCCATCGAACAACGCCTTGCCGCCGAGATCGCGGCCAAACCTGCTCAGATCGCTGCGGCCATCGCCCTGTTGGACGAGGGCGCGACCGTGCCTTTTATCTCGCGTTATCGCAAAGAGGCGACGGGGGGATTGGACGATATTCAACTTCGTTTGCTGGAAGAGCGGCTGCGTTATCTACGCGAGCTGGAAGATCGGCGCGCGGCCATCATCGCGTCCATCACTGAGCAGGGCAAGATGACGCCGGAGTTGTTGAAGGCGGTGTCGTTGGCGACGGACAAGACGCATCTGGAAGATCTGTATCTGCCCTACAAACCAAAGCGCCGCACCAAGGCGCAGATCGCGCTGGAGGCAGGGTTGCAACCCTTGGCGGATGCGCTGCTGGCGGACCCGACGTTGAACCCAGAAGAGGAGGGCGCGAAGTATCTGCGTGCCGCCTTCACCAGTGCGGCGGGTGATGCCAACCCTGGTGTGGCGGATGCCAAGGCAGCGCTGGATGGCGCACGGCAGATATTGATGGAGCGCTTTGCCGAGGACGCGGCCCTGCTGCAATCGTTGCGCGAATATGTGCAGCAACATGGCGTGGTGCAATCCAAGGTGCTGGAAGGTAAGAATGAGGCGGCGGAGAAGTACGCCGACTATTTCGATTACTCCGAATCCATCAACACCATTCCTTCGCACCGCGCGCTGGCCGTGTTCCGTGGTCGCCGCGAAGAGATGCTGGATGTGCAACTGCGTTTGGATAGCGAAGAAGAGAAGCCGACGTGGGGCGCGCCGCACAACCCCTGCGAGGCACGCATCGCCGCACGTTTCAACATCAAAGATATGAACCGTGCCGCTGACCGTTGGTTGCTGGACACGGTGCGTTGGACATGGCGCGTGAAGAGTTTCATGCATCTGGAATCGGAGCTGATGAGTGCCTTGCGCGCCAAGGCCGAGACCGAAGCCATCAACGTGTTCGCCCTCAATCTGAAAGCCTTGTTGCTGGCCGCACCCGCTGGCCCGCGTGTGACGATGGGGCTAGATCCCGGCATACGCACGGGTGTGAAGGTGGCGGTGGTGGACGAGACCGGCAAGGTGGTGGATACCGCCACCATCTATCCGCACCAGCCGCGCAATGATTGGGATGGCTCGTTACACACGCTGAGCAAGTTGGCCGAGAAACATAAAGTAGCAGTCATCTCCATCGGCAACGGCACGGCCTCACGCGAGACAGACAAGCTGGCGCGCGACCTCATCAAGCTGCGCCCCGAGTTGAACATGACGAGCATCGTGGTATCCGAAGCGGGCGCGTCGGTGTATTCCGCATCGGAGTTCGCTTCCAAAGAATTGCCGGAGTTGGATGTGTCGTTGCGCGGTGCGGTGTCCATCGCGCGTCGTTTGCAAGATCCGCTGGCCGAGTTGGTGAAGATCGATCCCAAGTCCATCGGTGTGGGGCAATACCAGCACGACGTGAGCCAGTTCCAATTGGCACGTTCGCTGGATGCGGTGGTGGAAGATTGCGTGAACGCGGTGGGTGTGGATGTGAACACGGCGTCGGTGCCTTTGCTGGCACGCGTCTCTGGCTTGAGCAGCAGCGTGGCGCAGGCCATCGTGAATCAGCGTGATGCAAAAGGCCGCTTCGCCAGCCGTGCCGAGCTACGCGACGTGCCACGTTTGGGTGATAAGACTTTCGAACAAGCGGCGGGCTTCTTGCGCATCATGGGCGGCAACGATCTGCTCGATGCTTCAGCGGTGCATCCAGAATCGTATCCGCTGGTGCAGCGCATCTTGGCCGACATCAAGCAAGACCTCAAAGGCATCATCGGCAACAGCAATCTGCTGAAGTCGCTCAGCCCAGCGAAATACATGGATGAGAAGTTCGGCATCCCGACCATCAGCGACATCTTGAAAGAACTGGAGAAGCCTGGCCGCGATCCGCGCCCCGAGTTCACCACCGCGACGTTCAAAGAAGGAGTGGAAGCATTGTCCGACTTGAAGCCGGACATGATCCTCGAAGGCGTGGTCACCAACGTTGCAGCGTTCGGCGCATTCGTGGACATCGGCGTGCATCAGGATGGCTTGGTGCATATCTCCGCCCTTGCCGATAAGTTCGTGAAAGACCCGCACACCGTGGTGAAAGCAGGGCAGGTGGTGAAGGTGAAAGTGCTGGAAGTGGACGAGAAGCGCAAACGCATCGCGCTGACCATGCGGCTGACCGATTCGGCAGGGCAGGTGAGCAGCAGGTCAGATGCCGCCCCGCGTGAGCAACGCGACAATCGCCCACAAGCAAGACCCGCCAGCGGCAAACCAGCGAACCGTGCGCCAGCTCAAGCGCCTGTAGGTGGTGCGATGGCGGCGGCGTTCGCCAAGCTGAAGGCTTAAGCTTGTCATTCCCGTCTTTCGACAGGCTCAAGATAAACTTCCCTGCGGGAAGGCGGGAATCCAGTGCTTTTATCAAAAAGGCTGTTGGGCTTTGTTCTTGCTGCGCAAGGATATTTAATTAACTGGATTCCCGTTTTCGCGGGAATGACGTACTAAGGTTTTTTGGAATAATTGAGATGAACCACGAACACTTGGAGCTCTTGGTCACCCGCACCATGCCCTACGGCAAATACCAAGGGCGACTCATCGCCGACTTACCGGGGAATTATCTGAACTGGTTCGCTCGAACCGGTTTTCCTAAAGGAGAGTTGGGGCAGTTGCTCGCGTTGATGCAGGAGTTGGATCACAACGGACTTTCTGCGCTGCTCGACCCGCTGCGCAAATAAGTTCAGCAAGCTCAAACCCAAAAACCAGAAGCGTCAACTTCTGGTTTTTTATTGGCAGGTTCCCAATAGCCAATAGATAAACTGTCAGTTAGGTGGCTATTTTCAAATAACCGCCCAAATCCCGCTCTGTTCCCCCCATTGAATTATTCCTCGCTCTTGATAATACGCATGAGCCATGCCCGTCTTTTAGGGGGCGCATGGCAAAGCGAAGCTTAAGAGGTGGGTATGAACAGTCTGCTACAAACATTGAAATACGGAATGCTACGCGGTGGTATGCGCGGCTTGGCGGGGCCGGTTTTGATTGTGATGATCTTGGCAATGATGGTGCTGCCGTTGCCGCCGTTTCTGTTAGACATTTTGTTCACCTTCAATATCGCGATTGCCATCATGGTGCTGCTGGTCAGCATGAACACCAATCGGGCCTTGGATTTTGCCGCTTTCCCCACGATTTTATTGATCACCACTTTGCTGCGTTTGTCGTTGAACGTGGCTTCGACGCGTGTGGTGTTGATGGAAGGGCACACCGGCCCCGATGCGGCGGGCAAGGTGATTGAAGCGTTCGGACACTTTCTCGTAGGCGGCAATTATGCGGTGGGGATTGTGGTGTTTGCGATTTTGGTGGTCATCAACTTTGTGGTTATCACCAAGGGGGCGGGACGTATCGCCGAAGTGGGCGCGCGGTTCACCTTGGATGCGATGCCAGGCAAACAAATGGCGATTGATGCTGACCTAAACGCGGGTTTGATTGGTGAAGATGTGGCGCGCAAACGGCGTGCCGAAATCGCACAAGAAGCGGATTTCTACGGTGCGATGGATGGTGCGAGTAAGTTTGTGCGCGGCGATGCTGTGGCAGGCATCATCATTCTGTTAATCAACATCATTGGTGGCTTGATTGTGGGCGTGTTGCAACATGACCTCGATATTTCCACTGCCGCCAAATACTACACACTGCTGACGATTGGTGATGGATTGGTCGCGCAGATTCCCGCGCTGGTGATTTCGACTGCCGCAGGTCTGGTGGTGAGTCGAGTGTCCAGCGATGAAAACATTGGTCAGCAATTAGTCGGGCAGCTCTTCAAACAACCCCAAGTCATTATGTTGACAGCGGCCATTATCGGCATGATGGGGATGATTCCCGGCATGCCACATTTCGCTTTTTTATCACTGGCTGGCGTGATGGTTTGGTTGGCTTATTTCCTATCTCAAAAAAGTGAAAAAGCCAGCGTTTTAGAACAGGCCGAAGTGGTGATGCCAACTCTGGAAGAGGCAACGGAAGCCAGTTGGGAAGATGTGTCACAAGTCGATGTGCTGGGCTTGGAAGTGGGCTATCGACTCATCTCACTAGTGGATAAGACGCAGGATGGCGACTTGTTGCGGCGCATCAAAGGAATCCGCAAAAAATTTACGCAAGACATTGGTTTCCTACCTCCCTCTGTGCATATTCGTGACAATTTGGATTTACGTCCAAACGCATACCGCATCACGCTTAAAGGGGTTGAAGTAGGCGTTGGAGAAGCTTACCCCAATCAATTTTTAGCGATTGATCCGGGTAATGTGACGGGAAAATTAAGCGGAACACAAACGACCGATCCCGCATTTGGATTGCCGGCGGTGTGGGCACTGTTATCGCTATTTCCACAATGATTCTGGCTGGTGATATAGCACCTGCTGAGTATTTTGTATGCGCCAAAAATTGGTGGATGGGAAATGTATTAGGTGTTGTGTTAGTCGCCCCTTTTTTTATTGCGTGGCGCAAACGTTTTTACAAACAATTTTCTAATTGGGAGCGGCTTGAAGCGCTGTTGCTAATTGCGCTTACCTTTGTTGCAGGGCAAATTATTTTCTTGGGTTGGCTGCATGAATACTTCAGTGAGCCACCCAAAAATTACTGGATGTTTTTGTTATGCACTTGGGTAGCAATACGCCAAGGGTCACGGGGTGCAACTTTGGTCGTGCTGCTTATTTCCATGCAATTCATGTTGGGCATATTTCAAAATAACGATTTCATTGCACAGCAACTATCCGAAACACAGCTTAATGACTACTGGTTTTATATGTTGATTCTGTCATTAGTCAGTATGACGATTGCAACTTACGTGGATAGTATCAAGCAGGTGTTGGACGAAACTCGCTTAAAAGATACAGCGCTCAATGCGGCTGCAAATAGCATCATCATCACTGACAAAGCAGGCCAAATTGAATGGGCGAACCAGGCTTTTTGTAGGATTTCTGGGTACGACCATGGCGAGATGCTTGGGCGCAATCACAGTGAGTTAGTGCATTCTGGAATGCAGGACAAAACTTTTTATCACTCGTTGTGGAAAACGATTCTGTCCAAAAAAGTGTGGCGCGGAGAACTCATCAATCGCCGCAAAGATGGATCCCTGTTGAACGAAGAAATGACCATCACCCCCTTAGCGGATGAGCAGGGCGAAATTACCCATTTCGTTGTGGTCAAACAAGACATTTCGGAACGCAAGGTATCTGAACAAGCCTGGAGATTAGAAAGCGAGAAGAATCTCGCGTTGCTACACAATGCGAGTGACGGTATTCACATCCTAGACACTTATGGCAATGTGATTGAAGCCAGCGATTCATTCTGCGCCATGTTGGGTTATCAACGGCGTGAGCTAATCGGCATGCACATCTCTGCGTGGACGGTTAATTTTGACACCCCCGATGTGCAAAATATTTTGCAGCAACAGCGTGAGCAACCTATTCGGACTCAATTTGAGTTAGTCCACCGCCGTAAAGACGGAACACAATTCGACGTTGAGATTAGTGCTTTTCCGCTTGAATTAGGCGGAGAGAAAGTCTTGTTCAATTCATCACGTGACATTTCCGAGCGTAAGCGAATTACATCGCAAGTTCAGCATACCGCTACTGAATTGGAACAGGCCAAAGCGCAAGTTGAACAAGAGCATGCCTTGATGGCGGAGCGTGTAATGGAACGCACGGCACAATTATTACGCGCCAACAAAGCCAAAGATTCTTTTCTGGCAACGATGAGTCACGAAATACGCACGCCGCTAGGCGGACTACTCGGCATGATTGAGTTATTGAGCCTGTCCAAACTAAACCACGAGCAACACAGTATGGTGCGTACCGCCATGAGTTCTGGTAAAGGTTTGTTGCGCATCGTCGATGACATTTTGGATTGGTCTAAAATTGAAGAGGGCAAATTAGAATTGTCTCCCGAGGTGGCCAATGTGCCTGAGCTCATCAAGGGAGTGGTGAATACTTATGCTCAACTGGCGAGTGCCAAGGGCGTACAACTGCGACACCGAATTGACGAGCAACTGAACGCAGCGTATTTGTTCGATTCCCTTCGTCTATCCCAAATACTCAACAACTTCACCAGTAATGCCATTAAATTTACGGCACATGGAACGGTTGAGATTTTTGCCGAATACGTCAATCAAAACGAGCAGGGTGTGGCGATACGGCTGGGGGTTAAAGACAGTGGAGTGGGTATCAATTCAGAGCAAATGGGACGTTTGTTTCAACTTTATGAACAAGCAAGTTCCGATACGGCACGCATGTATGGAGGAACAGGGCTGGGGCTGTCGATTTGCCGCAGTTTGTCTAAATTAATGCAAGGTGAGATTAGCGTAGAAAGCACACCAGGCGTGGGCTCTACCTTTTATTTAAGTATTCGATTGCCGCTAGCAAACCAAGAAGAGCAACGCGTTATGCAACTACGTTTAGCGCGCGGTGACGAAAGTGATATTACACAAGCTGTTGCGCCACTCATAACGGATGGCCGTCTCCTTTGTATATTGATAGTTGACGATCATCCGGTTAATCGAGCGCTCCTCAAACAACAATTGGAGCAACTTGGCGTACAAGTGGAGGCGGCGGCTTTTGGCATTGTTGCTTTATCGTTGTGGTGGACAGGCCACTTTGACCTTGTGATTACCGACTGCCACATGCCCGAAATGGATGGCTACGAACTCACGCGCAGCATCCGCGAAATGGAAATCCACGATGATCGACCGCGTATTCCCATTATTGCTTGGACAGCCAATGTGATGGCCGAAGAAGCAGCGCATTGTCATGCCGCAGGCATGGACGATTTGCTCACAAAGCCCACCGAACTGCTTGTGCTGCGCGCCATGCTGATTAAGTGGCTGCGCAAGGGCTAGCTGTTCGAGGTGGCAGAGCAGGGGCCATCTGTGCAGGTACTCAATGTGGAACTGGATCTTACCGTTCTACAGAAAATTGCCACCACGCCATTCGAATAGGTTGAAATTCTGCAAGAATTTCAGCAATACAACCGTGATGACATCGCCAGTCTGCTGATGGATTTAGAACACGGCGATGCACCCGCTATCGCCAGCAGCGCACACCGCATCAAGGGGGCGTGCCGCATGGTGGGCGCACTGGAATTGGCCGATTTGTGTTTGAAGATTGAGCAAGCGGCAAAACAAGTTGATTTTCTGTCGCAGCCAAAAATTGAATAATCGGGTTTTTATAAAATACTAACCCCTTGTTTTTTTAGCATATCTACCAATTTGATGAGTGGCAATCCGATTAATGCATTCGGATCGTCGCCTTGTATGCGCTGAATAAGCGCAATCCCTAGCCCTTCTGACTTTGCGCTGCCAGCACAGTGGTAGGGCTGCTCTTTAAGTAAGTAGCGCTCAATTTCATCATCGCTCACCTGCCGAAAATCGACTTGTGTCGTGACCAGTGCTGTTTGCATGTCGGCTGTACGTGCATTAAGCAGACTTACCGCAGTATAGAAAATAACCCTGTTGCCACGCATGGCGCGTAACTGACGCACAGCATTATCGTGAGTCATTGGCTTGCCTAATTGTTGGTCGTTCAACAGCGCTACTTGATCTGAACCAATAATGAGCGCATCGGGATATTGTTCGGCAACCGCTTGGGCTTTTATTTGAGACAGGCGTTGCGACGTTTGCAAGGCGCTCTCGTTTGCTAGCGGGGTTTCATCTACTTCTGGTGCGGCAGTTTGAAACTTAAGTTGGAGCGTGGCTAACAACTGACTCCTATATATAGAAGTGGAAGCCAAGATAATCGGTTGAGAATTCAAGATATTCCTTTGAAGCGACTTTGACAGGGGAGGCGAGAATATATATCATGCGCGCCTCATGTTTGCACAGCCTTTAATTGATGCGTTGGAATTTGCCCGAAATGGCAAGCAATTACGCGGGGAAGTCCCCATTTCAGCTCTCTCTAGATTGGGTGATTTGCTGACTGATTCGCGCGGGATGTTGCACTACGCAGTGCATGGCTATCGCGTGGGAGAAGTTGATATGCTTGGCATAGAGATTTCTGGCGAATGCCATTTACGTTGCCAGCGTTGCTTGGGGGAGTTGAATTACCCCTTAACCTTGAATGCGAATTTGCGTTTGGTTAGTTCGGCAGAGATGGATGAAGTTGAGGCTGAAGATGAAGTTGAGTATCTAGAGGCTTCGTCGCAGTTGGATGTGTTGGCGTTGGTTGAGGATGAGCTTTTATTAAGCCTTCCTTTTTCCCCCAAGCATGCCACAGGAGTTTGCGTTCCTGCACCAGAAAGTTTGCAACACTCCGCCAATCCATTTTCGGTATTGGCGGCATTAAAGAAGTAGATTGAGTTAGTTTTTGTGAGGAGTAGTTACCATGGCAGTTCAGCAAAATAAAAAGTCCCCATCCAAGCGCGGTATGCATCGTGCTCATGATTTCTTGACCGCACCAGCGTTGGCAATTGAGCCATCTACTGGCGAACCCCATCTGCGTCACCACATCAGCCCAAGCGGCTACTACCGTGGCAAAAAAGTAGTCAACACCAAGGGCGAATAAGTTCTTTGTTTGATTTGATTGCACATCCTGCTCCCGTAGGATGTTTTCAGCTCGACCATTTCTCGTTAATGAGGATCGCCTAATGGATATCACGATTGCCATTGATGCCATGGGAGGCGACCATGGTGTTTCCGTTACTGTCCCTGCGGCTGTTGCTTATCTGCGCGACCATCCCAACGACACCATCGTTTTGGTTGGTTTAACAGAGGCAATAGAGAGTGCATTACGCTCTGCTGGGATCTCCGGGGAACGTCCAAATCTTCGAATTCATCCTGCGACCGAAGTGGTCGGGATGGACGAGCAACCTCAATCTGCTTTGCGCGGCAAAAAAGACTCCTCCATGCGAGTCTCGATCAACCTCGTCAAGTCGGAGGAGGCATCGGCTTGCGTCAGTGCAGGCAATACAGGCGCATTGATGGCGACCGCTCGTTACGTACTCAAGACACTTCCTGGCATAGATCGTCCCGCCATCGCTTCTTTCCTACCCACCAATACGGGGCAGGTTTGTATGTTGGATCTGGGAGCTAACACCGACTGCACGGCAGAACATCTTTTGCAATTCGCCATCATGGGTTCGACTTTGGTCACCGCTTTGGAACACAATCCAAGCCCGACCGTCGGCCTATTGAACATCGGTAGCGAAGACATTAAAGGCAACGAAGTCGTCAAGCAGGCGGCAGAGTTGTTGCGCGGTAGTGACCTCAATTTCTACGGCAACGTCGAAGGTGATGACATCTTCAAGGGTGTGACTGATGTCGTGGTGTGCGATGGATTTGTTGGCAACGTCGCGCTGAAGACGGCCGAAGGCGTAGCCAAAATGATGGGGGGCTTCCTCAAAGAAGGATTCAGCCGAAATCTATTCACCAAACTAGCCGCTTTGGTTTCCTTACCTGTGCTTAAAGCTTTTAAGCATCGCCTTGATCACCGCCGTTATAACGGTGCTAGTTTCTTGGGGTTGAAAGGTATCGTCGTCAAGAGCCACGGTTCTGCAGATGCTTTCGCATTCCAATGTGCTATCGAGCGTGCGGCTGAAGAAGCACGTGGCGGCATGTTGCAACACATCAGCGAGCATGTCGAAAAATGGCATAACGCACGCCAAACCACTACAGGAGAGGCGATTTGACCTATTCCAAGATCATCGGTACGGGCAGTTACCTGCCAGCCAAGACGGTAACCAATTACGAACTGGAAAAGATCGTCGATACTTCACACGATTGGATTGTTTCTCGTAGTGGTATCCAAGAACGCCATTTCGCGGCCGATGATCAAAAGTCCAGTGATCTGGCTTATGAAGCAAGTATTAAGGCCATCGAAGCGGCGGGCATTAAGGCATCCGATATCGACTTGATCGTTGTGGCGACTACTTCGCCCGATATGCCTTTCCCAAGTACGGCCTGTATCCTGCAACACAAACTCGGCATCACCAACGGAAGTCCTGCTTTTGATATTCAGGCAGTTTGTGGAGGCTTCATCTTCGCACTCAACACGGCTGACATGTACATCCGTGGTGGACAAGCCAAGACAGCGCTTGTTGTGGGTGCTGAAGTCATCTCGCGCATGCTGGATTGGAACGATAGAACAACTTGCGTTCTCTTCGGTGATGGTGCGGGTGCGGTCGTTTTGAAGGCTTCCGATGAGCCTGGCATCATTGCTTCCAAACTGCATTCGGATGGAAGTTACCATCAACTACTCAAGGCAGACCCTAAGATCTCAATGGAAGGTCAGGCTGTTTTTAAGTTTGCAGTCAATTCGTTAAGTGGTGTTGTTGAGGAATTGCTTGAGCAAGAAAATATGACTGGCTCTGACATCGATTGGATGGTTCCGCACCAAGCCAACATTCGCATCATCGAAGCGACCGCCAAAAAATTGGGGATGACCTTGGACAATGTCGTGGTCACGGTAGCTAATCACGGCAACACATCAGCAGCTTCGATACCGTTAGCGCTAGACACAGCCGTTCGAGATGGACGTATCAAGCCAGGACAAACCGTCATCATGGAAGCTATTGGTGGCGGGTTCACCTGGGGCGCATCTTTAATCAAGTGGTAGGTTCGATATGACTAAATTCGCTTTCGTATTTCCCGGTCAAGGTTCTCAATCACGCGGAATGATGAATGGCTATGCCGATTTCTCAGCCGTGCGCGACACCTTTACAGAAGCTTCCGATGTACTGAAACAAGATCTGTGGCAATTGGTCGCCGAAGGTTCGGATGCCGATCTCAACGCCACGGTGAATACTCAGCCCATCATGTTGACTGCGGGCGTGGCTGTGTTCCGCGCATGGAAATCTCAGAATGGTGCGAAGGCGGCCATGATGGCTGGCCATAGCTTGGGCGAGTACACCGCGTTAGTCGCTGCTGGCGCATTGACTTTGGCGGATGCACTTCCGCTGGTACGTTACCGTGCTCAATGTATGCAACAAGCCGTACCTGAAGGTGTGGGCGGCATCGCGGCTATCTTGGGTTTGGATGATGAGATCGTTCGCGCTGTATGTTCCGAAGGCGCGCAAGGCGAAGTGTTGGAAGCGGTGAACTTTAATTCTCCCGGTCAAGTCGTGATTGCGGGTAATCGTGCTGCGGTCGAGCGCGGTATGGAATTGGCGAAGGCTAAAGGGGCCAAGCGAGCCATCATGTTGCCAATGAGTGTTCCTTCGCATTGCAGTTTGCTGAAAGGCGCGGCGGAGCAGCTACGCGACTATTTGAAGAATGTCACAGTAGCGACACCATCCGTTCCAGTCCTGCATAATGCCGATGTCGCTTCTTACAACGATGCGGCCTCGATCAAAGATGCGCTGGTCCGCCAGCTTTATTCCCCAGTTCGTTGGGTGGAGACCATCCAGGCTTTGGGTAAGCAGGGCATCACCCATAACGTGGAATGCGCTCCCGGCAAGGTATTGGCTGGACTGAACAAACGCATCGATACCAATCAACAGGCAATGGCCATCAATGATGGCGAAGCCTTGAAAGCAGCGTTGGCTGCGCTCGTTTAAGGATAAGAACATGACACTACAAGGACAGATTGCACTGGTCACTGGCGCTTCACGCGGCATCGGACAAGCCATCGCGCTTGAACTGGGTAAGCAGGGCGCTATCGTTGTTGGTACGGCGACAAGCGAAAGCGGCGCTCAAGCCATCAGTACTTACCTGAATGCGGCGGGTATCAAAGGCCAAGGTTTTGCTCTGAACGTCAACGATGCAGCTCAAATCGAGCAAGTATTGACAGCGATTCGCCAGCAGTTCGGTGAGATATCGATATTGGTGAACAACGCCGGCATCACTAAAGACAACCTGCTCGCGCGTATGTCTGAAGAAGAATGGGACGATGTACTGACGACCAACCTCAAGTCCGTGTTCCGTCTGAGCCGAGCAGTACTACGTGCAATGATGAAGGCACGTGGCGGTCGCATCATCAGCATCTCCTCGGTCGTCGGCAGCATGGGCAACCCCGGTCAGTCCAATTACGCTGCTTCCAAAGCAGGTATGGCAGGATTCACAAAATCATTGGCACAAGAGATCGGAAGTCGCAACATCACCGTCAATTGTGTCGCTCCAGGCTTCATCGATACTGACATGACCCATGCATTGGGTGACGAACAACGTGCCAAATTGGTAGAGCATGTACCCTTAAAACGCCTAGGGCAGCCTGCTGATATCGCAGCGGCAGTGGCTTTTTTGGCAAGTCCTAGTGCCGCTTACATTACGGGCGTTACCCTACATGTGAATGGCGGGATGTACATGGAGTAAGGTTGCGATTTTGGAAATTGGCATGAGTTTGATAGAATGTTTGGGCTGTTTTGTATTTTAATTTTAATGGGAGTAGAGCAATGTCTAACAACGAACAACGCGTAAGAAAAATTGTTGCAGAACAACTGGGTGTTAATGAATCAGAAGTTAAAAATGAGTCTTCATTTGTGAATGATTTGGGCGCAGACTCATTGGATACAGTTGAACTGGTGATGGCTCTGGAAGAAGAATTTGGCGTTGAAATTCCTGACGAAGATGCAGAAAAAATCACTACTGTTCAACTTGCGCTGGACTATGTAAATACACATTCCAAGTAATTGAGTTGTATCGTTTAACACTTCAATATCGGAGTTCAGTTTGACTAAACGTAGAGTCGTCGTAACCGGTCTCGGGGCAGTGACCCCAGTCGGAGTAGGTGTTGCAGCCACATGGCAAAACATCGTGGCAGGTAAATCTGGTATCGGGCGTATCACACGTTTTGATGCCAGCTCTTTTGCTTGCCAAATTGCTGGCGAAGTGAAGGACTTTGATGTTACTCAATTCGTCCCCGCAAAAGACGCTCGACGTATGGATCGCTTCGTTCATCTCGGCTTAGCCGCAGGTGTCGAAGCGTTTAAGGACTCTGGTATTGAAGTGAACGAACAAAACGCCGATCGTATAGGCGTTTGTATTAGTTCAGGCATTGGCGGTCTGCCAATGATTGAAGACACGCATAATGATTTTTTGGCGAGTGGGGCACGAAAAATTTCCCCATTCTTCATTGCAGGCACGATTATTAATATGATTTCGGGCAATCTTTCCATCATGTTTGGATTGCGTGGCCCTAATTTTGCTGTTGTTTCTGCGTGTTCTACAGGGACACATAGCATTGGCGAATCTATGCGTAAGATTCAATATGGTGATGCCGATGTGATGATTGCGGGCGGTTCGGAATCTTCAGTTTGCCCGTTAGCTATTGGTGGATTTTCTGCATCGCGCGCACTATCCACTCGTAATGACGATCCAGAAACGGCTAGTCGTCCTTGGGATAAAGACAGGGATGGTTTTGTGCTGGGCGAAGGTGCGGGCGTTTTAGTGCTTGAAGAATACGAACACGCTAAAGCACGCGGTGCAAAAATTTATGCTGAACTTGTGGGCTATGGCGCAAGTGCGGATGCCTATCACATCACCTCACCTACGATGGATGGCCCTAAACGCAGCATGTTAAATGCATTAAAAGATGCGGGCGTGACGCCAGACCAAGTGCAATACGTCAATGCGCACGGAACATCTACCCCAATGGGTGATAAAAATGAGAGTGATGCTATCAAGGCCACTTTCGGCGATTACGCAAAAAAGCTAGTAGTGAATTCAACCAAGTCAATGACGGGACATTTGTTGGGTGGTGCGGGAGGTATTGAATCCTTGTTTTGCGTTTTAGCTTTACATCACCAAATCTCTCCTCCGACCATCAATATCATCAACCAAGATCCAGAGTGTGAATTGGATTACTGCGCGAACAGCGCACGTAAAATGAAAATTGATGTGGCGATGAATAACAATTTTGGCTTCGGCGGCACTAACGGAACCTTGGTATTTCGCAAGGTTTAACCGTTGACCATTATACGGGTCAACGGTGCGGCGAGTAATTCAATCTCTGCATTGGATCGCGGCTTGTTCTACGGTGATGGGGTGTTTCGCACCCTGCGCCTGAAACATGGACGGCCACTCAATTGGCAATGCCAATATCAAAAATTGCGGCAAGACTGTACCCGGCTCAATTTGGATTGCCCTTCGGATATATTCCTTTCTCATGAGATTCAAACGTTAAGTTCACTACAGCCTGATGGGGTGGTGAAAATAATCGTTACCCGAGGTGGCGGTGCACGTGGTTACGCCATTCAAAATGCGCAGCAAGCAACAAATATTGTTCAGATTTCGCCAGCGCCCCAATTCGACCCCAGCTATGCTTATAACGGCATTACTTTACACACTTGTCAGCTAAAACTCGGTCACCAAGTATTACTAGCAGGTGTTAAACACCTAAATCGACTTGAAAATGTGCTCGCCGCAAGCGAATACGAATCCGCTCACGCCGCAGAAGGTTTGTTGGAAGATGAAGCGGGATGGGTTATTTCAGGCACTCGCTCCAACTTGTTCGCCTATCGCCAAGGAACGCTTTACACTCCTGACTTAAGTCAATGCGGTGTGGCGGGCGTGCAACGAGATCGAGTGATGACTTGGGCGAAAGATCGAGGTGTTGAATGCAAGGTTATTCAGATGCGTCGTGAAGCGCTGTGCAATATGGATGAAATTTTTCTTGTGAACAGCGTATTTGGATTATGGCCCGTTCATAAAATGGGCGATTACCTGCGCACTCAACACCCGGTAGCGTGGCAAATTCAACAATGGCTGAATGATGAAAATAATCAATAAAATCATTAAATTAACGCTATTTTTTATCCTTATGAGCGCAGGGCTTGCTGCCTATTTTTTTGCGCTCCCCCAGCCATTGCCACATACCCCACTTGAGTTTTCACTAAAACCGGGTAGTAGCTTAAAGGGAGCGGCCACCCAAATGCGTCAAGCAGGCGCTATACAGGAAGACTGGATATTTATTTTATTGGCGCGTGCATTAGGCAAAACAACTCAAATTAAGCACGGCAACTATCAGTTAGAAAAGTCGCTTTCGTATCTAGAGCTACTAAACATTATTACTTCTGGGCGCACCGAACAAAGCCAATTGACTTTAGTTGAAGGTAGCACCTTCAAAGAGTTCCGCGCTCAATTAAATAATCATCCTAGCCTTGCACATTACTCCGCCCAACTTTCGGAGAAGGAAATCCTGCAAAAAATCGGCGCTACTGAAGGTAAGGCAGAAGGTTTATTTTTTCCAGATACCTACAATTTTTCGAGTGGCAGTAGCGACTTGTTGGTTATAAAACGGGCGTACAAATTGATGCAACAACACTTGCAATCGAGTTGGGTAACTCGCGAAGCAGGTCTGCCATTGAATTCTTCTTATGAAGCGTTGATTCTGGCCTCTATCATTGAAAAAGAAACAGGCAGGGCATCCGATCGTCAAATGATTGCCTCCGTATTTATCAATCGGCTGCGTAAACCTATGCGACTACAAACCGACCCTACCGTTATTTATGGCATGGGAGACAACTTCAAAGGCAACATTCGACGGCGCGATTTAATTCTAGATACTCCGTACAACACCTATACCCGTAATGGACTGCCGCCCACCCCGATAGCCTCACCTGGGCTTGCTTCCTTGCAAGCCGCACTGCATCCAGCGCAAAGTAATGCGTTGTATTTTGTAGCGCGAGGGGATGGAACATCCTATTTTTCAAGCAACTTGTCTGAACACAATAACGCGGTGAACCGCTTTCAAAAATGAGCAAAGCTAAATTTATCACCTTTGAAGGAGTGGACGGCGCAGGTAAGAGCACGGGACTGGCATGGTTTGCCGAAGCTTTACGCCAGCGAGGCATTCCATTGATAGTCACTCGTGAGCCAGGTGGCACTCCGTTGGGAGAACAACTGCGCGAAATGCTACTGAATCAACCTATGCATATTGAAACCGAGGCGATGTTGATGTTCGCTGCACGTCGAGAGCATGTAGAAAAAGTAATACGGCCTGCTTTGCAGCAAGGTATTTGGGTTATCTCGGATCGATTTAGTGATGCCAGTTTTGCATATCAAGGTGGGGGGAGGGGAGTGCCTCTGGCAAAACTTGAACAATTAGAACGATGGGTGCATGAGGATTTACAACCCGACTTAACATTGTTGTTTGATATTCCCATCGAGGAAGCAAGAAAGCGCCTTGCTAGCAACTTGAGTTTGGATCGATTTGAGCAGGAAAAGGGCGAGTTTTTTGAGCGAGTGCGCCAAGTTTATCTCGCAAGAGCGACTCAATCTCCGCAACGAATCGTAGTAATTCACGCAGAGAAAACCATTTCAGAAGTTAATCAGTCACTTTCAGATATTCTTTCAACACTTTGAAATGAAATATCTATATCCTTGGCAGCATGAATCATGGCAAGTCTTACAAGGCTTACACACTCATTTGCCTAATGCGTTGTTATTGAAAGGTGCGCAAGGGATAGGAAAACTCGATTTAGCGCTTAATTTTGCCCACGCATTACTCTGTTCACATCCAACTTCGAGTGGAATGGCATGTGGCAAATGCGATTCCTGTCATTGGTTGTTACAAGGCAATCACCCAGATTTTCGGATAATTCAGCCTGCCGCGTTAACTGTGGAGGACCCCGACGAAAAGGTGGGGGGGAAAAAACCTTCTCGTGAAATAACGGTTGAACAAATTCGCGACCTTTCAGCATTCAGCAACTTATCTGCGCATCGAGGCGACTATCGTGTGGTAATCATTTGTCCAGCCGAAACAATGAATTTGAACGCGGCGAATTCTTTGCTTAAAACTTTGGAAGAGCCTAGCGATAAGCTATTGTTTTTGTTAGTCACACATCGTCCTCAACATTTATTGCCGACAATATTGAGTCGCTGTTTGGGCTTTACAGTGAACACACCTAGTCGTGAGATTGGTGCTGCGTGGCTCACGACTCAAGGAGTCAAGAACCCGCATCATGCACTCGCTCAAACTGGATTCTCACCTTTGCAAGCCTTAGTCTGGGCAGAACAGGGCGAAGGCGCTGATGCGCGTCAACTACTACTCAACGCGCTTCAACAGCCTAAGACAATGGATGCCTTATCTCTGGCAGATAGCTTGCAGCGAAGTAAGCCGATTCATATCATTCATTGCCTCCAACAATGGACTCATGATTTATATATCGCCAAGCTAACGGGGCAAGTCCGCTATTTTTCTGAATATACCGATGCGATAGACAGACTGGCAAATGACGCAGCTACTCAAACTTTATTGAGCTTCCAGCGCGATCTGCAAGAGGCCAGACGTTCGGCTGACCACCCTCTAAATGCCAAGTTAGTCTTTGAATCCTTGCTTATTTCTTATCTGCAACTCTTCCAAAAATCCTAATGCCGCATGTTTATTGATTCCCACTGCCACCTAAATTTCCCTGATCTTCTCAAAGACATAGACACTTTGTTAGGCAATATGCAAGTCAACTTGGTGACACATGCGCTTTGTGTTTCTGTCGATTTAGCCTCTTTCCCGCAAGTATTGGCCTTGGCTGAAAATCACGACAATCTTTATGCGTCCGTAGGTGTACACCCAGATTACGAGCTTGAAGCGGAGCCAACACAAGCTGAATTAGTGAGTCTGGCACTTCATCCAAAAGTCATCGCTATTGGAGAAACTGGTCTTGATTATTACCGCCTAACTGGAGACTTGGAGTGGCAGCGTGAACGTTTCCGCACTCATATTCGTGCTGCAAAAGAATGTGCTAAACCTCTCATCATTCACACCCGTGCGGCGGCGATAGATACGCTGCAAATCATGAATGAGGAAGACGCTGGTCAAGTGGGGGGCGTAATGCATTGCTTTACTGAAAATCTGCAAGTGGCTAAAGCGGCTATCAATCTTGGTTTTTACATTTCCTTTTCTGGCATCCTGACATTCAAGAACGCGACGCAAATTAAAGAAGTCGCCCAAGCCATCCCATTGGATAGAATCCTCATTGAAACCGATTCACCGTATTTGGCACCAACGCCATATCGCGGAAAAACGAATCAACCCGCATACGTCAAATTCGTGGCCGAAGAAATAGCCAAATTAAAGAACATTTCTCTGCAAGAGGTCGGCGAAACAACTAGCCATAACTTCAACACGCTTTTTCGGTTAAACAATAACTAACTAATTAATATATATATTAAGCAATATCCCTTATATTTTTTAGTTGACTACACCCGATCTATATTTCGCATAATGTATATTATGTAAAATGATATTGCAGCTCCCAAAAACAATCGCTCACTAATGCTGTCTGTTTGACTAAAAGTGTTTACATCCAGAGACTAAAAGTGTTTACAACATAGATAGACCTTCTCCCCCTTTTCGGTAGCGTCCGACGCAAGGCCAAAGGGTTTTGAAATAAGGTCGGTTTTGTTAGGCAAAAAATTAATGACGCAACACTCTGAAATGAACCTGACGCAGCTCAGCGCTGAAATCCACAAGACTTTGGTTGAGCGTATCGAGTGGTTCAAGCTCAAACCAGCGGGAACAGAACCGCTGGCCAAATGAGTTCGCAGGAGAGCCGGATGGAAATCGATTGGGCCAACATGCGCGCCATGATGATCAACGCCTACGGAATTCGCCGGGCTGATGACAAGTTCGCCTTTTACTACGACGAGACCAACAACATCCGTAGGTTCCTGCTTACGGACGATGGAACCAACGTCTCGGAACACAAGAACTTCGTTCTCGGCGGTATTGCCCTCCAAGAGGGGCAAGTCCTGCCTGAGATCGCATCGCTGCGCGCCGCCCTAGACTTGCAAGATAACGCGCCAGAAATCAAGTTCAAGCACGTCGCCAGCGGTGACTTTGAGGCGGTCTTGGCGTCGAGAAAGATGGCGCGGTTTTTAATCTGGCTGACCGAGCACCAACTCGCCATCCACTACTCGAGCATCAACATCGTCTATTGGTCTATCGTGGACATTGTCGATTCAATCTTGGCCAGCGAGCGTTTTGACGCCTTCAGCTACGGTCGCAGGGAGATGAAGAATGAGCTCTATCGGATTGCCTGCATGGACAAGCCGGCGTTCCTGGCTCTGATGAAGCATCATGGCTACCCCAACATCCAGCGCAGTATGGTCGCTGACTTCATCGCAGACGTGGAGGCCTTTCTCAATCTCCACAATCCGAGGGTCGGCAACCTACCGACCCATATGCTCAAAGAATTGCTCAGAAAGGCCAAAGTCCTAACCGAGCTCGCCTTCCTTGTCGATGATGATGCGGACGTGCTCATTGATAGCTTCAGTTCTTTCTTTACGATGCCCATCTTGCTGTTTAAGAACGCCGTTCACGTCTTCGATCGCGAAATACAAGTTGAGAAAAGCTTGAGCGCTGAAGGCTTCAAACAACGCGCTCAGGGCATCGACTATCGATTCTCTGATTCTAAGGCAGTCCCCGGCATCCAGCTTGCCGATGTGACGGTGGGCTTGATCGGAAAGTATCAGGACTTTGTAGAGAAACACCGGCTGCCGGAACTATTGGCACGCAAGAAGGCATGGAACAGTGCCCAAACCGAAAGCTTCAATCTGCTGCAAGGGCTAATCAACCATTCCGACAAGGTGAGCAACGCGTTTGTCCATCGCATCACCGCCATGGACAGCGAGTGGAAGAACGACACCTTCATGCACGACTTGCCCCCCATGCCTCACCTACTCTGACACGACCGAGGCCATCACACGATATATGCGGTCGTTCAGAAGTTCGACACAGTTACCGACGGCAATCAGACACATTACTGCCTGTGGGCGGCCATGTCTCAATTGAAGAAACACACTTGGAAAACACTCCCTACTTATTTACCGCCAATGTACGTAATTTCTTTAGATTCGCTACCACACCCGACCAATATCTATATCCATTGCCGCCATCGCCGAGTCCAATCTGCATAAGGGAAGATATCAATTCTTGAAATTTATCCTCTGACATTTCGCTTGCTGTCGCGTGCCACCAGGCAAACCGTAGGCTCTTTGCATCTATCAGTGCATGGTGTCTCAATTGTGCGTGAACAGGGGATTTCCAGTAATCCTCAAGCGCTCTGTCGTAGCTCAACTGCTGAAGTTCATCTTCAAAAAAAATTGTGCCGCACTGACGGTTTAGGTTTCTTGGCCAACCAATAAACCCAAATATTTCCTGCAAGAATGGCCAGTCAAAGTTCGGGGCATCGCTGCGAAAAGTAACCTGCTCCTCAGTTAGATTTTCAACCCAGTTTTTGAGTCGTACCGCCAGTTCATCTAAACCCATTTCAAATACGCCTCCTTGAAGCAACGGTAGAACGTTCGCAATGGTAAAAAAAGAACACAGGCTTTCATCCCATGTGTCGGTAAGTTCAGCATAGAACTCGTGCCCTTCAGATGATACACAACCGATTGAAATCAGGTAGCGATGCCCTTTCGTCTTTTCCGTCCCAGAAAACTCTGTGTCAAAAAATATATCCATTACATCCTCCTAGGAATTTCATTCCTCACGATTTACTAGGCATGAACGAACTAGATTAATGGCAACCCGTAAACTATCTTAGCCTGCTCATTTACAACCTGGCGGTGGCGATTAGCGGATTCGTGTGGCCTAAGATTTTTTAAATGAATTGCTCGGCGTCCCCACCACAAGATTGAAGGATTTCTGTAAGTGGATTGACTATCAATGTACCAGTATGGAATTAGACGCCCTCGAATCAGAGCGGGATCCCAGCTGAATTTCTTTCGCAAGTACATTTTTCGCGCCAAAAGCACGGTTTCTTGAAATGTCCAATAGCACTCAAGCGCAAATATTCGACGACTTGCCCACTCATTTTCGCCGCAGTCGTCGGCTGATATTTTTGCGGAGATAAAATATTTCCAGTTCACGTATCTATGTGGATGATGGGTTCGTGCTGCTTTTTCCCAGTGCCGACGCCAGAATAAGTATGCGAATGCCCAAGGGCAGATATGCGTGTCGCTGTCAGGACCAGGTTCCCACCACATTGCCTTCTCAATGGATCGCGCACATTTCCGATGCTCGCTCCCAAGAAAGGTTTTGGCTATGTGTCTCCGTATTGATTTATATACTGGCCCGAGCGAATCTTTAAGAGCTTTGTCGGCATCGGAATAGACAATTCTGGAATCATTAAACTGAGGATCAGGGCGCGGTTGGTCATTCTCTGGTTGATTACCTCTGCCCTTTTGCTTAAAACCATATTGAGTGACGGAGTAGGTCGTGCCCTTCTTGACTGTATAAGGTATTGGAAATGGCGGATTCTGGCCAATAACTACTCCGCGGTGCGCCATGATTTCACGCCCCCTAATTTGGTAGATCGATTTCTTATGGGGAACCATGCCTATAGGCGCGGGAAAGAACACCAGTCCGGACATCGCCTCCCAACGCCCCAAGTTTGAACTACGGGCGGCAATCTTCGCAGAGGCCATGAACCATTCATACAAGTCGTGGAGTTTCGCTTTCTGTTCGTTTGTGAGCACGAGAAGGTTGCGCCGAGATGAATCGATCGCATCGTCGTATGGTTGCCAGAGCTTTTGTCCGCACTTCGCACAGATACACGGCGTAGCACTGTACTTGCCAACGGAAAAACTCATGTCCTTATACATCTGATGTGCACCACATGAGCTGCACGTCGTAAGGTTAAGTTCGACGAAATGGACTGGGCACATCTTGATTGACAGTATCTGGTGGAGGACACTATGAAAATGATGCTTTGTACAGATTGGACAGGTTCTGAGGTGGGGCGATATGAGTGACGACCTGTCTGTAGGATGAGCTAGGTTGTCGACCAGGTTCATTTCAAGATTGGTGCCGAGGCCAATTATCCGGGACACTTTGTCCAGACTGAGTTTCGTGCCCAGCTCACTAATGCCCCCTGCCCCCCTTTCGGGTCTAAAGAGTCTTTTGCATTCGGGCAGGGAGATGCGGTTTAAAGCCGCGAACTTGTGAATCAATGACCGGATTGATTCATAGGGCAGAATCCAAGACTCGTCCCAAGTGTATCCGGAGCCACTCAGGATGCTGGGTGGCCGTTCTTGGAAAATCATCATTGAGTCACCTCTTCGTCTGCACTAATGAAGTCGCCCGAAAGCTGGTATTGGGATTTCCTGATGGCTTCGCGCCAGACCTGCAGCGACAGGTGCGGCTCAATATCACGCAGGTTTTCATACCTGCGAAGGATGTATTCGATTGCGGCCGTCAGAAATTTCATCGGTATCTGTGCCGAGCCAGGCAGCCGGCCGCTTTCACGAGCTTCCATGAAAGCTGTCCAGACGTTGCTTGCTTGGTCCGTCAATCGCCAACCATGTTGATACGCAACGGGGAAGTAGAAGCGAGAATACGACCAACCGCTGCCTTCCGGATATTCAGATTGTTCGTCATAGGCATGGAGACATACCTGGACTTCCTTCTCGCTTGAAATGCCGGAAAATTGATGTGCATTGACCATGAATCGTCCAACGACTTGAAACTGCTTGGCCATGACCATGGCGTTTCGCCTATTGGCCAACTCCTGCTGTCCGACCAGAATGAACGTTGGTGTGATTTTTGCCTGATCCAGATAGTTGAATATATCGACCAGCCATGCATAGTGATCCTTGTGAAGTTTCTGCGCCTCGTCCAGAAATATCACGATCCTCCTATTAGGATTCTGTTCAGCCATGTTTCGGAGATGCAAATACAGCCGCTCGCGCTTCTCTGAAATGTGGCCTTTCAGCGGTAACGCGTGCCCCATTGTTCTAAGAAATTCGCTGAAAAACTCCCCCTCCCTTGCTAGTTGGTGGCTCTGACATTCAAAGGTGACAATGGGCAGCCGTGCGTTGAAGTCATGCAGCAGCTTCTGCTTGATATATTTGATAGCGCTGGTCTTGCCGAACCTTGGCGGTCCATAGATCATTCCGCCTGATTGGCGCAGCTCGATCCACTCTGAAATTTCATTGCCCATCTCGAAAACGGATGGCGTACTGATTACATAGCCACCAGCTTGAATCGGATGGCAGCCTTCCGGAATTGATGGCCGGATAAAATTTGGTCTTGAGATCATATGGCCTCCTCAAACTCGAAAGACTTTTTGGCTGAACATTTCCGCGCTCACGTCCCGCTTGAGCTTACTTTCACGTTTCCTTGAGTGGTCAGGTGAGAATGTGGGCGCCACAACCTCAAGATGTGAGCCACGTGTGTTTTTCAGAAACTTCTTTCTGGCTTTCTTTTCGGTAAGCGCGTCTTTTGCTTGCTGATCCAGGTAACTGTGAATTGGGTCTTCTTTATCGAGTTCATGTTCGAACTGCCTGATTTTCCCCTCCAGTATGGCCTTGCGCATTTCCAGCGTGTGTGGAGTCCTTCCCCAGAACCCTTTAGCGTCGAGCAAGCCAAGCTCTTCTCCCCTATCCGCAAAATAGGCATGTGCGAAACGACCGTCCTGTGGGTCAACGTAGATGACCAGCTTCTTGCCAATAAGCTCTGGCTGTTGTGACAGAATTTCACTGGTATAGCGAACGCCAAGAATCTCGACATAGGGGCGCTTGCCCTCTTTCATGTTCCCTCTGATGGTTCGGCAAATACGATAATCAAACATATGTAACCTCCTTCGTTTGCTTTCATCCAGCTTGGGGATAATCACCCCAGGCTGAGATACGAAATACTGAAGCCGCTCCAATGGAGAACGATAGCCATTGCCATGTGATGGTCGGCCATTGAATTCTGCGATCAGGATCTCGACAAGATCCTCAATGTGCTCAAGCCGGATCTTGTACTTCTCGGCCATCTTTTCTGGCTTGGTTCGCCGGATATCTTGAGGGCTATTCCCGAGAGTGGATGGAAGGCGATGAAATCCGTTCTCTTCGAACAGTCCAAAGAATCGCTCAATGAATGCTCGCCGTTCAGGTGAGTCAACAGGACCGGCATTGGCTGCAGCGCCGACCACTTCTGTCAGGATGCGAGTATTAGTATTTGCAAGATTGGCTTTGGCGTTGTCATACAGCAGTTCCTGAAACGTTGCCCACTCAAGTTCTTTGATGATGTGAGATGGCATGCCGCCATGCACTGGATAAGAAAGTCCTGACGTGGTGATTTTTCTGGGAACCCACGGCTGAATTGCCTTCTTGATGCACTGGGCGACCTCATGCTGGTTGTATTCGAGACCGTATGTGACGTGGTAGCTGAGAATCGCGCCGCTGAGGGTTTCCCGGATAACTAGGATCCACAAGCGGTTCACTACCCTTTCTTCGCACTGACCGTATGGCGTTGGGATCTTGATGATGAAGCTAACGTCTACCTTATGGCCATCAAATTCAACCCGAAAATAAGGTCTGGTCGCGGGCATCAACGGTTGTGCGGAGAGGCCAAGATTGAGGTTTCTCGCTGCAACCTTTCCAAATCTTGCTGCCACCGCTTCTCCATACCGTATCAAGGCAAGTTGCTTCAGATAGTTCACGAGCCCGTGGTACCCAAGCCATTTGGATGTGAACGGATAGTCGGTTGCTTTGATGCCGGACGCCCGACACGCATCTATGAATCGCTTGTGAATCGATTTAAAAGAAATCACCGCCTCGTGGACTGTTATGACCTTGTCCACTTTCTTGAGAAATAACGCTTCGATGGATTCTTGAATGTCCGGGTAGGTTTCGAAGAGCTGGGTTAATGCTCCTGCCTGTCCACCATGTTGCTGTCCAGATTTTATCTTAGCCAACCGGTCATATCTCTTCTGGCGAATGAAGGGTAGCAATGCCCGAAATCCCCAAATTTTGCCATCCGGATGGGTAGCAAGGCACTTGTGAATGAGACGATTAACAAACTGTCTTGATAGTCCGAAGTTCTTCTCGATTTCGCGCCAAGGCTCGTTATTCAAGTAGGCAACGACAGAGGATTCGCGACAGCAATAATGTTCGTGGCGCTTGATACTCGCTTTATCAGAGCTGTCGACAAATATGCTCTTATCGACCTGTGGCCAAATTTCGAGCGGGAACCCAGACAAAATTTGCGTACGTGTTGCAGGTGGCTTACATAGAGGCATGATTCACCTCCAGCAGCATAAAGTGGTTAAGCTCAGTTGTGTCTAGGGGCGCCCGAATATTTCCCTTCTGGATCAGCTCAAATATTGCTGCCAGCAATGCGGCCTCGGTACCAATGATCATTCTACGAAGCTCATCAATCGAAATTCTTCCCTGCGCATCGACGACATCTAGAATTGTCTGTCTGAGTTTTCCGTGATCGGCATCCCTCGCATTTGCCAGGATGGATAGAATTAGTCGCCAGTTGCGAAGCAGCAATTTGTTGGCGTGAACCACCTCATCTGTTACGACAAGGTGTTCTGCGCCATTACGTCGACACCACGATTCTTGTACAAACAGCTGCTGCCTTAAGGAGGGTTTGTCTTCAAGTTGAGAGATGTCCTTGGCGTATTTCAATTCCCGATATTGTTCTGCGCCATCTCGAAATCTCACCCACATGTCAATATAGGACGCACGGTCGCGTCCCTCTACCCTGCTCAGCATTCTGACTGGCTGCTCGCAAAATGCGACAATTTCTGGTGTCGCCTCGACTAGAATCCAGTGGTGATATTCAAGATCGCTGTACAGCCTTACGTTTCTTTTCAACTTGGGGCTGTAGGCTTGCCACATGTTGTTGCCGTAGCTTCCGCGTCCAGGGTTCCATGCCGGGCGGTCGTGGCGTGGGTATATTGGTGACGAATGATTCATAAATGCCTCCTCTTGCCGGCACGGGCCGGCTATCTCTAATCGGGGAATTCAGGACGCACGGATGCCTCCGGCGACTGGAAAAATCCCAGAAATACGGTCTTGAGCTTGACTTTGGGGGACGGAATGGAGATACTACTAGCGCCAACCAGTGGTGGATCTTCATCTCATCACGACCAAAGCCGAGTGAACGAAAGTGAACTCGGCTTTTGTTTTTTACATATTCGCTCCTTTTCCGGGCCTTCCCCTACTTTCGGCCCTATTTCATTTGCGCTGCTGCTGCTTCACGCTGGCGAGAAAGCCAAGTAGCAACATCTTTTACCAAAGCATACTTCCCACGCCGGTTAGGGAGCGGGAATACAGGGATTGGCATCGTCTTTCTGGCCAATGCCTGTCGGAATGCGTCATTTGAAGCGAACCCAAGAGCCTGGCGCAAGTCGTCATTCGAAATGAGCGGGCCGTACTTGCCCATCAAATCTTGCTCAAGCAACTCTGCCAGACCCTTTACTCTTGCATCATCAGTCATACGTTTTCAATGTCACATCCAGTCACACCCAATCTTAACTATCTGAAAAAAATTGTGCTAGCCACCATATATTGAGTAAAGTGACTCTATTAAAGATTGCATAGTCCATTGATATGGCAGATAAAGAGTTTCGAGAACGGGACTTTTGCAGCAGGCTGCAAAAGAATATGGCCGCAGCTCAAGGCACGAGAAAAAATGAAATGGATGTCCTCAGAACGGCGTTTTGGTTTGCCACTCTTAAGGATCGCCTTCAGGCTACGACCGCATACAAAGTTGAGAAGGAACTCAATCTCAGAACGTCCACTGATGACGGCAATAGAATTCCTGAAAACAAGTGGCCAAAGTATGAAGTCGGGCGGCGCATGCCGCAAAAATCCCTAGTAGCCCGTGTTGAGGCAATACTTCCTGGTACTCAAGTCACCCTGAATCATGTCCTGTGGCAAGTCCTTCAAACAAGACTGCCTGTTGCAGAACATGCAGATGATTGGCTGCACAAGCTGAGCCCGGAGGTGTTGCGGTATGTGTTCAAAAGCCAAGGGTTTAGCTATTCACGAGTACCTGCTTCAATACGAGTGTTGCGCTCAATCGAAAGAAGCACCGGGATTGATTCGTTGGCTTACCTAACGATCTTGCTTCGTGAGATGTCTGAAGAGGGAGGCAGTCCTCTGTCAATCGAGCTTGGAAGATTTATCTACCGAATGCTTCTGGCACTATCAGTCACCGACTGCTTTGGTTATTTTGGGGATATTTTTTTCGACATCTATAGGCAAAGAATATTTCCTTTAGCTACATTCAAGGGGGAACGACTTTCCTTCGAACATATCAATTTTTCGGCGACGGTATCAGCATTCTCCACAATCATACCTGGGATGCCGGAGGCGAAGCAGCCGACTTTCGATACGTCGGCACGTGTCCGATTGTTATATGACATACTAAACGGACGACGTGGAATTAAAATAAAAATGATCTTGGACCCGAAGATCGTAAGCGCTCCTATTGGCTAACGGTGGAAATCAGGCACAGTCAACCCACGAGTTCTTTGTAGGGATAACTTGTAGTATATCTGACAGGTATTGGCCTCAACCCTAACGGCTTTTTGCGCAGGTTAGATGGGTTGATTACTTAAGCAACAACGAAAGAACCACCCAATGAATTAGTAACGCTGTGCTGTAGTGAGCGTAGTTTCATGGCATCGATTCGATGTCCGTTCTGAGCCATGAAATTTGCTACGCCGGATACGTCGAAGGGTCTCTTCTCAGCATGCAAGATCGTAGCCAGGGCCTTAAACCCCCCTGCGTAAACCTGTTGCATAAGTGTTGAATGAGAATCTTTATGGAATTTAATCAAGTACTCCTCGACAAAGGAAAGAGCAATACCTAGCCTTACGTCCGCCTTGGGATGCTTTCTGGATGATTGTGAAATCTCCTTATCAACCGAGTCAAGAAATACAAATAGCGCGCCATAAATGTACCCGATATCATGGAAAGCGTCGGTAAGGATTGGGTATCGCAAGAACGGATTAGACGAAATAGAATAATCAATCATCGCAGATGTCCATAATGATGCTTGTCGATCTGCATCGCCCTCTAGCGTTTGGTACTGCACACAATTAACTTCGCAAAATTTCTCTTGGCCGAATTCTTCAATTACGTTCAATTGAGAATTTTTATTAAGCCAATCCAGATGCCCAAGCGCTACGTGAGCAACCTCATGCCACATAACAAACGTCAACATATAGTGGAAGATGAAGTCGCTAAGCGCCTTTTCGCGCCCATCTTTGCGAATGTCAGCATCTAGTAGTTTGGATTTGGTTCGACCACGTAACACCTGTTTGTCAGCAGCAATGGATTTAGCGATCAATGATAATTGGGCCAAGAGCCCCACGCCAATTTCAATCATGTAGTTTGCCTCGCCTAGTCGCGTAGCTTTCGCCTGCATAAATATTTCTTTGTCATAATCAAACTCATTAAGGTCAACTGATACGGAGACTGGTTTGCCAGAATGATCGTGTAGAGTAAGATTGCATAGCAGTTTTGAAATTGTCGGTAGAGCGTCATTCTTTACCTTCGTGGCGGCTTCAAGGTTGAAGCCCTTTAGACTGACGTCGGTGTAAACAATTTTTGAGTTCATTTTGTAGTGGAGATTTCTGTTATCTAGTGTATGAAATGAAATACGCTGCGCGGCGTCTAATGAATTGATGAGTTGGATTACATATCTTCAAACAATAAGGTCTTAAACGAACAGACTTCAATACCAGATCGAATTTGATAGTTTAAATACCCATTTGATCCAACGCACTCGGCAGCCGATCATCCAACATGAACACCTCTTGGAAGATTCGTCTTTCCTTGCCTTTTAGCGCATTCAGAATTTCAATATCCGGCGTGTTTTGCCACGGTGTTTCAACTGGCTTGGCTGCATCTAGATAATCCATCACAAAATCCGGGATCGCCAGCTTCAGCGGCCGCCCTGTTTCATTAGCTATGCGGACAGCAATGACCACGCCTTCAGGGTCAAGGTCACCGAAATGCATCCACAACACCTCTGGTAGCATCTTCAACAATGCTATTGCGGCTTCCGTATCTGCGCCTGGCGAATAGACCACCATAGTGGATTCTCGGACGGGAAGGTCGATATAAGCTCCAAGATTTTCACAAGTTATGATCACCTTTGGGAGTTCCCCGCATAACCCACGAAACCCCATCCAAGCGCGTTCCGGTATCACACATTCTGTCCAGCTTGATGCCATACAATACAGATCGACCTCGCCTTTATCCATCACACCTATCAATCCCTTGTTGGGACGTATTCGAAGCACCCAATCTTTGGTGAGCGAACTCTGGGCAGGAATCTTTGCCCTGTGTTTTGGCCCCACGCCAGAAGCGGCATTCCAATTTCTCCGATTTAGCAAGCGCCCAGAAGGGTTTGAATTACGTCTCAACATTGGCAGCGCTTCAATATCAGAAGAATTGAAGTGGTTGCGCCCGATGGACCGCAGAAACTCGAAATCTGTGCGCCACGAAGGCAACAAAAATAACAGTCTATTTTCGATGTCAGCAGTTCTCTCCGGACGAAGCACCCATTCGTCCTTTCGATTTCCCAACATCACCCAGCGCGCAGTTTCGAGGCGACGTATCAACAATTCATTCTTTTTACCCGCCCGTATCGTACCTGTCTCTAAGAGACGTGCTAGGCTGGCAATTTCTGTGGCGGCATCTTTCATGCGGCATCCATGCCCAACTGTGGGCGGTACCTTGATGCGCGTATGATTAGTCTCGCCTCTGGTGTGAAGATGCGCTTCAAGTTGTAGAGAGTGCAGTTATACGATGGCTTAAGTTCTGGCGCTGCAAACAGCAACTGAAACCTTTCACGTTTGGCGAAATCTACCAAGACTTTTTGACCTGCAGCGTCAAGTCGACTGATCTCATCCACTCCATAAAGGGGGCGGATATTTTCCGTTTTGACACCCTCCCCGCCAGCCTCACCCCGATTCGCAATAGAGCGCGTCAGCATCAGTGCGATTGCCAACCCGCACCCAATGGATTCGCCACCAGACAACGACGAAGCCAGTTCCCAGTCGCCTTCCTCGCGTTTGGTCTCAATCACCAAATCCACGTATTCCCGATAATCCAGCAAACTCGCCCCATCCATTCTGATCCTAACGGAACTGGCCGCATCAAAGAAATCCTTCAGCACCTGGTCGACAGGCTTTTCCTTACTGAGTAGAGACAGCTGATCGGCGAACTGTTCCAAAACCTCAAGCATATTTGTACGCGGCACCAGTTGAAGCCGGATTCCGTTCACATTTCCAAAGCAAATGGTGTGACCCAGTTTGCTCAACTTGTCGATCTTGTTTCTTTGGGTTCGGACAGCGGTGTTGATGCTCAAAGAAATACTATTCGCCTTCACATCGAGTTCGTTCTCTTGCAGCGCAAGGTCGCTATCGAGATGCGCCCGTTTTATCTGCATGGCTTCAATCAAGTCTTCACCATCCTTGTCTACGATGTCGATGCTAATGGTTTCCTGGATCACTTTCATCAGGTCTGGCCACATGCGCACGATGCTGACACGATTGGCTGCATCAAAGTCCCGAAACGACTCAAATCGATTTTGATTCTCTTCGCCCAGCGCTTTGCTAACCTCCAACATCCGTCTTGTCTGAAGTCCCTCCACATTTTGCGTCGGAAAATCACTTTCACTTGCCGTAGCCCAAAAGCGGGCGAATTCGCATCCCAATATTTCCTTGGCAAATGTTTCTTCGAGACGGCAAGCGTCCATTCGTTTATTCAACATCAATAAGCTGGTTTCCGAATCCTCGATTTCTTTGACAAGGAAAGGACGTTTACCCTGTTGTGAACTCAGGTCTGTGCGTAACCCAGATAGGATTCGCTCGTGCGGTTCACCAATCTTAGTTATATCTGCTTGCAATGTGAGATATTTTATCTCGGCTGTTTTGAGTGCTGCGTCCGCTAGCTCCCACTCCTTTTTTGCATTTTTGGCAGCCCGATCAATCGCAAATACGTCCTGTCTATTTTCAAGAAATATCTTGATTAGTCCATCATTTTTCAGGAACTCAGTCAGTTTTTCTTGTTCCTTGTCCCTGGCGATAATCTGGATGCCAAGTCTTCCGGATAGTATTTCCAACTCCTCCGCGATTGCGACCCGACGCAACTTCCGCGCATCGTTGCCGAACACAGAAGCTCTTTTTTTGCTCGACACGATGTATCCGTCAGCAGCTGCCAACAAATACCAGTCACCCGACTCCCTGATAGGCCTCGGGCTGGGTGTCTTCTCTCCCAACCAAAATAGATTTGGAATATCGTCAGTCGCAGGAATGCTAGCCAGTGAACCAAAATCCACACCGACAACGCCTTCTGTCAGCCCGCCCAGCGTCATTTCCAGCGCCACAGATTCTTTTTCGCTCACACGTCCGAGCGATTGCTCCAGCGTTTGTCCGCCGAGCAGTTCGGCCAAATGCTCTGAAGTCGAAGACGAGCGATCCATAGACAGACGCTCATCCTCATCTTGCAGCGTGTGCATCTCCTTTTCTATCCCGTATATGCTCCGATTGAGCCCTTCTATTTTTTTCTCTTGCGCCGCCTTAACATCATCGTAGCCATCGTTTTCCAACGCTCCTGCTACCTTGCGCCAAAGCGCGCACCCAGCATTGAACTCCTTAAGCCTTTTGGCCGTTTCGTCCATTGTGGTCTTGCGTGTGTTACGCGTGCCAGACAATGTCTCCTTCTGGTCACCTAGCAACTGCAGTTCATGAAGGCCATTTTCCATCGCTGACTTCTTTAACTGTTCAGCCACCTCAATCTGTTCGACGAGCCGCGGTATGCTTGCATCCAACCTTATTAACTCTTCATGCTTAGTCGAAACAAATGTAGTTGCCCCCTCAATTTCACGCTCGGTTTTGCTAACGTCGGCTTCAATTCCCTTCAATGCCGTCATCACTGCATCTTTCCCCACGCCATAGGTCGATTTCAGCATATTCAGCTGGTTTTTCGCGTCAGCTACGGCACTGCGGGTTTTAATTACATCGTTTGTACATTCCTGCAAGCCACGCACCAGTTCTTGCACCTGAGATTGTACTGGCAGCAGATAGCCTTTTAGGTTAGTGGCGATCTCTTCTGAAATACCACCTTTGAACGTACTCTCAATGAGTTTTGCATATAGTGTCCTATCCGTTCCAGAGGTCATAGACGAAGGCAAGACTCCGGCTTCGTATAACGCTTGGCAGTATTCGCCAATCGTGCCACAGATGGATATATAGACTCCATTGCCGGCCAAATGGCGCTTTAGTTCTGGAAAGTCAGGGTAATACTCGCTCTCTCCATCTTGTATGCTCAATAAATCCTGAAGCAAAGAATTTTCTGGCACGTCGCGTATCAGCCAACGGGTAAAGTGCGCATGCCCGTCGACTGTCGAGACGTGGATGCCTGCAATCAATTTTTTCCCATTTATCATGGTGATCCCCAGCACCACGTAGGCATAGCCATAGGCCGGGTCGATGCGAGCAGCCAGCGTGTCAGTGCCCGCGTTGTGAATATCCTGAACATCTGATATCGGGCGTATCTCCATCGTTCGTCTGTCTGGCAGAATGGCGTAATCCATGCACATGACCAGTGTCGATTTCCCAGCGCCTGTTGGTCCAACCAGTGCGGTCAACTCTTCATCGAGCTCAAGCACTTCGCAACCAACTATCCCACGCCAGCCGACATATGCGACACGGTCAATTTTTGCTTTACTCATCTGCCTCTCCTTCAACCTCTTCGCCGTCTTCGAGGAAAACGACACCGCGCGTCACAATCAGATTCAATCGGTTTTCATCGCTGGGTTCATTATTACTACGAGCCAACTCGGCAAACCTGTTGATTGCCTCCAATGGTCGTATCGCAAGATCCGTCAATTCAATAAATCCCAGCTCTGCCAGCGTTCTTAGCGACTTGTTGAGTTCATCATTTATGCACTCATCAACAACCGCCTCCCGGCGCTTAGGTGCGTAGACTTGCTGAAGGATGTCGCGAGGAACGGATGTCTCGATATCCTGAAGCAACTGATTGACGGATATTCGTCCGGATGACCTGGTAATCTCTGGATCTCTAGCCTTAAGTGCGAGGAACATACCTAGATGAACACATGATTTTGGCAGCAGCCGTGTTTGAATCTTCCCCCCCTTGACCGTTGCGTAAAAAAACCCATCAGGATGCTGGTAAAGCGAACACCCGTACCGGAAGTAAAAATCTTTCAGTTCAGTTAGGTGGTGACACATGTAATCGTATAGAGCCATGTTGGCGCGATTGATATGGGCTCCTCGACGCAGAAGCAAATCAATCTCGACAAACTCATCATCTTTAAAGATAGTCATTTTGCGTTCACCTTAAATTCTTCGATTTCAATGCATGATGTTGTACGAGTCCAATGACGTATCCCATCTTCCATCCGCCCAGCTTGCGTCATTTCACCAATTAGCCATGAGAATTGAGATAGAACACCTACCTCGTCCATTGTTTCCGTAGCGACCTTGCTTAAAATACTCGATGCGCGTGCGCTTCCTTCGCTCAATTCATTCTGGAGGTGCGCAAGCAGAATTTCATGCACTTTGTCCGGAAGCTCATCTGTGAATTCGCGGTTTCTGCTGGATGCATCTTTTCGGACACGGGGTGCTTTTTTCGGGGTGTGATCGCGCTGAATGTCTTCTCGCATCCGCATGAAACACGGCTCCGATGCAACCTCCAAAGTCCACCTCGGCACACTTGCCATAGATCGTTTCAACGCATCTGAGATGCGACGCTGGCGGTCGATTCGAACGACCGTTCGAAGATGGTTGTGCACAACGTTGTGATGGTCTATCCAATCGGTAGCACGTTGTATCGTCCAAAGAGAGATATTCACTAGCCTGCGCTGAAACTCATCGCAGATGGCTTCGACGCCCCTTAAAGACTCGGGTGTATTCGTACTCTCGCTGGAATGCGCTATGTTGCCGATCTGATCGATCAGAGCCTGCGCCCGGTTGGTTGATGCCAATACAACTTCTTGAAGATCATCAATCGTTTTGATCACTTTGGATAGTTGCGATTCGCATTGCCCTATCGAGTCTTCGCTAGCCTGTATCAACAGCGTGGGTACAAAGTCCCTTAATGCTGCGTGCTGGCGGTCCAATTCTTTCTGGTGTCTCTGAATACTGACCAGCATTCCCTTCAACACATATTGCATCTGCTGCACCACATTGGATTGCCAGTCCTCTTGGGATTGCGCTTTCTCGGCATCTCCTGCGATGAGCATGAGCTGGCTGATGAATGATCGAAAAATCGCCGTCAGCGGTTCCCCTGAGAACTCGGATTGCATCAAATGCCATTCGGCAACCGATTCGCCGATTGTGGTGAGCTGGTATTCGGTGTCTACGGTCAACCGAATTCGGGTCATGTCCGCCTTGGTCACACATTCTGTCTTAATAAGACGCGCTAAGCTTTCGGTCAGTCGGCGCTCTGGGTTCTGTGATCCGCCAGCCTCAATTGAATCAAGACGGCTGTGCAACGCTTGTATTGTCGAATAGGGGATGGACAGCTCAGAATCATCACCCGAGTTGAGTTCATGTCGTATTAGCACCAGAAGTGCTATGTCACGCGACGTTAAATCTAGTGACCTTTCTTCTTCCAGTATTGTCTGGACAACTGAAAGTATCGAACTAGGTCCGTGATCGCGGTCAGACATGCTATGAGATGATTCTGAAAAAAGCCGGGTTAAGTTTGTAGTAATACGAGTGCCCAATTTTTTCACCACGAGCCAGGAAACCTAACTCCCGCAAGTGTTTAACGGACGCACTGATATGAGATGGAGCAATTGCAAGTTCAAGACCAAGTGCGGCGTGAGATACAACATCTCCCGTGACCGGAAGCGAAGCCACTAAATGCCACAAGACCAAATGTTCTGTCTGCTTGAGAAATTTTGCTTGCAACAACTTAATGCCACTTGCTGTGATAATCACGGTCCTATCGGCTTTAGTACTCATATTTGTGTATTATCAATTAGATAACTTAATGTTACTCCATTGTGTAATATTACTCCAATAGGTAACGTTGTTTGCCGTCATAATTCTTTTCTGGCTGCACGCCTCATCTACTACTCACGTCCAAGCATCCAACGAATAACCAGAAACCAGACACCCGTGCCCTTCTTACTTGGTGAGGACTGCATTTGGGTGGACTCAACCGTCTTAGGCCGATTGGATGAGCCATAGTAGCTAGCCTTCGCCGCCTTTTCTCTTCGAACCCCAGCTGCAATTTGCTTGCTGCTCCAAGAACCCGCTTCAATTACACGCCCCCGCTCGATCACGTAGTGCGAACGGCACGCCAAGTTCCAATTGCCTACTGACGGCCATAACGAAATTGTCTCCCCATCGAATGTCATTCGCCAGTCGGTTGGGGTGAATGGCGTCACCACTTCTTCGCCACAACCGCAACAGCAACTGTGGATGGCCGTACCGTACTCCATTGAAACATAGAGGACCCCCGGCTCCAGACGCGTCGGTATATTCTGCACGAACCTGTGTTCGAGATGAGAGTGTCGCATCATTCAAAATCACCATTCAACAACATGTTGCCGTCGGTCGTGTAGGTACTGTGGTGCTCTCGCTCGATGTCCCGGTAGAAGCCCCTGAGTTTCTTCCACTTGATGACAGCCATTACCGCGTTAAGTGCATTCAGGTCGGCGACCTGAATATTGGAGGCATATAGGTCGTCTTCACCGCCGCCTGCAAAGGAGATACGCCCCTGATGGATATGATCGCGTTTCTGCGGAGTGCTCGCGGTGACCCTCAAGATACCACCAAGCGAACCCTCGACTAATTCGAGACCCATGCCAACATCGACGAAGGGCACACCGAGCGCCTCTAGCTTCTGGACGACAAGGTGTTTGGCTTCGCCTGCATCCATGCAGATGAATGCAAATGTAATGCCGTCCATCAACTGGATGTTGCCTGCATCGATTGGGACTGCATGGGCAAAGATTCCACGGTGCATCCTCGAATAGATGCCTTTCAGATAGTCAACTTTCTTCGGAGCCTCACGCAGCTCGTCGATGGATGGAGCGCCAGGCGCGCGGAAGGCGTTGTGTTGCAAGAACTCGTCACCATCGAACAGCCGGATCTCTCGAACTGGTGTCTTGGCCACAAAATCGAGCACATACGATCCTGTGCCCCCAAGGCCGAAGATCGCCACTCGATCTGCTACCAAGCGTTCGGTCAGAGCTCCGATACCCACGCGATCGGATGCGGTTTCTGTATAGTTGAAAATACTGTCTTCCTCATCCTCTGGTAGGCGGAAGGTTCGCGGACTGACTCCGGGCTTCAGCGAATTCGCGGGCCCAGACAGAATCGCAGCATAGGTAGTCATTTTGTGGAAGTAGTCCACATACCCAGTTTCAGGCTTGCTAGAGAACCCGTGCTTCGCAGTCACACCATTACCAAGGTTGATGTTGCCACTTTGGTGTGAAATCTGCTGGATCGGAACTCCATCGGCACCACACGGGTAGTCGCCGTCAAAGTAGACGACATGTGTATCAGGAGCACGAGTGATATCTCCAGCGAGCGTAAGACTGGAGATAAGCGCCCCCGTTCGAACCTGCCGCTGAGCATTGACGTAAGGCACGTCGCGCATAATGAGGAAACCTCCTCTGATCTGCACAAAGTAGCCTTCCTCGCGAAGGCGCTTCAGGTCAGGACTATGATTGAATGGTTTTTGTGACATTGAATACGGTTCCTTTATTTTTGACTTCGACAACACCTCCAGCGCCGAGCTCGCCAGCGTGAGGCTTCGAGGCTGCGTGGCGGTAGGTCATTGAGAAGGCTACATTCGGCACGGACTGGCTACCTGGGAACGCCAACTGCACCACCTGTTCGAAGGTCACCCGCCGATCACTCACAACGTGAGGTCGCGAGTTCACCGTGAACTCGAACGTGAGAGCTGGCTTTGGTGCTGTTATGAAGTGTTCGATTCCTGACGTTGTCAGGTCGATTAATTCGTCGTAATCGATCAGCCGGTCTTCGCCCCCGTTGACTTCGAGAAAAACCGCTTCGTCCTCGCCAATGTCCGCAAGGGTATAGATATCTGCGCCACTAATAGTAGGCTTGCCCCACTTAAGCTGTTTTTCGTTCAACGTAAGCTTGAAGTCGCGGTCGGTCTGAAAGGCGATAAAACGCTCCGCACCGCGCTCGCGGAGGTCAAACGGCTCGTCCAGCCGCACATCCTCGAAGTCGCCTGCTGGTAGGATGGCAAAGAGGCTGTATCCATCACTTGGGTTGACCCCAGCGCTCGTGAGTATCTGGTGTCCCAACGGCACGGGATCGGGCACATCGAGGCTGCGAAAGTTGAGATCACCCTGCGCATAGAGGATGCGGTAACCTCTGGCTGGCCGTAATGCACGACCCTCGCGCAAAGCTTCGCTTAAGTCGTCGTATTCAAGAAGTTTATCGGTATTCATCGTCGTAGTTTCCTTTAGGTTTGACCTGACTATGTCAGGCTCTATACCTTTAATCGGAACGACAAGAGACGACCGGTAAATATTTTAAGGTTTTTTTTGCAGACTGCCGTGTGGCGTGGGTCCGCAGACGAAAAAGGCTGGGCAGCGCGGACACGTACGCGATGACGGTTCTCCAGGATAACGCCCTGCTCGGATGCTCTTTAGGAAGCCAATAAGCCTCTCCCGCCTGGTTTGCAGCTCTCTATCGGAAAGGGAAATCTGCTGTACCGTCTGATCCGACAGGTGGACCAACTCAACAGTAGCATCCGGAAATGCCTGTTGGGCTGCCAGCATGAAGGCGGCCGCGCCAACATCTTTGCTTTCTCCTGACCTCTGATGGCCTGTCTGGACACGACGAAGCGTACGGCTTCCATCCGGCCGCACCAGCACATCGTCAGGCCGAACGATGATTTGCTCTTCACCAATGGTCAGGCTCAAAGTGGTTGGCATTTCAGGGGTATGCCCTTCACGAACGGAGATAAAGTAGCGGACCATCATCAAAGCCAACGCTCGGTACTCGCTCACGTATCCATGCTCAGCTAGTCCGTTCTCGGTCAGGGCACAATCTATCTTCCCTTCCAGATCAGAGTCCCTTGTGATTGGTTCGCTTCCAGCAATTACAGTCTGGAAGACAGTTCGGATCGCCTCATGCATCTGCATGAATGCTGTTACCGTCCGTCGCCCACCAATTTGCAGAATGTGAGTGTAGAAAAAGCGTCGTGGACAAGACTCGTAGAGAGCGATCTGTGACCCACTAAACTTTACTCCCTCATCGATGACGAGCTCGATGTCGGCAGCGTCCGGCGATATTGGAAGAGTCCGCGAGGGACTTACTAGTCGCCGTACTGTGCCCGCCCCTAACCGTTCCAAGAAAGACGAAAGGGGGCGGTTATGGCCGTTGGATTTTTGCGTTGGTGCGTAGAGGAACAGCCGATCACGTGATCGCGACAGCGCCACGTAAAATAGGCATTCTTGCTCTTCTGCATGACCTGCGCGGAAAACCTCCAGTGCATTGCCTTCTCCTCCTTCCACCATGCCGTCCGGCGGAGGACACGGCGGCGCCGACGGGGTTCGTGGCAAGGTATCCGCGTTCATACCAGGCACATGCACAACCTTAAACTCCAGCCCCTTCGCCCCATGAATTGTCATTAAACGTACCGCATCAATGCCTTGTGCTGCTGCCGGCAGCTGCCGTAACTCCCGGTCATCCCCCAAACGCACGAGCCTGCGAACGCGTTCCAGAAGGCGAACGATAGGCTGGCCTTGGGCGGGGGGCTGGACGCGTATAAAGTTCATCAATTGCCAGATAGCAATACAGCGCGTCCGGTCGACAATGTCAGATGAGGCTGCAATTTTGGCTGCGATACGGGTCCGATCAAGCAAAATCGTCGCCAACACCGTCCAGGGCGAATCACGCTGATCAAACCCATCCAGCGCTTCCGCCAGCGCATTCAAGGCAACTTGCCCTTGTCCAGACATCTGCACGATGATGTTAGGATTACGGATCCACAAGTCAGGAGCGTCCTGATTCTTACGGAGGTAATCCATCACCACCGCAACGTCGGTTATCGGCATCTTGAACTCTGGCCAGCAGGCGACCCGAACGAGGCCCATTGCTCGGCGATCTGTCAGAATAGATAACAGCGCAAGTAGATCCTTGACCTCTGGACGTTCAAACAGGCTACCTAAGAAGAGTACGGGAATCCCCAACCGTTCCAAATCTTGTCCCAAGATTGAGAGTTTCTCGTTACCGGTACACAGTACGGCCTGATCACGGTAATGGTGGCCGGCACGATGCATTTCCTCAATGGTGTCGGCAAGCACAACTGTCTGCTCCTCAGCTCTATTCACCGTTCGAAATTCTGGCGGCTGATTGCTGCTCCCTCGATCCGCATCCAGGCGGCTATCGGCATCCCCGGTTTTCATGCGAACTGCAAATGACGAGAAGGCGTCCACCACCTCACGAACTGATCGATAATTCCGCTTCAATCTGCCACGAATGCCGCCGGCGAAATCCTCAGTCCCAAATCGAGCCATGTTAAATGACGACGCACCGCGAAACCGGTAGATTGATTGCTTGGCATCACCGACAGCCCAGAGATTGCTACCAGAAGGCCTCAATGCTTCGAGAAGACGGACACTGCTTCGATTAACGTCCTGGTATTCGTCTACCAATACATGATCGTACTGATTCTGGAAATGCTCTCGGATGGCGGCATCAGATTCCAATAACCGCACTGGCAAGGATACCAAATCACCGAAATCGACGCTGTGCGCTTTCCGTTTCAATGTCTCATATGCATCGTAGAACCGCGCCACCTCAAGGGCCCGCTCCGCCATCTCGCGATCCTCGGAAGTGACGGATTTTCTGAACATGAGATTGGCTAGTTCAGCATACTTCTTTTCGTCAATCACCTCGTCCTTAGCGCGCGAGACTGCCGCTAGCATATCGCTGATTATCTGCGTTGGATCATAAAGGTTGCGATAGTGAACAAAACCCAGTCGCGGAAATTCCTGTTCTAGTAGTTCCACCGCATCAGTCCGATCCATCATGCGCGGATCCTTTGGCAGTCCCAGTTCAGCATGAAAACGTCGAATTACGTCGAGCCCAAATGCATGAAATGTACCGATCCACATTGCTGCGGCAGCGTCCTTATGTTTGAGCGCAATTCTCTCTGCCATCTCTCCTGCAGCCTTGTTCGAGAAAGTTAGAAGTAGAATTCGACGTGGATCGACATGGTCAGCCAAGAGTCTGTCAACTCGAGCTGTCAGGGTCTGTGTCTTGCCGGTCCCAGGACCAGCTTCAAGCAGATAAGCATTACCCCGATGATTAGCTGCTTCTTCCTGCAAGCGGTTGAGCGGACGCTCAACATCTTCTTTCGTTGTTAGCGAAACCGGTGGTAACAAAATCGCGTCGAGCAACTGCTGTGCCACGACATCGAATGGGGCACCGAGCCGTTTCGCAATGGCCGAAACGGTCAGTCCATCATCTAAGTGGAGTTTGCGAACCACGGGACGCGGGAGGAGGAATTCCCGCGCAAAAAGATCCATCTGAACTTCGCGTCGCTGCCGTGGGCCGTAGTCTACGACCCTGTCAATGCCAACCGGTGAGAATTCCGCCGAACGCACCGGGTTAATTTCGAGCGCCAGACCGCTACCAGTGTCATCTCCGAGTTCAACGTGACCAATTTCATGAGCGACCAGAAACGCTTGATCGAATTGCGTCCCCACATTTTCATGGAGGATAAGTTGTTCATCAGAAACGAACGTCGCGCGACCGCCATTGAGCACTGCAGCACCACATGCGGTTGGTTCAACATCGATCTCCCGTCGCTTTGCTTCAGCTACAACAAAGTCATAAGGTTGCCAAGGGTCTAACCCCCTGGCGACGGCCAGAGCATGAAGTGAGGCCGCAGCCTGCCGGGCAAGCTCGACCCCATCCATTTCAGTCGTCGTCCGCCATCAGCACATTCCGTTTCTCTTCGGAAACGCCAGCGTCCATAAGTAGTTGCTCGAACGTGATGGGCGCATCTCCCTGCGGCTTCACATCAGCCTTATAGCTTCGCGTCAAACCCTGTAAGGGGGGCATCGCAAATGCGTTCACTAGTCGTTCAACGGTACTATTCAAGGCGACGGCAAACTGTGAAAGAAACCGTTGAGGTACCGAATCAACGATTACCCTTCGCTCGCGAAAGGCAGTTATAACCTGCCGCGGCACTTCAAGGCGACTCGCAAGTTCACGAAGCTCAGGCACCGATAATGCGGCAAGAGGGTCTAAAGTCACCGTTGGTATGGCACTCTGGTAACGTGTCCAAGCCTTGTTGATCAACATCTGATCCTTTTCAGATAGTTCCCCTTCTTGTTCAATAATGCTTCGGGAAAGCTCGCTTGATAGATCGATAATATCTGTAGCGTACTGAGGAAAGTCTCGAAGATACCGCTCTAGCGTTTCACGTCCAAAGTCTTGTTCAACGGCAAATGCATTCAGTACGTCTTCGCGCGGAGGCTGATGAGTGGTCGATGTCATATACTTTCCCCCTGGTCAGGGCTGCCCGCAATACAGCATAGGCCTTGTCTCGATGCGTTCTTATCGTCTTCTCAGATTTATTGAGCGTCTTTGCGATGGTTACAACTCCCGCGTCTTTGGAGTCGATGAGAATTCCCTGTCGAATCATTTCGACTATCCTTCGTTGTAATAGAGGTAGAGTACTAATCGCCGCATCTAGGCAAGACCGGTAATCGGCAGCATCAAATTCGCGTGTATCGAAAGGATCATAGCTGCCAACCGCGAGCTCAACCTCGGCGGAAATTTCCCCACTTTCTTCATCAGACTCAAGTTCAACAGTACGGTTTTCCTCGCGCCAAACCTGTTCTTGGGCATCACGCCGAAGGCTGGCGAGAGCACCGTTGAATCGCACCTCAAAAAAATCGAGCTTTTCCGAATAGCCCGTGCGGTCTTCCATCAGCATCTCAACAAACCGGTCAAACGCTTTCTCCCTGACCTGACTTTTGGCAAACGACAGTGTCGAACCGTCAGCGTTGTCAGGCTTAGGCAGGATTCGCAGAACACGCTCCATCAGAATCTTGCACAAACGCTCGAAATCGCGACTAGAGTTTTCTGTCCGGCTCGCGCGCACAAAATATAGAACGCATTCGTTCGGCACATACGCTAAATTACTGCGTCGAGCAATCGAACAACGTGCAAAGAGATCATCCCGCGATAGCAATTCTAGCTCTACCAGCTTGGCCTCGATCTTGGGATCGCGAGTGTAGAGCGCACGGTTAAGTGTTCGTTTTTTTAGCGCTGTAATCAATTTCTTCCAGTGATTGAAAAGTGTGGGACATTATCAACTAATGAGGCCGCGCTGCCCCCATCCCCTAAAAATCGCAGAACGCCAAGACAAACATTAATGGGATTAGCGCAAATTCCATATTAATCGTCCCGAAATCTGATAGTTGAAAATTCTAAAGCAAATTCAAAAAATGCCAGACCTATACACTAATATCTATCCGCCCGTTGATCGGCATGGCGGAAAATCTAATACCAATTCTCTTGAATGTGGTTCGATTAGCAACCTGTGCAATTCTTCGTTTAACTAACTCATTACAAGCCCAAAGCACGTCCCAAGCTATAGCATGGAGCGATTCAGCGATGGTTTCGAAATGAATAAATTGGCTGTCAGAGAGATTGTTGAATACAGTCTCAACAAACTTTTCATCAAGGGCAATTCTCACCCCATCCTCAACATCACACCAGAGTACTTGGTCGTTCCAAATGATGAAGTGCGCGCGACAGCCTGTATCCCTCCACACCGATGGGTAAATTGTGAGCTTGTTGCTTTGTTCGTATTTACGCCAAGCCTTGCCTATACGGCGATCTAGGTTTACGGCAATTGTCTCCCCGCAACCATCGGGGCACATCATTACGAGCGTACGAGGTACTCCCCTGCTGACGATGGCGCAGTCTCCTGGCGTACTAATTAGCGCAACCGCGCCTCCAAACTTATCAATCGTTCCCTTGAAGTTAATGTGATGTGTCTTATTCACGATACCTCTTTTGTTTGTTTATCGCCGCTTAAAAGAACCTTTGAGCTTGCCGATTCCCTCGTTTGCGAATCCTTCTCGTACAAGCCAACGGCAAGCCATTAATACATCCCACGGTATTTCGCCTATGATTTCCGCAATATCGTAGAAAGAAATGTATCCCCTTATTGGAAATTTCTCACGAACAACTATCGTCAATCGCAACGACTCATCCTTGCGAGTTTTGCCGTAAAAATCCTCCTCATATCGATTGAATAAGAAAATCTGGTTTCGCCAAATGATATAGTGACTTTTACACTCACTTTTCCTCCATACGGATGGGTATAAGCTGAGTCCTGTTCGTTCGTGTTTATACAGTCTCCACGCTGGGCCGGCACGCGAATCAAGGTTGATTGGAAACTCTTCTCCACAACCGCATGGGCACATAAGAATTAGCCAACGAGGCCCTTGGCGATCAACAATAACCGCATCACCAGGCTTCTTCAAATAGCTGCTTGCAGCACTGCGAGACGGGACAGTTGCCTTAAGAGTTAGCTTGGGATTGATCATAGGGTTGCTTTGGGCCTCCCTACATTCTGATTGCTGTAGCCTGTTGGTTGAAATGCTGATCAACCTGTGTGAGGATCTTCTGTCCAAGGATAAACGAGATCGCTCGAAGGTTCTCATAAGCAAGATTGTCAAATGAATGCGAATTGCAGCCCTTACGAATTAGGCAAAGAGCTAGCACAAGGGCGTACTGTCCGTCACATAGCTCAGCGTGACGTGATAATGTTCGAATCTGCCCAGCGCAGTCGTAGAACCAAGAGGACGGATTAGTGGCGTGACAGGGGACAACGAAATTATTTAGTATGTCCAAAGTATAGAGGGGCGAAATTGACTCTAGCAAGTTGCGCGGATCTTCTGTGCTTCGTTTGTCCCCCCCAAAACCCTCTACCAAAAGACCACCTTCCAGCGATGCCGGATCGTAGAGCATCGGAAACTCGTCTTCCATTTTTTCGAAGTCGATAATTATTGCGTCTCCATTACGGACAAGAACATTGGTTGCATGTAAATCGCCATGAGCCGGGCCCGTCAGGACCGAGTTTTGGCTGCACCTGTTGAAGATTTCTCGTAACGGGGCAACGTCGGGGGCATATCCCAAGTGACTGACGATTTTCGCACGTTCAGGAGGAACGCTAATTTCCTGTTTATCCTCTTTCAGCCATTTCCCATCCAAAAATTGCCCGAGGGTACGATACGAATTAACTTTTGCTTGTTTACGCCAAGCTCCCAAGGTTTTGTCGAATAAATTGGCAATGGCATGCCCCCCCCTTCCTGCAGGCGCGCAGTCACGAATGGCTTCGGTGCCTTCGACGAAATCGCTAACGAGGATTCCTTGAGATGAACCAAGATTACATCGATCCAGTCTCAACTTGGGGCCAAGGTGAAACGGAACGTAATCGAGAGCGTGACCAATATACTTGTCGTACTCGTCCACAATTTTCTTGCGCGGTCCCAACTTAACAAGGTGAAGGGACGGCCAGTCATATTCCCAGCCACCCACCACCGGGTGTTGAGATGCGTATGCTTTGAAAACAGGCGCACCAGACAACCCATCTGTCATTTTTTCTAAATGAAGCGTGTGGCAATTCGAAAAAGCACGCTGCAGGAGAATCTGCCGCTCATCATGGCCTTCCTGCCCTAATGATTGAATATCGTGTCCATCGAACCTCAGCTCAGTATTCGCCGCGTGTCCAGCAGGACGGTCGCAGACTGTGTGCGCGATGCTAGCCCAACTCTCGGTGCAATCAAAAATGTAGATATACGGTGCGAGGTTGCTACCCTCCCTTTCTCTCCATTTTTCCGGTATTCGATCCCATTCATCTCGGCGAATATTCGCCAATGGAACGTTCAAGTCAAGCAGTGAATCAATTACGAGCTTACGTGCCACATTGCTTCCGTCTGGATCTTTAGCAATCCGAACATATACACGTACGTCGTTATTCAGAAGCAGAGAGATCGATGCTTGTAGTATGGGACCGAGTGCGCTTCTCTTATCGGGTTTTTGGGAGAATACTACCGCGTCAAGTAGCGCGACAAATGCGGGATCCTGTAACTCTTCCTTTGTACATGGTATGCATGCGTACTTGCGTTCCTTGAATCGTTCCAAATCAGACATTGGCGGAAGCTCGTTATAGAAGCCTATTTTTGCACGAGGCACCCCTGTGGAAGAGAATTCACGGATTGGCATGTTAGTCGTTCCGTGTGAACAGAGCCTGTGAGTTACCGCGCCCAAGTACCCCGCTTGGCGAGCAGATGTAACAAGTTGGATTCTGACTGGCCGTTACCGACCGAAGTGAAGGTCTGTTAGCGTTGTATAAAACGTAGCGACCTTCGCTTGGGATACCTAATGTAATAGACATAAACATCGTGACAGCGAGTGAAGTCACAGTGCTATTAATGGATATGACAGCTGGTGCAGGCTCCTGGGCCCCCTGAATGTAAGGGTCGAGGCGGCGCTCTTCCTCATTCATCATGTCTCGCCGAACCTCTTCGGCATCAATAAGTCCGCTACAGCTAAAACAGGGAAGCCCTGGTGCCAACGCCTGAATGCGTCCGTGTATGCCGGTAACTCGTCCATTTTTGGCCGTAAGTATCGATCCAACGTCAACGCATGGTATTAGGTACTGATATGAAATCTGTTGAATGACGGCCCGACTGCCATGTGAATCTGTACAAGAAAAAATAAAATCAACGGGAATTAATTCCCTTGCGATACGAGTGCGCGTGATGTCGCCTTGAACACATTTGACCGACGCTTCGGGTGCGATCTTGGCGATATGGTTGGCTGCAACTTCGACCTTTGGAAGTTCAATATCGCCCTTAGAGGCTCCTACCACACGGTTCAAGTTTGTCGGTTCAAGTTTGTCGGGATCGATGAGGACGAATCGCCTTACACCCAAGTGCGCTAACTGTTCGGCGGCTACAGATCCGGTGCCGCCCAACCCGACTATCGCGACCGTCAGCGACTCCATAACTCGCTGCCCAGCTTCGCCGAACGCTCGGACTTGTCGATCGAAGATCGGTTGAATAGGTTCGCCGCAACTGCCCGGTTCGAATAGCACGTCGCGCCGTTCCCCGATTGAGACGATCTTTATAGGATTTGAAGTGCCAAGTTGACGTCCACACCATCCCCCAGCGCTAACAACCACTGATACATGTGGCACCCCAGGCATCCTCACTGCCAAAAAATCAGCCAAGCGGTTCTCGCCCAAATCATCAATACGAGAAAACTCCGGGCGTGCCTCGTCCAAATGCGAGTGAATAAATACAATCGAGTCGCCCCGCATACGAGCGTTCTTACTGATTTTTGCAACAAATGCCGGATTGAGTTCAGCCCTAACCGCTGTCTGCTCGGTGTAACTTTCTGGGCTGGGAATCTCAATATTCCGGACTATGAAGCGTACCCCGCCATCAGCGCGATCAACCCGAGAGGCGAACAGCACGGCACATCGCTCAGATTCTCCACCCAGAATCTCGCTAGCAACTAGATCCGCATCAGCTGTTGAGATCGCAAGTTCCATCATCGCGCCGGAATCAGTCTCTTCATGACAGCGCTATAGAAGGTAACCAGTTTATCTCGGCTTGGATCCCAAGTTTGTAGGTGCCAGGAAAACCATGTAAGTGGTCGCCCGGGAATGGGGTCACCCGGAATTACAGTGCCATCATTTGCAGCTTGCGGCAGCGCACCATTGTTCAATCTCAGCTGAGGCGTTACCCAGAAACAGTCCGGCTTGGCCGCCGGGTATCCAGGAGGTGCCATAAACAGCACATCAACCGTCTGGCAGTTCCAGCCGTTCCTGATTGGAACGTTTTTGATGGTGACTAAGTAGCCTCCATTACTAAGGCTCTGCAGCTCTGCTCCAAGTTTCTTTTCGTCGCGAAGATAGCCCTGCAGTTCAGCAAATTGTTGGTTGATCATTTACGCACCAAACGTAGCAGGAGGAACAGCAAAAAAGTGTTTTACCCGTTCAGCGAGATTCACCGCTTCACCATCGCCAATTGCCTTATCGGGATTGTCTCCTTCTTCTTCGAGGAAGAGTTGGTAGTTCGCAGCGACACCAGCAATTGCCTTGATTTCTGCGCCAGTTAAAGCAGTTTGTGCAGTTTCGTATTTTTTGGCATCTACAAAAAAGTGATTCAATTTTTTGCCATGTTCATGTTCATGTTCGTGTTCATGTTCGTGTTCATGTTCGTGTTTTTCAGTCATTTCAGTTCCCTCCACAAAATCTTTCAGTTAAAAAACAAAGCAGATATACCCCCTAGTACAGCCTGTTAGGATCAATCATGCCTCCAAATTCATTGCGATTCGCCCATACAATTGGCTGTCCCGTATTACCCACCCCATCGATCTGCAGGTGACGCACGAAGTATTGAACAAGTGCCCGGCGGATCGTTTTACACAACTTACCATTCTGCATACCAAAATCTGTTATGACAGACTCTTTCTGCCCAACAGTCAAATCAGAGCGTGGTTCAATTTCAATAACAGCATATGTGTGCCACTCAGAATCCGTAGTTGAATCAATCTCAGTTGCACGCCTATCGTGGACTTTTTGGATTCGTGTCAAAACAAAATCTCGGAACATCTTGCCTTCATAGCACCAGGCTCGTGCATGCCAGCGGGCACCATCAAAAGCGAGCGAGTGTGGCGCTATCCAGCGCCTAGTTGCGGAAGGACGACGCATTGACTGGTAGGTCACCTCGACTTCAGAGACATCTCTTATTGCCCATAAAACCGATAGCAGAACATCAGTCCGCACCCTCCGTGTCGGCAGAGTCACAACGTCACACGGAGGCCTTGATCCAATGAAGCTTAGGGATGGCGCTAGGGTTCCAGTAGTCAAATTGGCCAGCTGATTGAGAAATGTCTGCGTGTCTGGCGCCATAAAGCGCGGCTCAAAGTGCCGCGTAGCCCGATAGACCTTCTCACTCCGGTCATATTCCATGTTGCCTTCGACAACCTCCATATATTTTGCGAAGTCCAAGGAGGCCTGCTGAATTGAAATACCAAAAAAATCGGCTAGTTCACTACGGTTAATCCGGCCATCCCAAAGTAGCCTGAACTCAATAAATTCAATGCGACGATCCTGCCCCCACCGACCGGGTTTTGGGTTTCTGCTTTCAGCCTTAATCGTTTCAGCCGCCAGTGAAAGACCGGAGTTGTTCATTCATGCACCAATAATATGATTAATCGTAAAACACGACTAATCATATTACTGGTCGTATCTCATGTCAACGATAATTGCGGATCGGCCGGATGCAATTCGTTGACTATAAAGCTCAAGATACCCGTTACCCCTGAGAAGAATAGTACTCCCTGGATAAGCAAGGAACCCCGGACAAGTACGGTGAGGTGTAGGGTTGCGGGGAGGAATCCCGTCAGCTCAAACTAGTCTGCGGCACACAGAAAAAGTAGCGCTAGTTCGCTCTTTCATCTCGCTCCGCACCTTTGTAAACACTTTTAGTCAAAGACGCATTCTAGTAAACACAATTAGTCAAAATTTGCATTGACTAATTGTGTTTGCATTAAATAATTATGTTATTATTTTCATAATGTTACATAATCTATATGCAAACACACTTAGCTATTCAGACAAATGCCTTTTTGAGTTGCTTCCATTTGGTCCTCACATCTGGCTACCAATACCGAATCTCCCCGATTGATTCTCATTTACCAGTGATATTGATCTATGGCTACCTGCAAATCGAATAAAGCAGTCTCAAGTTCAATAATCAATTTACCGCATTCAGATAGATTGGTAGATTGCTCAAGCCGTTCTGCTACCTGCATTGTGCGTTCCGCCGAGAAAATACCGAGCATGCCTTTTAGGGTGTGCGCGCTGTGGTGTATTACCTCAATGTTTTCTTGTTCCAAGCCTTGTTTAATTTGTTGGAAATGCGAGGGTGCATCTGCTTTGAAAAGACGAACGATTTCTTCAAATAGTTCTTTACTGTTATCCATCATGCCCCGTGATTTATCAAAATCGGCAATGGGTAACAATTGTTCTAACGCGGAATCTGAAGCCTCAACCGCTTGTGCCAGCTTACCTAACTCGCGCCATAACGCATCTGTGTCGATAGGTTTGGTTAAATAGCCATCCATGCCGTGACGCAGACACTCCTCGCGTGCGCCTTGCATAGCGTGAGCGGTCATCGCCACGATGGGAATATGTTGCCCAGACAACTTTTCACCTTCACGGATACGTTCAGATGCTTCGTAGCCATTCATTTCTGGCATATCCACATCCATCAGAATTGCATCGAAGGTTGACTCTTGCCAATGCTGTAAGGCCTCAATGCCATTATTGGCTAGGGTTACTTGGTGGCCTAATTTTTCCAATAAGCGAATTGCCAAGGTTTGATTTACCTTGTTATCTTCCGCCAACAACAAATTCAGTTTCGTTTTATGTTTTTCACGTAAAGAATGGCGAGTAATCAATGGTGTCTTTTGAGTGAATGGCTCTCCCAAGGCCGACATGATGGCATCCAATAATTCGGACTGAGCAATTGGTTTCATCAAATAACTCGCCACACCTAATTCGCTGCAACGGCTTGCATGTCCACGCCGACCTTCGGAAGTCACCATCATTACAGTTGCACCAACATAGCCTGGGTGTTGGCGAATTTTTTCTGCCAACTCAAATCCATCTATTTTTGGCATCTGCACATCCAGCAGTGCCAGCGGATAAGGCCTGCCGCTTTTCGCGGCACGTTCCAACTCAAACAATGCCTGTTCCCCATCTTCAACAACAACGGGGGCCATCTGCCAACTCCTTAACATCTCCAACATCAGCAAGCGATTGGTGGCGTTATCATCAGCCACCAAAACAGGCATACCGACAATGCGTCCTGTTTCTTGATAATTGGCCAGGGGCGCATTTGAAGCAATTTGCATAGGCAAAGTGAAATGGAAGGTACTGCCCTTGCCCAGCTCACTCTGCAATTCAATACGGCTTTGCATTAGCTCAATCAATTGTGCTGAAATGGTTAAGCCCAAACCCGTACCGCCATACTTGCGTGTTGTGGAAGTATCAGCTTGTGAGAATGATTCGAAGATGGTCTGAAATTTTTCTTGCGGGATGCCGATGCCTGTATCGCGCACACTAAAACGCAAGCGTGCTAAACCTTCCTCAACGTCAACTTCGCGCAACACGGCCACTTCAATCTCGCCCGAATCGGTGAATTTAATGGCATTGCCAACCAAATTGACAATAACTTGACGTACCCGTCCAGGATCACCGAACACACGATCTGGCACATCTGGAGAGATGTGCAGTAGCAATTCAAGGTTTTTTTGGTGTGCACGCACCGCCAGTGACTTCATAGTGTTGCGCATCGTGTGTTCTAAAGAAAACTCGATGTTCTCAATATCCATCTTGCCCGATTCGATTTTGGAAAAATCCAAAATGTCGTTGATGATGTGCAGCAAGGAATTGGCTGAGGATTGCACCAAGGACAGATATTCATGTTGCTCGTGAGTCAGCTCGGTATCCAGCGCTAATTCAGTCATACCGATGATGCCATTCATGGGCGTGCGAATTTCATGACTCATATTGGCGAGAAAATCACCTTTAACACGGCTCGCTTGTTCGGCGGCTTCTTTAGCTTTAACAATTGCGGCTTCGGCTTCTTTACGTGCGCTGATGTCCGCATTCGTTCCCGTCATGCGTAGCGCATGCCCCGCGCTGTCACGCTCTACCACTTTGCCGTGAGAATGTATCCACAACCACTCACCATTTTTTCGTTTTACGCGATACTCACTAGAGTAGTAACTCGCCGTTCCTTTAAGGGCTGGAACAAGCTGTGCTTTGGCTAGCGTACGATCTTGCGGGTGTACTTCCACAAACAATCGCTCTACTGAAATGAGCGTTTCTTCGGCATTTCCCCCCAGCATTTCGGCCCATTTACTACTTAGATAAATGCGGTCGCTGGCAATATCCCAATCCCATAAAGCTAAACCAGAACCTTCCAAGGCCAAATTGAGCCGTCCTTGTGTAAGACTCATATACAACTCATTTTTTTTGCGTTCGGAAATATCCTGGAATGCCACCACCATCGTTTCTAACTTTCCATCGTCTGCGTAGGATGCCTTTGAAACCAAGGCCACAGGAAACACCGTACCCTCTTTACGCGTGAATACTTGATTGTCTAAGTGCGCCTCCCCTGCCGCATTCACCTCGCGATAAATCATACAATCGCGCGCCGCCAGTGGAACTCCTTCAGCAGTCTGGGTATGAATAGTGTCATGTACCAGCTTGCCAATAAATTCACTGCGATGCCAACCTAGCAAGCGTTCCGCCTCTGCATTCATATATATGCAGCGCCCTTCCCCATCCTGCACATACAAACCTTCACCCAAAGTTTCGCTGATGCGCTCGTAGAATGTCCGCTGTTCAACCATACGAGCATCCAATTCTTTGCGTGCCGTGATGTCGGTACGTATAGATACGTAACGCAATGGCTTACCTTGCTCGTCCATGAAAGGAACGATAGTGGACTCTACCCAGTAATAACTGCCGTCTTTACGGCGGTTTCTTACCTCACCGTGCCATATTTCGCCACGACCAATGGTTTGCCACATGGTTTTGAAAAACGCATGTGTGTGATAACCAGAGTTCAATACACGATGATCCTGCCCCAACAACTCCTCCGTTGAGTACTGGCTAATCTCAAGAAACTTCCCGTTGGCATAAATTATTTTCCCACTGTAATCGGCGATACTTACGATGGCATGTTGATCTAGTGCATATTTTTGAAAATTCAGTTCAGTTAACGTGGCACTTAAATGATCATAAGCATTGCGCAACTCACTCTCGGTTTTCTGTAGCGAACTAACATCTTGGAAAGATACCAAGGCACCAATCAGTTTGTTTTCCAAAATAATGGGGCGCGCGCGGTAATTCACAGGGACAAAAGTGCCATCCAATGCAACAAAATATCCGTTTCCATCAATCGGTTCAGTGGAATGAATGACTTTAAGGTGTGGTGAATTCTGTGCGGGGAAAACTGAACCATCAGGAAGGTGGTGTTGCACCATTTTATACATGGAGCGTCCTGTCAGCTCTTGTTCCCGTCTGCCGAGTATCTTTTCAGCAGCTGCATTCATAAAAGTCAGATTGCCTTCCAAGTCAGTCGCATACACTCCGTCGCTTAAAGTATTCAGCAAGGTGTGCGTCATCTCGGTGTTCTGTGTGCGCAATCTTTCGTTAGCTGCATTCAGTTCTGCCGTATTCATCAACAAAACATTTTGCAACAAACGTTGCTCTTTATCGACCTCGTGATAATAACTATCCACCAATTCGATAAATGGCTGTAGCGATGCGTCCGGCTGAAAATCTTTGCCTAAAATCCGCCGCAGTTGACGTTCGAGCAAACGATGCATGAATCGCTCCTACTCGTAAATAGTGGTTAGCGTCATCGTCTGATTATGCAATTGACATTGCATCAATCCCGCGAACGGAGCCAACTCGCCATAAGAATAAAAGCCGGTGATGACGGTTGTATTCCCCAGTTTCTCCTGCACGATGTCCAGCTCTTCCTCAATCAATTGATTCATCACTAGCCTGCGACCGACACAGCTCACCAATAGGCACAATCCATTCTTTAATTCATGCTCGGATTGGGCATTTTCGGCCGCCTTGCCAGCGCTCTCAATCAAGCTATCCAAATTGGCTTGCATCAATTTACACATGTAACCTTGCGGTACATCGCCGGCAAAAGTCAGACTATTATTTTCTTCATCAATCGCCAATAAAGTGCGCGTTAAAGGTAGGTCACTTTTGCTTGCCTGAATACTCAAAGGAAAGCGCAGCCCGCTATAAGGTAACTCTTTGGACAACTCTCCCAAATAGCGCTTATAGAGTACCAATGCAGGCTCACCGTCTATCTCATACACCACATTCCCAACCGATTTAGTAACGATGCGATCAGTGCCAAATTCATCCCAGCCAGCAAAGCAGCCGCTATGGATAATTGCTTCTCCATAGAAACCCAGTGCAACGATACATCCTGACTTGGCGGGGGCATCTGCCATTACCCAGGTTTGACCAAAACGCGTGCCATCTCCTGCCAGCCCACCTGTGATTGGGATACCTGCCTGATTCAGTCCTTGTGCCAATTCACTTCCATTCACTTGCAATCCATCGGATAGCACGAATACATGGCGCAGATCGGGAGCGTTTAAGTTCACCATCAGCGCCTCACCTAACGTGACGGCATTTATTTCTGGAGATATTTCTACTGATGCAATTCGCACGCGAGAGCGCTCTAGTTTGATTGCGGTCGCCACCACATCGCCATCGCTAATTTCCACCCCTACTACGCTGCCCGCAGTTGAGCAGCCGACAATATGTGCCTGTGGATATGAATTCCGCAAATATGTAAAGCATTCATCACTTTGAAAATAATCCGTATCGGCAAAGACTAAAACAAGGTCCGCGTCAGTCAGTTCCATCAAAGGCCGCTCCCATCCAGATTTATCTGACCAACGGATTTGATTGATTTTCATGACGCTTCCTTTCTTAAAATTTAGACAAGTTAATCCAGCGTGCGATCTCGGAGTTCAATTTGTTCATCCATGAATTGGTTTTTAATGGCTAACACTTCGTCGAAGTCGCTGAAAAATGCCTCGACACAAGTGGGGTCGAAATGTTGACCGCTACCATCACGCAGTAATTTTTTGGCATCTTCAATGCTCCAGGCTTTTTTGTAAGGTCGCTCCGAAGTCAGCGCATCAAACACATCCGCCACGGCTACGATGCGTCCAAATAAAGGAATATCCTCGCCCGCCAAACCACGCGGGTAGCCGCTGCCATCAAATTTCTCATGGTGGGTATGTGCAATCTCTGCGGCGACCTTTAACAATGGCGAACTGCTCGTATTCAGCACCTCATAGCCAATCACCGCATGCTGTTTCATTACGCTAAATTCATCATTTGTCAGCTTGCCAGGTTTGAGCAAAATCATATCGGGCGTGCCCACTTTGCCGATGTCATGCATCGGTGCTGACTCTAGTAGCAACTCTTGTTGCTCGACGGACAGCCCCAAAACACGTGCGATATGTTTTGAGTAATGAGCCATGCGCAAAATATGTGCGCCTGTTTCTGGGTCACGATATTCCGCAGCTTTGGCCAAGGTGAAAATCATCTCGCGTTCTTGCGCCAAAATTTGTGCCGTCGCCTTGCGCACTTCATCGGCTAACCAACTGGCGTGATCAGCTAGATTTTTATGGCTCTGGCGCAACGCCAACATATTCTTGGCACGCGCCAAAAACTCTACGTTGTCTAACGGCTTATTCAGGAAGTCTGTCACCCCATTGCGTAAAGCTTGATGGCGCAACTCCGTCTCATGATTAGCGGTCACCATCAGCACAGGGATGTCGGGATAGTGTGAGCGGAATTTTTCGGTCAACTGCGTACCGCTCATATTGGGCATCATGTAATCCACGATCACTAAATCGGGTTCATTCGTTAAACACCATTCCAAAGCACTGACGGGATCAGTAAAGCAGGTGGGCTCGCAATCAGGAATCTTGCGCACCAGATGTTGCAACAGCGTCACGTTCATTTGTGCGTCATCAATGATTACGACTTTCATAGTCCTCTCCAGCGCAAGCCCCCAAAAGGGCTACTAACTGACTTATCGTCACAGCACAAAAATTCTTGAGTGAATAAACTAAATTTTAGTTGGCACACCACACTTATTTACCTACAAAGTCCGGGTTGCTGCGGGATCAAGCTCAACAGGAACGGGTAATTGAACGGGTTCAGTGGGGCATGTCCCCCCTTGTTGTTGATAGCGTTTCAGCTGATAAACGTATGCCAAGACTTCTGCCACGGCGATGTACAGGGCTTCTGGTATGGACTCGCCCAATTCGGTATGTTTATGCAAAGCACGTGCTAATGGTGGCGCTTCCAATATAGGCACATGGTGCTCGGCGGCAATCTCGCGTATGCGCAGTGCAACCAAATTAGCACCCTTGGCAACGACGATAGGCGCGCGAGCCCCACTCTCGCTGTATTTCAAGGCCACTGCAAAATGGCTTGGGTTAGTCACCACCACATCCGCCGTCGGGATGGCATCCATCATGCGCCGACGAGCAGCCTCACGTTGCAAACTGCGGATGCGCCCTTTCACCATCGGATCGCCTTCAGTCTCTTTGGATTCTTGACGCACCTCTTCCTTGGTCATCATCAGTTTCTTGTTGTGATCCCATAATTGAAAAGGCACATCCACCATCACAATTAAAAGCATGGCGCCCACCACCGCCATAAAGCTTGCGCCAATCAATCGCCCCATTTGTGGAATCGCCACATTCAAATTTTGCGTGCCCAGCTCCATCACCGCTTCTTTGTTGTGCCAAATTACCCATGCCGCCACCCCTCCCACCACGATGGACTTGGCGACGGCTTTACCCAACTCAACCAGTGAATTTGTGGAGAACATGCGGCCAATACCCGCCATAGGATTAAGCCGCGAAAATTGCGGCTGTAAAGATTGCGCGCTAAACAGCCAGCCATTTAAGAGCAGCGGCGAAAATGCTGCCGCCAGCATTAACACCAGCAAAATAGGCGCAAAGATGAGCAACGCATCCAACGATAAATCGAGCAGACGCGGCATAAGTAACTGCGGGTTAAATGCCACCTCACGGTTTAACGTCAAACCATTACGTAGCAGTTCAATCATCTGCTGGGTAAGTGTCGACCCCATAAACAACATCGCCCCTCCGCCTGCTAGCAATATGACAAACGTAGATAGTTCGCGCGAGCGCGCAACCTGCCCCTTCTCCCGCGCCTGATCAAGTCGGCGCTGCGAGGGCTGTTCTGTTTTTTCGAGATCGCTATCTTCTGCCATGGTGACTCACCTGCTCTACACAGAGCTTGCATAAGCATTATCGACAACAGCAGTGGATTTAATCTGAAGAACAAGATGCACAATCAAGTGCAATTCCGCGAGGATAGAAAGCATGGAAGGAATTGGGGAGGCGCCCGTCGCCCGATGTACCCGCAAGGGGTAGGCCGTGGCTGTAAGGGGCTACGCCCTAACACCACACGCTCAATCGGGCTCCTACAGACCCTTTTTTAGTTCACTTTGCGCCCCATCCATTTTGTATTTGTAGGTGCCCGATTTATCGGGCGATAGATATCTTGAAGCAACCATCGTCCGATTTACCCGTAGCTGTATGGGGTTGAAGCACTCAAATGGGGGGATGCAACTTAGGCATTCATGTAATCAAGACAGGCAGTGACTTCTGATCCGTTACCCGCGTATCGCAAATCCCGACATATATTGCACAGCAAGGCGATACCGCGTCCATGTCGCAAGTGGTTGTGTAGCACGCCAGAAATAGGGTCATGCGTGTAATCAAATCCCTCACCACTGTCTTTAATTGAAATGGTCAAACAGCTGCAACCTTTGCAAACATGCTTTTTTAACTGTAGGGCTATCTGCCCTTGTGCCAGTTCAGCCAATCGTTTAGCTCTCTCCTCGAAATAATTTTCCAAGCCTTCTGGCGCATTTTTTAAGGTGGAATCCAGTTTAAGCAGCCCATGATCCAATGCGTTGTTGAACAACTCGGACAGCACCAAAAAGACTTTGCCTGTGGCATTGCCCCCTTCGATTTGATCAGTGATATTCAACAAGAAAGGCACCACATCCATACGCTTAAGTTGGTCTGCGGTGAGTGTCAGCGCAATCTCCCAAGCGATTTTCCCCGAGGCTTCTTGATAGCAGCGTGCATTTTTTTTAGTCACTTCAAGCGTAAGAGCGGTGCCACTCGATTCAAGCGAATCCTCTTGCACCTCATCGGGTAGCTCAATCAAAATCAAGGCGATGTCATCATCGGCTTGAGAAGTTTTCAAATGGTGTTCAATGCCCCCTACTAAACGATCAAAAAGATGTTCGTTTGATAAATTTTCAGCACCACTCAACAAACCATCGTGGCTCAAAGTACGTCCGTCATCCACGGTGATTTCAGTTGCGCCATCCGAGCACAACAGCACATGTCCATGCGGTTGCGAATAGCGGTAGAAGTCAGGCGTCGCATGAAATTCCGCAGACGACACGATGCCCAAAGGTAAATGGTTTGATTCAAAACGGTGCAAAATTTGTGTGCCATCGTGATTGAGCAACAAGGCGGACGGACAACCGCCGTTCCATACCTGTAGGGTCTGCATCTCGGTATCCAGTGACAGAAAAATTGCCGCCACAAAACGCGGTAGTGGCAAATAGTCATGCACGCGGCGATTAATTTCTCTGATGATGGCTGGAATATCAAATCCTTTGGCCGTCATCTGATAAAACGGCTGCGTGATAGGAATCACTGCCAATGCCGCAGTCAATCCATGTCCCGCGCTATCCGCCAACAATACATGCAAGCGATGGTCAGGCGTGCGCGCCACAGCGATTAAATCACCGCTGAAATTTTCGGCCGGTTGCAGCATGAACTTTACTAGCGGGTCGTTAATTTTATCCAACGCAATAAATTGTTTGATGAAGTCGCGTGCGGTATGCGTTTCATCTTCGATGCGCTCGCGAAAATTCAACAATAGGTGATTTTGTTTTGACAATACGGCGGCCAAGGATAGACGCTCAAGCATGCTTTCGATTTTTGATTGCAGAATTTCATAGCTCAATGGCTTGAACAAATAATCATCCCCGCCCGCCCGCAACCCTTTCACTACATCTTGATTCAGTGTGCTAGCCGAAATAAAGAAAATGGGCACGAGCGTGTTGCTGCGCCGAATCGCCTTGGCCACTTCAAATCCATCCATCTCTGGCATCGACACATCTAACAGCACCATATCGGGCTGAGTCTCAACAAACAGTGCAAGACCTTTGGGACCACTATCTGCCAAGGTGACGCGATGTCCCATTTTGATGAGCATGGCCTCTAACACGAGACGGTTAGACTCGATATCATCCACCACCAACATTTTAAGTTGGCCTGATGTAGGAAGCGCCTGATGATTAGTTAACTGGCTCATTTAAGAAATCGTGAATAGCTTTTTGAAATTGGCAATATCCAAAATCTGCTCCACCATCTTGTTAGGCTTCGCTAGCACCACCGTTATCCCAATCAACATTGCACGTTCGCGTAACAACATCAACATCCCCAAAGCAGAGCTATCGAGATACTCAATGTCAGATAAATCAATTTCTAAATTTTTGAAATTTCTTTCCCCCAGAATCGGATCATAAGCAGCCTTAAAGACTCGATGCGCATTAAAATCAAAGCGCCCGCTCAAATTCATCACCGTTTTGTCACCGGCATTTGTGATATGGATTTGCATCATGACCTCCTGCTTATTATGTGTTGATAGAAGCGGCAACTTGCCACCTCCCCCACTGCTTTTAGAAAAATCTGCGATTTACTTCTCACTTCATTACGTCCATGGCTACAAACGATGACGCACCCCGCCACTCATCAATTTCTGTATCACGCCTTGCGCCATATCTTGTATGGGTAAAGATTCATGGATAGCGCCAACCTCAACGGCTGCGCGCGGCATGCCATACACCACGCAGCTCGCCTCATCTTGCGCAAAGTTGTAGGCGCCTGCCTGACGCATCTCCAGCATGCCTACCGCGCCATCTTTACCCATGCCTGTCAGCATCACGCCAATAGCATTTGCGCCCACACATTGCGCGGCGGAACGAAACAGTACCTCCACCGAGGGACGGTGATGATTAACGGGTGCTGCCTGACTTAACTCAATCACATAATTTGAGCCGCTGCGTTTCACTAACATGTGCGAATGTCCTGGTGCGATATACGCATGCCCTGGCAATACGCGTTCCTTGTTTTCACCTTCAGTTACCGTAATTTTGCATAGTCCATCTAGACGTGCTGCAAACGATTTTGTAAAAGCTTCTGGCATATGTTGCGCAATCAAAATGGCCGGTGCATCCGCAGGCATAGGTAGCAAAAACTCTTTGAGCGCTTCCGTGCCTCCCGTAGAGGCGCCCACGATAATGAGTTTTTCTGTGCTGCTTAAGCGACCGCCCAAGGCGGGCAAATTTTGGGCTGGTGATTTAATCGCCCCATACACCTTAAATTTTGCGCGTGCTGCCACCCGAATTTTTTCGGCAATGTCGTCTGCGTAATCTTGCATTCCCTGTGCCACGCCCAATTTGGGCTTGGCTAAAAAATCAACCGCGCCTAATTCGAGTGAACGCAATGCAGCTTCCGAGCCGCGTTCAGTTAAGGTCGAAATCATCAATACGGGCATCGGGCGCAAGCGCATCAATTTTTCTAAAAATGTCAGCCCATCCATTTCGGGCATTTCAACATCTAGTGTCAGCACATCGGGATTCAGCGTCTTAATCATCTCGCGCGCCTGCAAAGGATTGGCCGCCGCACCGACCGCTTCCATATCGGCATAGCTATTCACGATTTCTTTCAAGATGCTGCGTATCAATGCTGAATCATCAATGATTAACACCTTGATTTTGCGTGGCTGTATCACTTCGCTCATATCATTTCACCGTCAGCTTGATCAGACCGCATCAAAATAATTCCACCTCACCTTGCACTGCCGACGATTTAATTTTGGCAATGTATTGTTGCTCTCTTTGCGCGATGGTGTCGTTGTGCACGCTGCGTAGTTGCTTCACCAAAGTGCGTCCGGTTGCCGGAAAGTAATAAACTTTGCGCGGATAAACATCCAATAAATCCTGTGCCTTCAGCGCAATTTTTTCAGTGTGCAGATACTCAAGCACAAACTCGGCATTGCGTTCTCCCACATTCGCTACCGTAAATCCGTGTAACACATTGCCGCCGCCGAATACCTTGGCTTCCAAATTGGCACGCCGCGCACCGGATTTAAGCAATTGATTAATCATCAGCTCCATCGCGTACGTTCCGTAACGTCCGGCTAATCCAACCGGACTCCCGCTGTCATAGGGGCTTTCCGGCAACATAAAGTGATTCATGCCGCCTATGCCCGTCGTTTTATCGCGGATGCACGCTGCCACGCATGATCCCAACACCGTCACCAGCACCATGTTGCGCCCTGTCACGTAATACTCCCCGGGGAGTATCTTTACCGCCTCAACATTAAAGTTGTGGTCGAAATACTTATTCGGTGAGACCACTTCTTCGTATTGATGATCAGACATGGTTGATGTCGCTTACTTTCTTTCAAGCTTGCTTTGCACAATTTTCATCGCGGGAGAAAGTTCGTACACCGTCTTACCTCGCAGCTTGAAATACGCTTCCGCATGATAAAAATTTTCGGAATGACCCGCGTATAACAATCCATCACTGCGCAGCAGTGGCGCCATTTTTTTAAGAATCGCCAACTGCGTTTCCTTATCAAAATAAATCATCACATTGCGGCAAAAAATAGCGTCCAACTTGTCACGTATCGGCCACGTGGTATCCAGCAGATTCAATTTCTGAAAGCTAATCATGGCCTGCAATTCGGAACGTACTTTAACGAACCCTTCTTGAGCTCCCTCTCCCTTATAGAAAAACCGCTTAATTTTTTCCTTGTCCAATTTCTCAACACGATCCAAGGCATACACGCCCTTGCGTGCTGTATCGAGCACGTTGGTGTCGATGTCGGTCGCAATAATTTTTACGGGGGGAGTAAAGCTATTGAACGCATCAATCGCCGTCATCGCCATTGAGTAAGGCTCTTCACCCGTCGAACTCGCCGAGCACCACAACACAATGGGATGTGCCTGGCCGATTTTTGTTAATTGCTCGGTCAGCAAAGGAAAGTGGTGCTGCTCGCGAAAAAATGAAGTGAGATTGGTCGTCAGCGAATTGGCGAAAGCTTCCCACTCTTTTTCATCACGCTGTTCCAACAACTGCAAGTACGTGCTGAAGCTGCTAATCCCCGTGGCACGCAAGCGCCGCGACAAGCGGCTATACACCAGCTCCTGCTTACTATCGTTAAGCGCGATACCCGCATGTGCGTAAATTAGCTTGCGCACCCGCTGAAAATCCTGCGTGGTAAATTGAAATTCGCGACTACTCATGTTTATCTCATCTGACATTTAATTTGCCTGCCATTTTTCTGTAGCGCATATTGGGTGAACGACAGCGCTACTTACCTCGCAAAATCAAAACTCTTTCCACTCCCCATCCTCCGCTGCTGATAGTTTTGCTGCGGGTGTTTTGGCACGCGGCACGCTCGCTTTGGGGGCTGCTAATTGGCGTGCATGGGTAACGGGTTTGGGTATCCCTTGCGGCATTTGTTGTGCATGACTTTGCAACTTGAAGCTGCTCATTTGCGCGGCTAATTCTTGCGCTTGCTCTTCCAGTGATTCTGCGGCGGCAGCCGCTTCTTCAACCAGTGCTGCATTCTGTTGGGTCACATCATCCATTTGGGTGATGGCCGTGTTGACCTGTTCGATGCCTTGGCTTTGCTCGGTGGATGCCGCTGTAATCTCCGCCATGATGTCGGTTACACGTTTCACCGAGTGCACCACTTCGTTCATGGTCTTGCCGGCTTCGTCCACCAAGCGTGTCCCTGCGCCCACCTTCTCGACGGAATCGCTAATCAATCCTTTAATTTCCTTGGCTGCCGCTGCACTGCGCTGTGCCAAATTACGCACTTCGCTCGCCACCACCGCAAACCCGCGCCCTTGCTCACCCGCACGCGCTGCTTCTACTGCCGCATTCAAAGCGAGGATATTGGTTTGGAAGGCAATGCCGTCGATGACACTGATGATGTCCACAATCTTCTTGGAGCTTTCGCTGATAGAAGACATCGTGCCCACCACTTGCCCTACCACCTCACCGCCTTTAATGGCGATGTCAGAAGCACTCAAGGCAAGTTGATTTGCTTGTTTGGCATTCTCCGCATTTTGCTTCACGGTCGAGGTGAGCTCTTCCATGCTGGCGGCAGTCTCTTCCAAACTAGACGCCTGCTCTTCAGTGCGTTGCGACAAATCGGTATTACCGCTGGCGATTTCTTTGGAAGCGGTACTGATAGTGTCGGCCGCCTCTTTGATACGGCAAATGGTCTGCGTGAGTTGCTCGACTGTTGCATTCGAATCATCTTTTAATTGACCGAACGTACCTTGATAGTCGCCTGATATTTTTTGTGTCAAATCGCCATTGGCTAACGCACCCAACACACGCACTACTTCTTCTAAACCCACCGAGCTAATCTGCATCAGCTGGTTGATGTTCTGCGCCATCACCAGGAAGAAGCCGCTCTTGCCTTCAACTTGAATACTTTGCGTGAAATCACCGCGCACTGCGGCTGCAATAATGTTGGCAATCTCCTCTTCTACCGCCAACTCTACCGTGCGATCTAACCATTCCACAGCCGACCCTAAATGATGGCCGTGTTCATTGATAACGGCATTGACCGTTAGAGAAAAAGTGCGCCCCGCAATTTTGAGCGTAGCTTTTTGCGTGCTGTTTAACTGCGTCAACAACTGTGATTGATTGGCAACACTGGTGAACAAGGGATCAATACTGGCGCCCATCAAATTTGCCGCGTCGAAATTAGGCAGCTCTTTGCGCATATCGTCTTGCGCAGCTTTGAACATCTCAACGATGGATTTGTTCATGTAGATGATGTTGCGATTTTTGTCAGCAATCATCACATTGGTGCTGACGTTGTCGAGGCCAATTTTGATACGTGTTACTTCGTCATTGATGCGCTTGGCATCGCTCACTTCAAAGCCCATGCGTATCTGCATCGCTTTCATGGCATACAGCAACATACCCGATTCATCCGCACGCTTGACCGAGATAATGTCGTGATAGTGTCCCTGCGAAACCCGCAGCAGCTGACTACTGGCTGCCCGCAAAGAACTGATGATGTAGCGCACCAACATCCAGCCCAACCAAGCCGACAGCAACAATGAAAACACCGTGACCCATAGCTGTAAGCGACCTAATTGCTCACTTTCTTCTTTTGCTGTTTCGTAAGCGTGCTTAACCCCCTCCACCTCGTGCTGTGTCATATCAGACACGGATTTTTTCGCCGCATCGTGCAAAGGGTTGAGCAGTCCCAACAACACACTATTGGCCGCCAGATAATTGCCATCCAATAACAATTGGCGCGTCGGCATGACGGCTTGCTCCATATAGTTATCGCGGGCAAGCACCACTTCAGCCAGCATCACCTTGCCTTTTTCTGATTTGGCTTTGCTCGCCATATCCTTGAGCAGCGCATCAATCCGATTCACATTGGCCTGCACTGCACTTGTGTGCGTCGTCAGGGGATGGTTATGTGCACCCATAAAATTACTACTCGGATCATGTTGCAACCCTTGCATGATTTGGGTGCGACTATCCGTCATCAGATATTGCATTTCTTGAATATCTTGGTTCAGTTCCATACGCCGTGTGGCAATGTCATTCATCTTGTCTGCCGACTGTTGAGACGAGTAGTAGCCAATCACGTTGTTAATAATTAAAGCCAATACCAACAGAGCGAAGATACCCGTCATGCGGGCTTTTTCACTCAAGTTTGTCACGCGTCCCAGTAACGTAGCTAGGCCACCAGACTGCACCGCTTTACCTTCCACGATGCGCAAATTGCCCTGCTTACCTTCGCGAAATAGACGGTAAGCCGCTTCATGCGCCTCGATTAATGCCCGTGTAGGTTTGCTACGTACAGACATATAGCCCGTGCAACTGCCCCCTTCATAAATAGGCGTGGCATTGGCAACGACCCAATAAAAACCACCGTCCTTGCGGCGATTTTTCACCAGCCCCGTCCACGGTCTGCCCTTCTTCAAGGTATTCCATAAATCATCGAAGGCTTCCACGGGCATATCAGGATGTCGCACCAGATTGTGCGGCTGCCCAAGCAACTCTTTTTCGGTAAATCCGCTGGCCTCGATAAAGTCAGGATTGACATAGGTAATCAAGCCTTTCAAGTCAGTCTTGGAAACAATCGAAGAACCTTCTTTCAGTTCATATTCGACATTGGTGACAGGGCTGTTCATACGCATCATTACTCTCCTTAAAAGGGTGTGGGCTGTTTAGGCAGCCGCATCAATCAATGACATTTCGCTACTGCTCATCAGCTTTTCAATATCCACTAGAATCAACATATGCTCGGCCACCGTTCCCAAACCCATGATGTAGCGCGTGTCTAATGCAGCAGACAATTCGGGCGCGGCGCGTATCTGATCGGCATTCAGCGTCAACACATCGGACACGCTATCCACCACGATGCCCACCACACGCTGACCAAAATTAAGAATGATGACCACGGTGAACTGGTCATATTCAATGTTGGGTAATTTGAATTTGATGCGCAGATCAACGATAGGCACGATAGTGCCGCGCAAGTTGATCACGCCTTTGATGAACTCGGGCGTGTTGGCGATATGGGTGACCGCGTCATAGCCGCGTATTTCCTGCACTTTAAGAATATCGAGTCCGTACTCTTCCTTGCCTAAAGTGAAAGTCAGAAACTCATTATTGGAAATACCGCTGTTCATTTCGGTCGCCATGTCCCCCCCTTATCTAACCGCACCTATTTGTCTTTAGGCAGGTATGGATAAATCATTCGTTGTTTGTTCACGCATTCATGCATACATCACGTGCGGGCAAAAACTATCCCGACTACAAAACCTAAAAACGTGCTAACTCTAACGGCACGTTTGCCCGTTTCTTTAGGGGAACAGACAAAATAAAACCCGCTAATTCGCGGGTTCAGTTTGTGTGATGGGAGGCGGGTGTACCTCACCCGCAACCACTCATGTGGGAGGCCACACCGAAAAATTCTTGGACCCTCGTCATTTGTGGGAGCCCGATTTACCTCGAAGAGGTTCTTGTACCCTGTGGGTATCGGGCGATGGCCGCTCAAGAGACCTATCGCCCGATAAATCGGGCTCCTACAAAATTCCAACACCACACGCTCAATTGGCCTCCTACAAAACCGCTGCCACTTCAAAACGTTTCTGAATCCTGTGGAAGCCCGATTTACCTCGAAGAGGTTCTTGTACCCTGGGTATCGGGCGATGGCCGCTGAAGAGCGCTATCGCTCGATTGCACCTTACGCGGCTAATTTGTTTTGATGGGCGGGAGCGATACTTAATGCAGCCACGTCTAGTATTAAAGCGACTTTACCGTCGCCCAAAATGGTGGCACCCGAAATACCCAGCAGTTTTCTGAAGTTAGTTTCCAAACTTTTGATCACCACTTGGTGTTGCCCCAGTAGCTCATCCACTTGCACCGCAATTTTCTTACCTTCCGCTTCGACGATGACCACGATACGCGTATCACTTTGAGCACTGCCCCTGGGTAAATTAAAGACTTCCTGCAATGCCAGCAACGGCAGATATTCGCCGCGCACATGCACCATGTGCCCGCCGCCACTTACCGTGCGCAAATCCTTGTCCGCCAACAATAATGATTCAATGATGTAGCCCAAGGGAATGATGTAAGTCTGCGGCCCCACGGCGACAGATAAGCCATCCAAAATGGCCAATGTGAGTGGCAAGCGAATGAGAATGCGCGTCCCCAAGCCTTCGGCGGACTCAATTTCGACACGGCCTCCCATAGCGGCAATGTTGCGCTTCACCACATCCATGCCAACCCCGCGACCCGACACATCAGTGACCACCTCGGCAGTGGAGAAACCCGCTTCAAAAATCAGCATCCATACTTCTTGGTCGCTCATATCATCACGCACGGGTAAGCCGCGCTCTTTGGCTTTGCTTAATATCTTGCCGCGATTCAAGCCACCGCCGTCATCGCTGACTTCAATCAAAATATTGCCGCCTTGGTGCGAGGCTTTGAGGGTAATCGTGCCCTTCGCTGGCTTGCCGGCTGCCATGCGTTTTTCGGGTGATTCGATGCCGTGATCCAAACTGTTGCGCACTAAATGCGTCAAGGGATCTGCGATTTTTTCAATCAATCCTTTATCCAGTTCGGTGCCTTCGCCCAAAGTTTTGAGCTCGACCTGTTTGCCTAACTTGCCCGCCAAATCGCGCACCACACGTGGGAAACGGCTGAACACAAAAGAGATGGGCAACATGCGCACCGACATGATGACTTCCTGTAAATCGCGCGTGTTGCGTTCCAACTGATGCAGTCCGCTATTTAATTTTTCATACAACGCGCTGTCCACCGTGGCAGCAGACTGCGCCAGCATGGCTTGTGTGATCACTAATTCGCCCACCAAATTAATAAGCTGATCCACCTTTTCCACATTCACTCGTATCGAGGTATCCGCAGCAGCAGAAGTTTTTTCGCTAATGGGTTTGACACGCCGTTCCCCTTCCTCGCTAGCGCGACGTTCTACCTGCGCGGCGTCAACCGGCGATGCTCTCACCGCTGGCGGCACCACCTTGTGGAAAAATCCGTAACCTTGTTGGGTTTCTTGTTGAGCTTGTTGGGGTGTTGAGGGCAGCTGCGTAGGTTCATCAACAAACAAACCAAAACCTTGCGTGGTGTCGGTCGGGGAAATGTGCGTGCCGGCAACAGCAGCTTGGTCATCGAAAAATCCATAACCTTGATCTGCTGCCACGCAGGGGGTAGGCGTCTCCACATCTTCAAAAAAACCGTAGTCTGCTTGGGGTTCACTGCTGGTTGCCTGCTCCCCCGCATCATCAAAAAATCCATACGCATCATTTTGCTTTGCGGGTGCTGCATTGGTGGGGGGAGCAACCGCAGGCACAGCAATTTGGGTGAGCTGCGCTAGTTTTTCACACACCATTTTCACTTCAGCTTGATCAACCTCACCTTCACCGCGATGCGCATAGAGCTGCATTCGAATGACATCTCCCGCTTCCAGAAATACATTCACCATCTCATCAGTCAGTTGCATTTCCTGTTTGCGCAGACGGTCGAGCAAATTTTCTAGAATATGGGTCACCTCGGTCATATCGGTAAAACCGAACGTACCACTCCCCCCTTTAATGGAATGTGCCGAGCGGAAAATCGCATTCAAGTCATCCATGCTTGGATCATTCACTTGCAAAGCCAATAGCAAAGATTCCATCGTGCCCAGATGTTCAGCTGTCTCCTCAAAGAAGACTTGATAGAACTGTGTGATGTCGATGCTCACGTTGGTCTTTCAATAGTTTGAGGGGGCGTGCGCGCGTGACTCACCCGATGACCTTCTTCACCACTTCGAGCAATTTATTGGGGTCGAAGGGCTTAACTAACCAGCCCGTTGCACCTGCTGCTTTGCCCTGTACTTTCATGGTCTCCCCTGATTCGGTCGTCAGCATCAAAATGGGCACACTGCGATAACTGGGCAATGCGCGCAATGCTTTGATGAGCGTTAAGCCATCCATGCGTGGCATGTTTTGATCGGTCAACACCAAATCAACCGTACGTTGCTTGGCTTTATCCAAGCCTTCTTGTCCATCGGCCGCCTCAATCACCTCATACCCGGCACTCTTTAACGTGAATGCCACCATTTGACGAATCGAACTCGAATCATCAACACTCAAAACAATTTTTGCCATGGCCTTACCTCCACCGATTAATCAATGTGTTCATGCACTGCGCGCTAAAACAGCTCAATATCTCCACTTTGCATGTGTTGCTGGCGCACCGGATTTTTTGTGCTCAGATGATCGGCGCGCTTGAATATCTCAACAATTTCTGCCAATACCAGCACAGTTTCTTGTTGTGAGATCAATGCGCCGCTTTGTTCCTGTTTGGCGACATCCTCCATCCGCAGCCATGCGCTCTGCATACATTCGAGGCGTTGCAGCGAATGCTGTAACAGTTGATTAACCATGTCCTGAAATTGTAGTGAGGTCACCGCCGCACCCACCACGTCATCGACTTTGATAGAGATGGCCGACTGCTTTTCAATTACTGTTGTCATCGCCTGATTGATTTGCTGCACTTGCACCATCACGTTATCGAGTCTGTGTTTGGATTGCAGTGCGAAATCCATATCCAGCGAAGCCATGCGATTGATAACCTGCTCGGCATCCACAATTGCGCCATGTACTTGCGTGACATTGCTACGAATCTGCTGACTAAAATGTTCCGCACGCGAAGAGAGTTTGCGCACTTCATCGGCGACCACGGCAAAGCCGCGTCCCGCTTCGCCTGCTCGCGCAGCTTCGATAGCCGCATTCAATGAGAGTAGATTGGTTTGTTTAGAAATCGAGTCAATCTCGCCCAGCACCCCAAGAATGGCGCGCACTTGTTGGCTCACCGTCTCCATCTTTTCGGCCAACTCGACGCCCGTCTTGCTGTTGTTGATGATGCTGCCCACCAGCGCTTTCAAGGTGTTGGAGGTTTCATCGAGATGGTCTGTTAGGGCAGCTTCTCGGCGC
>JABFSI010000093.1 GCA_013140695.1 Sideroxydans sp. | reverse complement strand
CATCTCCAAACGAGAGAAGTCGATACGGCCACGGTCGATGTGGTCGATCAAACGGCCCGGTGTTGCCACCAAGATGTCGACAGGGCTGGAAAGCAGTTTGTTTTGCAGTGGGTAAGGCATGCCACCTAAGATACTCACGACCTTGACGCGCGTGTTCTTGCCGTATTTTGTCGCCGCATCGGAGACTTGTTGCGCCAATTCACGTGTTGGTGTTAGCACCAAGATACGTGGGCCTTTGCTTTGCACTTTGGATGTGACGGAAAGTTTTTGCAGTGCGGGCAATATGAAAGCAGCGGTCTTACCAGTGCCTGTCTGCGCAGATGCCATTAAGTCGTGACCCAGCAATGCTTCAGGGATGGCTTGGAGTTGAATAGGGGAAGGTACGGTATAGCCAGCTTCCTTTACAGCCGAAAGGATGGCGGGTGCTAATCCTAACGAATCGAACGTCACGGCAGGTTCAGCGGCCACGGGTGTTGCAGTTGTGATGATATTTTCAGACACAGTGATTCCTTTATAATTTTTTTACAAACACAGCGCATGCGTGGCCATAAGCCACACAATAAAATTCAGTAGGGGGGAGATAAAACCGCTACCGGCGCAAACAAAACATCGTCGCTAACCGGTGAAGCTTGACGCACCAACAAGGGTGCAGAGGGTCAGGAAACGATGAACTCAATGCCGCCCTGAAGGCGACAAGCGGCGCATTATACGGAGAGAAAAAATAAAAGCTAGTGAAAATTCAAGGTTCTGTTTTGCTGTGCTAGAATGCGCGCCCTTTGAAACCAGCCTAGGTAGTACATCATGTCCCGCGCTCTTCGCAATATCGCCATCATCGCTCACGTTGACCATGGCAAAACCACCCTAGTTGACCAATTGCTCCGCCAATCGGGCACATTCCGCGACAACCAAAAGGTTGATGCACGCGTGATGGATAGCAACGATCTGGAAAAAGAGCGTGGCATTACCATTTTGGCGAAGAACACGGCTATTGATTACAACGGGACACACATCAACATTGTCGACACTCCAGGACACGCCGACTTCGGTGGTGAGGTAGAGCGCGTGTTGGGTATGGTGAACGGCGTATTGTTGCTGGTTGATGCTGTTGAAGGCCCGATGCCGCAGACACGTTTCGTTACAAAGAAGGCATTGGCTTTGGGATTGAAGCCTATCGTTGTCATCAACAAGGTTGACCGTCCAGGTGCGCGTCCTGATTGGGTTCTCGACCAGACTTTCGATCTATTCGACAAATTGCACGCAACCGATGAGCAACTCGATTTCCCCGTCATCTACGCATCTGGCCTGAATGGCTGGGCATGTTTGGATCTGAAAGATGCACCATCCAAAGGCGGTTCCGCATCTGATATGAAGCCGTTGTTCGAAACGGTTTTGAAGTTTGTTTCCGCTCCGCCAGGTAATCCAGAAGCCCCCTTGCAATTGCAATTGGCTGCGCTGGATTACTCCACTTTCACAGGTCGTTTGGGTATCGGTCGCGTGTTGAATGGCCGCATCAAACCAGGTCAGAACGTCGTGGTGATGAACCACAGCGACCAAGTCAGTTCAGGACGTATCAACCAAGTGTTGGGTTTCCAAGGTTTGGAACGTGTGCCAGTGGATAGCGCAGAAGCGGGTGACATCATCATCATCTCCGGTCTGGATGAGATTGGTATCGGCGTCACTATTTGCGACAAAGATAATCCTGTTGGTTTGCCAGTCTTGGGCGTCGATGAGCCAACTTTGACCATGGACTTCATGGTGAACGGTTCGCCATTGGCAGGTACCGAAGGTAAGTTCGTTTCTAGCCGCCAGATCCGTGATCGTTTGACCAAAGAATTGCTCACTAACGTGGCATTGAAAGTTGAAGACACAGCGGATGCAGACGTGTTCCGTGTATCTGGTCGTGGCGAATTGCACCTGACTATCTTGTTGGAAACCATGCGTCGTGAAGGCTTTGAGTTGGCGGTGGGTAAGCCACGCGTCGTGTACAAAGAGATCAACGGTGAGAAGTGCGAGCCGTATGAGAATCTGTCTATCGACTTGGAAGACGGACACCAAGGCGGGGTCATGGAAGAGATTGGTCGTCGTCGCGGCGAGTTGACCAACATGGAATCTGACGGTCAAGGACGCACTCGTTTGGAATACCACATTCCTGCGCGCGGTCTGATCGGCTTCCAATCTGACTTCATGACGATGACGCGCGGTAGTGGATTGATCAGCCATGTATTCGATGACTACGGTCCTGTGAAGCCTGACTTGCCTGGTCGTCACAATGGCGTGCTGATCTCGGCAGAAGATGGCGATGCAGTCGCTTATGCATTGTGGAAACTGGAAGACCGTGGCCGCATGTTCGTGGTTCCTGGCGACAAGTTGTACGAGGGCATGATCATCGGTATCCACGCGCGTGACAACGACCTTATCGTCAATCCGATCAAGGGCAAGCAACTGACCAACGTGCGCGCATCCGGTACGGATGAGGCAGTGCGTTTGACGACGGCATTGAAGATGACATTGGAATCTGCGGTTGAGTTTATTGATGATGATGAATTGGTTGAACTCACACCCAAGTCGATTCGTATCCGTAAGCGTTACTTGAAAGAGCACGAACGCAAACGTGCAAACAAGGCAGATTAAGCAGGTCTTGTGAAGGTTAGCAAAGGGCGCGAAAGCGCCCTTTGTCATTTATAGTGCGCCTCGTTACTTACCCTTGAATTGTGATGATTGAAATCCTATCTATTCTGTTGCTCGTTATCACCTTGTTGATGGTTGCAGTCTTGGTATTTTTATTGCGTCAGCAGCCTGAAAAAATAGCATCTACGTTAGCGCAACAACATCGCTCGATGCTGTTGGACTTGCATGATGCACTGAATAAACAAGGTGACCGTTTGATTGCAGCGCAAGCTATTGAATCAGAACGCTTGCGCAGTGCAGTGGGGGCAGAATTGCGTGCCACGCGGGATGCCGTTAATGCGCTGCAAGCAAAACAAGAATTGTTGCGCACAGAAATGTTGGCGCAGACCTTGGCGAAACTCGCCGAGCAAGGCCGAGCTGATCAAGCGCTCATTCAAAATTCTTTCCGTCATGCCACGCAACATCTCGCGACAAGCATTGAAACGTTGTCCAAAACGGTGGATGGTCGTCTAGAACTCATTGGTGGAAAGGTAAATGAACGTTTGGACGAAGGCTTCAAAAAAACCAATGAAACGTTTGTGAGTGTCATGGAGCGCTTGGCGACAATTGATAAGGCGCAGGAAAAAATAGACAGCCTCACCACCAATGTGGTGAGCTTGCAGGATTTGTTGGGTGATAAGCGTTCGCGTGGGGCATTTGGAGAGGTGCAGCTAGAGGCTTTGGTGCGTAACATCATGCCGCCGCAATCTTACGAAATGCAGTACACCTTGCCCAATGGAGCACGTGCGGATTGCGTGTTAAAACTGCCCGATCCCACCGGTATGGTGGCCGTCGATTCCAAGTTTCCCCTTGAAAATTACCATCGCATGATGGCGAATGAAGTGGGGTCGGATAAACAATTCAAAGCCGACATAAAGAAGCATGTAGATGATATTGGTAGCAAATACATCATTCCCGACGTGACTTCCGATGGCGCAGTCATGTTTGTCCCCGCTGAAGCGGTGTTTGCTGAAATTCATGCCCATCATCCCGAGGTGGTGGAGTACGCCATGCAACGTCGAGTATGGATCGTGTCGCCAACAACACTTATGGCCGTGCTCAACACGGCACGTGCAGTGTTGAAAGATGTGGAAACGCGCAAGCAAGTGCACATCATCAAAGACGAGCTAGGCAAGTTGGGTAAGGAGTTTGGGCGCTTTGATGAACGCATGAAAAAATTGGCCGACCATATTCGACAAGCGCATGAAGACGCTTTAGAGGTGCACACTACCAGTCAAAAAATATCCAGACGTTTTATTAATATCGAAAAAGTGGAGCTGGGAAGGGGTGCTGAAGTGGCAGAGATTCAGTCACCCGAAATGTAGATTCAGCTGACACAAAATTACATTCAATTAATTTAGCGAGCTTGATTTATTTTTAATAAACAAGTTGTTGAGGTAAAATGCGCGCCATTCTGGGTGGGTATATGGGCGCTTGGATAGGATTGCGTTTAATCAGCCTCATTCGGGGTTGTTTTTAGATGACAAATGATGGTTATTAAATTGGAGAAGGAAATGAAGAAACAAGGTTCAGCAGTATTGGCAATCGCCGCTTTGACATTGGCAGTGAGTGCGCAAGCGAGTCAATTTTCAGGTGCTTATTTTGGTTTGAGCGTGGGGCAAAATACATCTAGCAAGACCAATGCGGTTGATAAAAAATCAATCTACCCAGGTTTGAAATTGGGTTACAGCAAAGATGTTGGCCCATTTTTAATGGGGGCTGAAGGTTCGGCGGATTTGCATGACAGCGCATACTCAACTAATGATGTCGTCGTAGATGGCCGTCTAGGTTTCCCAATGAATAATTGGATGCCGTACGTTAAGTTGGGTGCAGCAGCAACCTCTCCTGGTGTGCGTGCTCATGGTGGTTTGGGCTTGGAATATAGCTTGTCTGACCAATGGAGTCTGAATGCAGAATTTGCGACAGATTCTAAACAAGTTTCAAAAGTGACTACTCGTAACGGCAATGTGTTGGTAGGCATCAATGGTTTCTTCAGCGGCGCAGCCAATAAGTCTGGCGCGGCGGCTCAAGCGGCTGCGGATAAGGCTGCTGCTGATGCGGCTGCGGCTAAAGCTGCGGCTGACAAGGCTGCTGCTGATGCGGCCGCTGCTGCAAAAGCGGCTGCGGATAAGGCTGCTGCTGATGCGGCCGCTGCTGCAAAAGCGGCTGCGGATAAGGCTGCTGCTGATGCGGCTGCTGCTGCAAAAGCGGCTGCGGACAACACTGCCGCAGGTCGTGCTGCTGCTGCAAAAGCGGCTGCGGACAAAGCCGCTGCTGATGCTAAAGCTGCGGCTGACAAGGCTGCTGCTGATGCGGCTGCCG
>JABFSI010000092.1 GCA_013140695.1 Sideroxydans sp. | reverse complement strand
GTTTGGAACTCGCCGAAGCGCAGCACATTCTGTGCGACAGCGAAGCGGATGAAATCTTGACGGTAAGCGTGCATGGAATCCTCAACTAGATGCGAGTCTACTGTTAGCCCCTCTCCCTCCGGGGGAGGGGTTGGGGTGGGGGAACACTCGCAATTCAAAGCATGTATTGTAAAACCCACTGGATTCCCGCCTTCGCGGGAATGACGAAGCAGGGATGCCGTGGAGCGCCCACATTATAATGCGCACACTAAACCAACGAGAAAATTCATGCGCATCATCACCCTGAACTTCAATGGCATCCGCTCCGCCTACAACAAAGGCTTCCTCGAATGGTTCGGCAAGCAAGATGCCGACATCCTGTGCGTGCAGGAACTCAAAGCCCAAGCGTCGGATATGACACCCGACATGCTCGCCCCGCTCGGTTATCACGGCTACTTCCACTATGCCGAGAAGAAGGGTTACAGCGGTGTGGGTATCTACAGCAAGCGCAAACCAGACAACGTCATCGTCGGATTAGGTATCCCAGAGTTCGATTTTGAAGGGCGTTACATCGAAGCGCAGTTCGGCAACCTCAGCGTCGTGTCGCTGTATCTGCCTTCCGGTTCCAGCGGCGAAGAACGCCAAGCCGTGAAATTCAAATTCCTCGAAGCCTTCATGCCGCAAATGCGAAATTTGTATGCGAGTGGTCGCGACATCATCGTGTGCGGCGATTGGAACATCGCCCACACCGAGAAGGACCTGAAGAACTGGAAAGGCAACAAGAAGAACTCCGGTTTCTTACCTGAAGAGCGCGCGTGGCTCACCCAGTTGTTCAACGACGTCGGCTTCATCGACGTGTTTCGCAAACTTCACCCCGAACTCGAAGCCTACACATGGTGGTCTAACCGTGGCCAAGCATGGGCGAAGGACGTGGGCTGGCGTTTGGACTACCAAGTCGCCACCCCCGCCATTGCCGCCAAAGCCATCCATACCGGCATCTACAAAGAACAACGTTTCAGCGACCACGCGCCGATGATGGTGGACTACAAGGACTAAACATCAAAACTATTTGCCACAGAGAACACAGAGACCACAGAGAAACCTGTGGAACATTCAGGTGCAGCGACTTTCTCTGTGGTCTCTGTGTCCTCTGTGGCTAAAAGAGGTTAAGAATGAAAACGATCAACGAACCATTGATTCTGCTAATACTCGGGATAGCCCTTCTCGCCCTCACCGCCCTCCACCCCCACGACTACGCCACTTGGTGGATGGAGACCGCACCCATCTTCATCGCGCTACCTATCCTCATCGTCACCTACAAGACCTACACCCTCACCCCGCTGCTGTACCGCCTACTGTTCCTGCACGCGCTCATCCTCATGGTCGGCGGCCATTACACCTATGCCGAAGTGCCGCTGGGTTATTGGATGCAAGACTGGTTCGGCTTCGCGCGCAACAACTACGACAAGATCGGCCACCTCGCGCAAGGCTTTATCCCCGCCATGCTGTTCCGCGAACTGCTACTGCGCAGCTCACCGTTGAAGCAAGGCAAGTTGCTGTTCACGTTGGTGGTGGCGAGTTGCCTTGCGGTGAGCGCCAGCTACGAACTCATCGAGTGGGCCGCAGCGATAAGTATGGGGCAAGGTGCGGATGCATTCTTGGGTACACAGGGCGATCCGTGGGATACGCAGACGGATATGTTGATGGCGTTGATCGGGGCGATCATTGCGCAGGTGATGTTAGGGGAGGTGCAGGACAGGCAGTTATTGCGAAGCTGCCCGCATTAGCTGCGGGTTATCAGGTGTTCTTTTTTGATTGATGCGCCACCGCCAGTATGAGCACCTTTGAAGGTGTCAGCTTGTAGATGATGACGTATGGATATTTCGGCAGTACCAACTTGCGCGATTCGCGTTTCCACGGTTTTCCCAACATAGGAAAGGTACGCAATCCCGCAGCCGTAATGGCTATTTCATCGACCACATCTTGAGCGGCTTTAGGATTTTCCGGCTCTATGAAAGCACGAATCTTTTCGACCAGATACTGCGAGCGTGGCGACCATTCAAGCAGCTTTTTTTCTGGCATTCTGCGAAACCCCAACACGCTTTAGAAATTTCTCATGAGGAATGCCTTTACCCGCCTTAAATTCAGCCAGCCCCGCATCCACCTGTTCAAGCAACCACTCCTCGTAGTCGAGTCGATCTGCTATTGCTTGTTTAATGATTGCTTCCGGTTTGACGTGTGACCCCTCGGACACCTTGTCTAGGCGCTTGAGCATCGACAGCGGCAGGGTGATTGTCTGATTCATGGCTTGCACTCCTAAAGCGATTGCGTGGAGGCGATTTTACACTGGAACCAAAGCGGTGAGCGCCAGCTACGAACTCATCGAATGGGCGGCGGCAGAGATGATGGGCCAAGGCGCGGATGCCTTCCTCGGCACGCAGGGTTATGCGTGGGATACGCAGTCGGATATGTTGATGGCGTTGATCGGGGCGATCGTTACGCAGGTGGTGTTGGGGAAGGTGCAGGATAGGCAGCTATTGCGAATCCTGCCCTTGAGCGCTTGCGCGAGTTAATTTTCTTCAAGTTTTTTTAGAATAACCCGCTCTCCATTCTGAATGCTTAGCGTGACATGATGAGTTGAGAACTCAAGCAATTTTCCTTCCAGATTGTATGCAAACTTCACTTCGCCCCCACCAAAAAACTTTATGAAATGCGAGACAGAATTAAATAGCCTACTAATCTCATGAGTTTCAATATCTACAAGATTTTCGACTCCAACTGATTTGATATTTTGAAGATTAATTTCTAGTGGCTTGTCTGTGGACGTTGAAATTGCACCATCAGGTCCGATTTTCATAGTCATATTGCCCTCGGGTTTCATGGTGAAAGGCTTTGGTTTCTCAGTCATAGCAATCTTTCATAAGTAGTATTTCAGTGATTTAGCTGTTGTGGATTAGTCCTGCCCATTTTGTTGAATTTCTCTCCACGGCGCAACCTTCAACAGCAACACCATCCCCGGTATCGCCAACAACACACACAGCAAGAAGAACATCGTCCATCCCATAGATTCAACCAGCCATCCCGCTGTCGCATTCATGAAGGTGCGCGGGACGGCGGCGAGGCTGGTGAACAGGGCGAACTGGGTGGCGGTGTAGGCGGGGTGAGTGGTGCGGGCGATGAAGGCGACGAAGGCGGCGGTGCCCACGCCGACGCCGAAGGCTTCCAGCCCGATGACCAATCCCAATTGCGTGAGCTCGGCAGCGCCGATGACATCGAAGTGCCCTTTGGAGGCCAGCCATGCGAAGCCGAAGATGGACACCACTTGCACCACCCCGAACAGCCACAGCGCGCGGTTGATGCCGATCTTCAACATCCACAAGCCACCCAGCAGACCGCCGATGACGGCAGGCCACAAGCCTGCGTTCTTGGCGATGAGACCGATCTCGGTCTTGCTGAAACCCATGTCCATGTAAAACGGTGTGGCCAGCGCGGTGCACAGGCTGTCGCCGAGTTTGTAGAAGAACAGGAAGGCGAGGATGAGCAAGGCGCTGTTCCAACCTTGGCGCGAGATGAATTCGTGGAAGGGCTCGACCACCGCTTCGCGCAAAGTCTTGGGCGGTGCGGCGCGGTGCGGCTCGCTCACCATCAACGTCATCACCATGCCGGGCAGCATGAACAGTGCGGTGATGATGAACACCATGCTCCATGGCAGATGGTCGGACAGGATGAGCGAGAGTGAACCGGGGATAAGCCCCGCGATGCGGTACGCGTTGACGTGGATGGAGTTGCCGAGGCCGAGTTCGGAGTCAGACAACAACTCGCGGCGATAGGCATCCAGCACGATGTCTTGCGTGGCTGAGAGGAAAGCCAGCAAAGTACAAAATAAAACAATCGTACTCATCTCGGTCTGCGGCGAGAAGCCGCCGAGGGTGGCGATGACCAGCAACAATCCCACTTGTGACACCAACATCCAACCGCGACGGCGACCCAGCGCAGGCACGGCGTATCTATCTAGCAAGGGCGACCAGATGAACTTCCACGTGTAGGGGAACTGGATGAGCGCGAACAGTCCGATGGTCTTGAGATCGATCTGCTCGCTACGTAGCCATGCAGGCACGAGGTTGAACAGCAGATACAGCGGCAGGCCGGAAGAGAATCCGATGAAGACGCATATCAACATGCGCCTTGTGAAGAGTTGCTGCCAGATGGTCATCGTGGAGGCCCGTCATTCCCGCGAAAGCGGGAATCCAGTTGATTCAATAATTCTTGCGAAGCAAGGCAAAATCAAAAGCACCTTGAATAACCCCGCTGGATTCCCGCTTTCGCGGGAATGACGAAGTTGGAGTATTGAGTGAGTGCCTGCGTTTTCATCCCGCCCGCTTCACCCGATACACCGCCATGCTGCCCAGCAGATTCGGCAACACGTTCACGTCGTTACCCTCTGTCATAACATGGCGGGCGAGGATGCTCACCTCGTGTGTGGCGCACAAGTCTTCGAAATCATGTAGGGTGCACAGATGCACATTCGGTGTGTCGTACCACTGATAAGGCATGTCGTGCGATACAGGCATATTACCCAGTAGTACCTGCATGCGGTTCTTCCAGTAACCGAAGTTGGGGAAGCTGACAATGCCTTCACGACCCACACGCAAGATCTCTTTCATCAGCGCCTCGGTATGTTTCGTCGCCTGCAAAGTTTGCGACAGGATGACGAAATCGAATGCATCGTTCTCAAAATCAGCGAGACCGGATTCCAAATCGTTCTGGATGACGTTCACGCCGTTGGCGATACAAGTGGCGACATTCGCATCGCTGATCTCGACGCCGTAACCGACCACCTTGCGCGTCTCGCGCAGGTAACGCAACAAGCTGCCGTCACCGCAACCGAGGTCAAGCACGGCTGAGCCTTCGGGGATCCATGCGGCAATGGCGGCGAAGTCGGGGCGGGACTGGATGATAGAGGCGTTCATAGATACAACTTTCGAATAGCAGCCACGTTCCCTCCCCCATGCAGGGGGAGGGTTAGGG
>JABFSI010000118.1 GCA_013140695.1 Sideroxydans sp. | reverse complement strand
GCTGTCCCGTGTGCGAGAAGGTGGTGGTACCCACGAAAGACGATGGCACGCCGAGTGAGATTAGTTTTGGCATTGCCTATAAGCCGAAAGTGTGTCCGTATTGTGGTGCGGCCTTGAGTGTGCAGCAGAACTACTGATGGCAGCGTTTTTTAGCGCGGAGAGGTGCGTCAGTGGAAAAAGAAAAGGCCGAGAGTTCTCGGCCTTTTTCTTTGCTGAAGGCGCGGATTAGAAATAAAAGTTAGCGCTTAAGCCGTAGTTGTTTGTGCCGAAGAAGCTACTCTTACCCTTCGCTGCGCCCAAGTCAGCCGAGCTATATCCCGCGCCAACGCTGCCTTCCAAGCTGAAACGTTTGTTCAGAAAGTATTCTGCGCCTGCTTCCGCTGCAAATGTCACGGCAGAAACGGTGGTGGCACCCCCTACGGAGATGTAATCAAATCGCCCCCCGATGAAAGGTGAGAAGTCTCCCGCTGAAAAATACTTGCGCGCGCCGATTAAAAAAGAGATGTCGGTGCCGCTGGTAGAGGCAGCAGGGGCGGGAGGTGTGGCGCTATTACTACCAAAACCGAATCCCATTAAAAGTGCCATGTCCGCTTGCAACACGTATTTCCCAGTTATTAGAAAGTTTGGATTGCCTTGCCCTAGGCCTGCACCGGGTGCTTGTGTACTGACGTTTAGGCCGAAAGTGCCCATGCTTAAGTTATTACCCGCTGCAACTGCATTTGCAGAAGCCACAGCCATCAATGCGCCCATCACTAAATTGAGTTTCTTCATTTTCGATTCTCCTTGGTTAAATTGTTCACTTGTTCGAAAGTTTTTTGCTTGGGTTTAAGTTCACTTGGAATACAAACCGTGCGCTTCACAATTGACTGCAAATACTCATTTTAGGGTGTCTCATTTGCATACTTGCGGGGTCAATTTACGCGCATAGGTGGCACACCACAAGGGGTGATTAGATTCTATCCACATAGTTGATAAGGGCGTGATCGGCTAGATGGACGGGCAATTTTTTACCCCAATTTCCGAACCATGATTGCGTCGTTGGTGGGACGGAGGGCGCGGCAAGTGTGTGGGTGAGGCCGATATGGCGGTAACCCAAAATTTCGGGAGGAAGGGTGGTCACGATGTCTTTAGGATTGACGACGCGATGGATGATTTCTTCCATCGGTTGGAGTGAGTGTACGAAATCAATATCGCCGACGCGAGGTGAGCCAAAGGTGTAAAGCGCGCTTGGGCGATGACGTGCAGCGGCTAGGGTGGCGAGTGCGCCGCCTAGGCTGTGACCAGTGAAGTAGAGTGCGGCATCAATGTGTTGGAGGGCGGCTTTTATTTCTGGCCAGATGGAATCTAACGCTTTGTTGAAGCCGAGGTGAGTTTCAATTTTTCCGTTAGGCAGCCCCACTTCGTCAATTTTTAAGTCGGTAATGATGTCGTTGAACGCATCTGCTTCCGTGCCGCGAAACACTAAAACAGCGAAGGGTTGGATGCAGTTGAATTCGAGTAATAAAGCCTGCGCGCCCGTTTGGCGCGAATGAAAAAATTGCCTACGCGCGCAGCCTACGCTTTCTAGAAAAGCGGTTTGCGTAGGGAAGGGCGGATAGTTGCTTTCTTCTTTGTCGTGGCGATAAACGAGACGACTTAATTCGGCAAGCCACAGCGCATTGCTACTGCTGTATCCGACGGCATAAGGTTCGAACGCGGGGATGTGTCGGCGCAAGAAAAAATCAACGGCATCGCCAGGGTGGAGTAAATCTTGCAGAGTAGTTGTTGCGGGGGTGAACATCTCAATCCTTCTATGAACAGGTTTATTGACGACTGGCCTAAAGCCGACCGCATGGGTCGAACTTGCGCCAGCGCTCCTGTTCTGGGGATTCTGTTTCGAGCCTCGCACCGTGCGTGCGGTGTGATGTGCGTCTAACGGATGTGCAAGTGGGGCGCACTTTAAGTGAGCTTGTTCCTGCCTGTCAACGGTCTAAAGTATCTATATATTGGCCTGTTACATGGCGCGTGGCCGCTTGCAAAATCACCATCCAAAAAACGGCTTCTTGATTTCACCCGCATCCGCCATGGCCGCTAATTGGGCTTTCGCACCGGCATGATCTTGTGCCGCTGATTTGATGAGCCAAGCTTCGGCTTCGTCGACTTTGCGTGCAACGCCTTTTCCTTGGTAATACAGTTTGCCAACCAAAAATTGTGCCATCGCATCCCCTTGTTGCGCCGCTTTCAAATACCAATCAAAGGCTTCGGCATAGTTGGGCGGGAAGGCAATGCCGTCTAGGTTGAGTGAACCTAAAGCGAGATAGGCTGCGGTGTATTCATGCAATGCGGATTGTTTGTACCAGTCTTGCGCAGTTGCATCATCTTGGGTGACGCCGTCACCCTTGGCGTACGCTTGCCCTAGTTGATACATCCCCCACGCATTGCCTTGCGTCGCTAGATGGCGAAATAAGGTGATTTTTTGCTTGCATTGCGTGCGCATAAAGGTGGGCAGTAGCGCATCAAAATCTTCATCCACATTTTCGCTAATGCCGCTGTATTCGGCACGCCACTCTCCCACTTTGTATTGTGCCAATTGCATGAGGGCGGCATGCAGGTTGCTACACATGCGGGCTGCCTCCCCCATTGCTTCAGACTGACTGGCGGCTTTCACGAGCGCTTCGGCCTGTTTTATGGCTTGCTTGGCGCATTTAGATTCTTGCTTAAAAGCGATGTCTATCTCTCCCGCATCGCTTTCATTTGGGTTGCAGCTAGAGGCGTGTGCTACGCATGAAAAAAAGAAGAGTGTGCAGCTAAGTGATAAGGCTAAAAAGCGATTGGGCATGATGAGTTCCTAATTTAAGTGCAATCTGAATGCGTCGCACTCTAGGGGAGTTGCTTACGCACTGTCAATCATTGCAGGCTTTATGGGTGTGATGGGCGGGGTGTTCTGTATAATCAATTGCATTACTTTGGATGAGGGGGTGGCTGTGTTTAAGTTGATTGGGATGGGGCTGGGTTATTACTTTTTTGGCTGGTGGGGCGTACTCCTCGGACTCATTTTAGGTTCGTTTATTGATCGCGTACGCGCATTTGGTTCGGGCGGAGCGAATCCACTACGCAACGCAATGCGCCAAACTGTTTTTCTGGAAACGATATTTGTTGTGATGGGTAAGTTGGCGAAGGCGGATGGACGGGTTTCCGAAGAGGAAATTGCGCACGTTGAGCAGCTTATGCAGAAGCTGGGGATGACTGAAGCGCATCGAATCCGCGCGATTGCTTTGTTTAAGCAAGGTGCTGTTGCTGATTTTGACATTGAGCCTAGCTTAAAAAAGTTCATGCTGATTTGCGGCCACACCAGCAATTTGAAAGACATGCTGGTGGTGTATTTGATTGTGATGGCACTTGCGGATGGGCATTTACATCCCGCTGAAGAAGCTTTGCTTGTTCAAATTGCAGGGCATCTTGGATATGGTCCCGTGGCCTTCAAACATTTGATGGACATGGTGCTGAATCAATCGCATTTCGCAGGCAAGGGGGGTGATTCTGCGACTATGTTAGAGGATGCCTATAAGGCATTGGGCGTGACCAAAGAAAATAGCGATGCGGAAATTAAGCGTGCGTATCGAAAATTGATGAGCCAATATCATCCCGACAAATTGATTGGACAAGGCTTGCCAGAGGACATGATTGCGATGGCCACCGAGCAGGCGAAAGAGATTCAATTGGCGTATGACTTACTGAAACAGAGCCGTCATTTGTGATGTGTGCTTAAGGAAATTCTGCTAACCCCGTTACGCGCGAAGGGCGACTTATTCAGCTTTTTCTAAATAATTATTTAGCGTCACGCACCAGAATGGGCACGTATTTAGCGACGGATTGGGGGGTAAGCTGCATCATGCAATTGAAGTGACCCAGTGGACACTCTCGCTTGAAGCAGGGGCTGCAAGGCAAATCCAACCTAAGTACCTGCGCCTTGTCAGAAAGCGGCGGCGTAAATTGCGGACTGCTTGAGCCAAACAGGGCAATCACAGGGCGGTTTAATGCCGCTGCAATGTGCATTAAGCCGGAATCATTGCTCACCACCAATCGCGCCCTAGAAATGAGCGTGATGGCTTCTTCTAAATCAGTGCTGCCGCATAAATTAACGACTTGTGGATTACCTAACGCGACGATTTTTTCCGCATCTTCTTGGTCTTTCGGTGAGCCAATCAACCAAACGTCATAGCCTTGCTCGCGCAGTCCTTGCGCTAATTCAGCGAAGTACTGCACAGGCCATCGTTTAGCCGGACCATATTCTGCGCCAGGGCAAAAAATGGCAACAGGCGCATCGGTCGTCACACCAAACTTGGCGCAGGTTTGCTTATATTTTTCGGGGCTGATTTGCAGGAAAGGCGTTAATGCAGTCTGCGCGATACCACTGTTAGGCGCTTCGGCTAGTACAGCAAATCGTTGCACCATCAGCGGCCATCTTTTTGTGTTGAGTTTGCGTGCGTCATTCAGCAGACCATAGCGCATCTCACCTACAAAGCCCGTACGCAAAGGAATGTCTGCAAAGTAAGGCACAAGTGCCGACTTCCAAGAATTTGCCAACACAATGGCTTGTTCGTAACCAGCAGCACGTAATTGCTTGCCTAATTGTCGGCGTGCAGAAAAATTCAAAGCGCCATGTGGGAATGGATTGAGGATGACCTCATTCACTTCAGGCATCAGACGCAACAGTTTTTCTGTCCAAGGCGGAGCCAGTACATCAATGAGGACGTGACGATGGCGCTCAATCAAGCGGTGCAACATGGGCTGCATCAATACGCAGTCGCCCACCCAGCTTGGCGCGATGACGAGAATTTTTTTCACAGAAATTTTAATTCGTGTTAGTGATGTCCGTGCGGACGTTCACCTTTGAATTTGTAGACGGTACCGCAATAGGGGCAGCTTGCTTCCCCCAATTTTTCCACTGGAATGGCAACGCGCGGATGAGCACTCCACAACGCGACCGAAGGCGTCGGGCAGAACAAAGGCAAGGCATCTGCTGTAACCTCAATAAAGTGTTGTGAAGCATTCTCGTTCGCCATGACCTGTGTCCTTGTATAAGTGTTTAAACGTGAGCTAACCAGTGTGCGTACTTGGAATTTTTTCCGCTCACAATATCGAAAAACGCACTTTGCAATTGCGTTGTAATCGGGCCGCGACTGCCAATGCCAATGGTGCGCGTATCCAACTCGCGAATGGGCGTAACCTCGGCGGCTGTGCCAGTAAAAAAGGCTTCATCGGCGCAATACACTTCATCGCGCGTGATGCGTTTTTCAATCAGTTCGATGCCCATATCTTTAGCCAGCGTGATGATGGAGTCACGCGTAATACCTTCCAAGCAGGAAGTTAAGTCGGGCGTGTACAGCTTGCCTTTTTTCACAATAAATATGTTCTCGCCCGCCCCTTCTGCCACATAACCGTCCACATCCAATAGCAACGCTTCATCGTAGCCATCGTGTGCCACTTCTTGATGCGCCAAGATGGAATTGGTGTAAGTCCCGACGGATTTTGAGCGGCACATGTTCACGTTCACATGGTGACGTGTGAAGCTAGACGTTTTAACGCGAATCCCTTTGGCCATGCCTTCTTCGCCCAGATACGCTCCCCACGGCCATGCGGCAACGGCAACGTGAGTGCTAATCCCCTTGGCGGCAATGCCCATCGCTTCAGAGCCGTAAAACACAATGGGGCGGATGTAACAGGATTCCAGCTTGTTAGAACGCACCACTTCTTTATGTGCTTCCATGATGGTTTTTTTATCAAAAGGCATGGGCATTTTGAAGATATAGGCCGAGTTGAAGAGCCGGTCTGTGTGTTCTTGTAGGCGGAAAATAGCCGTGCCTTGATTGGTCTTGTAGGCGCGCACCCCTTCAAACACCCCCATGCCATAGTGCAAAGTGTGAGTAAGGACGTGGGTAGTGGCTTCGCGCCAAGGTACGAGCTTGCCATCGTGCCAAATAAAACCGTCGCGATCAGACATAGACATGGTGAAATTCCTAACGTGGTGAGTGGTTACAAGAGCGCGGATTCTAGCCGTTTCTATCAATTTTATGAAGCGCCGAATAGAAAGAGGTGGGCGCATAGGTGGAAATAGTCAAAGAAAAATGTATAGGCCGTTGAAGCTATTCCAATTAGGCGCAGTTCATGTAATTATCCAGCCAATCCATTTAGGTATTCACAGGCATTTAATGATGCAACACATCGGAACTAAAGAAGTCCTTCCTGAAGCGATGGAATCGCAAGAAGAAAAATTGCGTCGCAATTTACTTGTGTTCGCTTCGGCATTTATGATTTTCGCGGTGATGTTCTGGCTCGCTATTTACTGGGCGATGGGCGTGAATTTTTCCAGCAATGTGCCATTGGCCTATCAAGCCATTTCGGTCGCTTCTTTAATTCATTACATGAAAACACGCAATTTTGTCGTGTTCCGTTTCATCCAACTGTCCTTGTTTTTATTTGCCCCCTTCATCATGCAATGGAGTATGGGCAGTTCGGTCACGTCGAGTGGTGTAACTTTATGGGCATTGCTGGCGCCGATTGGGGCATTGGTAGTGTCCAGTTGGCGTGAATCTGTGCCTTGGTTTGTGGCCTACATCATCCTCACTTTAATGTCTGGCGTGTTTGATTATTTGTTGGGCACCACAGGCGCGATGGGCATTCCGATGAACACCATCGGCTTATTTTTTGCGCTGAATTTTGCCGCCATGTCTTCCATTCTGTATTTCTTGGTGCGTCACTTTGTGATTGAGACCGAGAAAATTAAATCGCAGCTAGATCAGCAGCACGCCTTGTTGGCCGAGGAACAAAAGCGTTCCGAGCGCGTGTTGTTAAATGTATTGCCTTCCAATATCGCAGAACGCCTAAAGAGCAATGAGGGGCAAATTGCCGATGGTTATGCCGATGTCATCGTGATGTTCGCTGATTTGGTGAACTTCACCCAGCTCACCGAGCGCATGTCGCCCGAGCAGATGGTGGGCATGTTGAACACTGTATTTACAGGCTTCGATGAGATTTCCGAACGCTATGGAATTGAAAAAATTAAAACCATTGGTGATGCTTACATGGCGGTGGGCGGGATAAAGCGCGAGCGCCCTGACTACGTGCAAGACATGGCGAGAATGGCTTTGGAAATGATTGCCTTTGTGGATAGTCATCCACAACTTGTTAAACATGACTTGGGATTACATATTGGCATCGCTATCGGCCCCGTGGTGGCAGGCGTAATTGGCACGAAGCGATTTATATATGATTTGTGGGGCGACACAGTGAACATTGCGAGTCGCTTAACAGACGATGCTCACGCGGGGACTATCCTCACCGACAAGCGCACTTACAACCGCCTACAACACGACTTTTTATTTGAACCGCCGACCATGCTAACCATTAAAGGCAAGGGTGAAATGCCTGGCTATCGTTTAGTGGGGCAAGTTGATTTGATGAGTCAGTCCGGAAAAAACAATATTTTCAAATTCCAATCGCCGAACGGGCAGCAAGCCCAGGCCTAGTTCTGTATTAACCCAGTAATTCCTGCCATAAAGCCTGCACGCCTGCCACATCAATCCGCGTCTTTTCAATTCGACATTCGAGTTGATTGTTGAGGCGCATTTGATGCTGGATGTGACGCAACGATCGATACACTTCACGCGCCGCTTCACTCTGCACTTCTTCAATTAAATTCAATTCGGCGGCCATCGACAACAACGCTAGGTTGCCTCGATTAAGCGCCAGTTGTGGATGTTGTGCGGCATAAGCTAAAACCAAATACTGCACCATGAATTCCACATCTACCATGCCGCCCTTGTCATGTTTAATGTCAAACAGCGTGCTGGGGTTGGGGTGTCCGTCATGCATTTTTTGGCGCATTTCAACGATGGCTTGCTTGAGGGGGGCGATATCGCGTGGCAGGCATAACAGACCGTTGCGGATGCGTTCAAAGCGCGCCCCTAATTCTGCATCTCCTGCGCAAAAACGCGCACGCGTGAGCGCTTGGTGTTCCCATACCCAAGCGTGGTTACGCTGATAGTCTTCAAAAGCTTCGATGGAGCTCACGAGCAAACCACTTTCACCGTTGGGGCGTAGGCGCAAATCTACCTCATACAAGCGTCCTGCTGCTGTGTGGCTGGATAGCAAAGTGTTGATGCGCTGTGCCAGTCGCGCATATATTTGCCCAGCATCGGGATGGGCATCGTCGTAAATAAAAACGAGGTCGAGGTCGGAGGCGTAGCCCAGTTCTTTGCCGCCCAATTTTCCATAAGCGAGGATGGCAAAATTAGCTTGCTCCTGATGTTTTTTGCGTGCATCACGCCAGCACAGTTGCAGGGTGTGACGCAGGATGAGATCGGCGAGGTCGCTTAAGTGGTCGCTCAATGTTTCTAGCGGCAAAATTCCTTGCAAGTCCATCGCCAACAAGTGGAATGTTTGCGTTTGTTGGAACTGGCGCAGCGTATCCATTTCGCGTTCGGTGTCACCGATATGCTCGGATAGGCGTGCGCTTAATTTTGCATCCAAGGCTTGCCAATCAGGGGCAACGTAGAGTTCCCGCGTATCCAATAATTCGTCTAATAGAATCGGGTGCTGGGTTAGATAGTCGCCCGCCCACGCGCTGGCAGATAGCATGCGCACCAGTCGTGGCAAGGCTTGTGGATATTCAGCGAGAAACGCAAGATACGCTGCGCGACGAGCAATCGCCTCTAGCAGGACGAGTGTGCGACGCAAGGTTTCATCGCGATTTTGTTCGGCGGCACACAGCGTCATCAACGTAGGCACGATGCCATCCAAGCGCTGGCGGCTGATGTCGGGAAGGGAGCGATAGCGACTGCCCGTGCGGAATTGCAGTAAAACATTGGCAAGGGTAGAGGCTTCGCTGTACTGCAATTTAGACAGCATCCCAGTTAATTCATCCTCGTTAGAGTCTTCGTGCCAGCCCAAGCGCTCACCGTTCTCTTGTTTGCTACCGAACACCGCTTCAAATTGCGCACTTACAAAGTCGCGTAGTGGGTCGAGTACCGCTAACAGTGCGGAATAGTTGGCATAACCCATCGCGCTGGCGATGATTTCCTGATTGGCTGCATCGTCAGGTAAAGCCTGTGTTTGTTGGTCGTTGAGGTACTGTAGGCGATGTTCGAGATTGCGTAAAAAAATATAACTGTGATTTAATTTTTCAACCACGTCCGCATTTAATTCTCCATCTTGTGCGATTTGTCGCAACACTTGCTGCGTAGGGCGAATACGTAACTGGGCATCGCGTCCGCCGCGTATGAGCTGAAAAACTTGTGCGATAAATTCAATTTCACGAATTCCACCGCGCCCCAATTTAATGTTGTTGTGGCGCTCCTTGCGCGCCACTTCGGCTTTGATTTGCGCGTGCAGTTTGCGCATGGAATCAAACGCGCCAAAGTCGAGATATTTTCTAAAAACAAAGGGGCGCGCTAAATTTTCCAGCTCGCTCGTGTGTGCACTGGCGGCGGGCGACACCACGCGCGCTTTAATCCAAGCATAGCGCTCCCACTCACGCCCTTGTGCCACCAGATATTCTTCGAGGGCAGCAAAGCTCATGGCCAATGGGCCACTATCGCCATAGGGGCGTAAGCGCATATCTACCCGAAACACGAAGCCATCCGCAGTGAGGTCGTTAATCAACGCAATGAGCTTGCGCCCCACGCGGCTAAAAAATTCTTGATTGCTCAAGCTGCGCGCGCCGTTCGTTTCGCCGTCTTCGGGAAATACAAAAATGAGGTCGATATCGGACGAAACATTTAACTCGCCCCCCCCTAATTTACCCATGCCAATCACCAGCATTTCTTGGGCTTGTCCATGCTCGGCCCCGATGGGTTGACCGAATTGCGCAAGCAAATTACGCATCACCAAAGCGTGCGCGCTACGCACGCAAATTTCCGCCAATGCAGTCATGGCGTGCATCACTTCGGCAAGATCGGCTAAACCGCTTAAATCGCGCAAGATAAGGTGCAACATCACACGCTTGCGTAGTTTGCGTACCGCGCTGCCTAGCTCTTCTTCGGTGGTGGCGGGAAAAGTGTCCAGCCAATACTGAATAAACACGGCATCGCAACGCGTCATGTAATGCGTGCGCAACCACGCCAGCAAAGCAGGTTCAGCATCTAACAAACGTGCGAGGTAATGGCTACAGTGGCGAGCGTGCGGTAGCAAACTGTCAAAGTCATTGTTTTGCTTGGGTGAAGAGATGTTCATAGGTGCTTTCAGTTAAAATGGGCGAACTCATTTTTTTGCCCCCTCATTATAGTTTTTTATGTTCAAGCGCGGCTTTATCCCTTCTGTCTTCAGCGTGTTATTCGAGCCATGTTAAGTGCCATTTTGCGACATGGCGTACGCGGCTTACGTCACACTCTGCGTGCTACCAAATGGCTGCTAGCAGGGGTGTTGCTATTGGGCGCACTTACGTTACTTATATTGCGTTACTGGGTGTTACCCGATATCGAGCGTTATCACGCTGCCATCACGACCGCTGCCAGCGCCGCGTTGAAGCATCCCGTCACCATTGCGCGTATTGAAGCTGATTGGGATGGATTACGTCCGCGCCTAACGTTGACCGATGTGAAAGTCCTAGATGACAGAGGGCAAGCTGCGCTGCAATTCCCTCGCTTAAGAAATACACTGGCTTGGACAACACTATTTGCTCGCGAGCTACGTTTTTACAGTGTGGAGTTAGACAATCCCAATTTATTGGTGCGGCAAGATAAGCAAGGCCATCTGTATGTGGCGGGTATTCTCTCCGAGCAACAATCGGGTGCGCAGTCTGAAACGGACAATTTAGATTGGCTGCTTCAGCAGTCACACATTCTTGTGCATCAAGGCAAAGTGGTGTGGTTGGACGAGAAGCGCGGCGCAGCGTCGATTAGTTTTGAGCAAGTTGAATTAGCCATTGAAAATCGCGGCAATCGCCACCGTTTTGCAGTGCAAGCGACACCGCCCGCCACGCTCTCGTCGCGCCTTGATGTGCGCGGAAATTTATTTGGAAATAGCTTGGACGAACTGCAAAGTTGGCGGGGTGAGCTGTTTGCACAAGTCGATAAACTAGATGCACTGGCATGGAATGATTGGTTCACCTTGCCAGCTGAATTTAAGCGTGGCACAGGTGCGTTACGTGTGTGGCTGGGTATGCAGGGAGGACAGATTAATCAGGTGACGGCCGACGTTGCCTTGCAGGGAGTGCAGACTCAGTTAGCCGCTGATTTACCGCAACTGGAATTATCAACTTTGCGTGGACGTATCGCATGGCTACAGCGTGAGAGTGGTTTTGAAGTGTCGGCGAAACAACTTGCGCTACGGATGCCAAATGGCTTTGAAATTAAGCCCACTGATTTATTGCTGGCAATCACGCCTGCACGGGGCTATCAAACCGCCTCGGGTGAGATTAATGCAAACACGCTTAATCTAGCGGACATTAACGCCCTGTTGAATTACCTGCCGTTGCCTGCGGATAGCAAGCAACGCTTGCTGGCGCTAGCACCACAGGGACGCATTGAAAACCTAAAAGCAAATTGGCAGGGCGATGAAAGCCATCTTACGCGTTATCAAATTCGTGCGAAATTTAATGACTTGTCGCTGCGACAAGTCGGCGCGCAGCCTGGATTTTCAGGCTTGAGTGGTACGGTTGAAGGGAGCGAGAGTGATGGCAATTTACAGCTAGATAGTCGTAACCTGTCCTTGCAAGCCCCTAATTTTTTAGCTGAAACACTGACTTTCGATCAACTTTCTGCGCGCCTAGATTGGCAACGTAACAACAGTGGCTGGGAACTAAAATTAAACAACGCACGGGTGCGTAATGCGGATGTGGAAGGCACGCTACAGGGTTCATATCAAATTAACGACGGGCCTGGCGTGGCTGACTTGAGTTTGGATTTAAGCCGCGCCAACGTTAAGCACACCGCGCGTTACATTCCCAAGGTGGCGTTTAATGAGGCGACTTATCGTTGGTTGCAAACAGGCTTACAAGAGGGTGAGTCGAATAGTTTTCACATGCGTGTGCGTGGCGATTTGCGTGATTTTCCTTTTGCGGACAGCAAGCATGGCCTGTTCAAATTGGAAGCGAAGGCGAAGAACGTAGCCATTGAGTTTGATGCGGGATGGCCGCGTATTGAGCACGCGCAAACCGAGCTATTGATTCAGGGCACGCGCTTGCAAGTGATGGCCAGTTCCGCCATGACGGCGGGTGCGGCCCTGCGTAACGTGAGCGTAGTGTTGCCTAATTTATTGGCCGATACCGTCATCATGCAAGTGAACGGTGAGGCCGCTGATACGACGCAACGCTGTTTGGATTACATCCGCAAAAGCCCAGTACGTGGCTACCTAGATGGCTATACCGATGACATTCACGCGCTGGGTGCGGGGCTGTTAAAACTTAAATTAGAGATTCCTTTAAGCGGTGCGAATCCGCCACTCGTGGTGGGTAGCTACCAATTTAATAACAACGAAGTGGACATTAGCGAGCATATTCCCGTGCTGAAAAATGCCAGCGGCTTGCTCACCTTTAGCAATGATGCGTTGAATGCGACTGACATTAAAGCGCAAATACTTGGCGGCCCTGCGCGCCTTTCCCTGCGCAGTGATAAAGGTGTTTTATTAGCCAATGCGGCGGGCACTTTAGATGTCGATAGTTTAGGAACGACCTATGCTTACCCGTTGTTAAAAAAATTGCATGGTAAGGCGGATTGGATAACCGACGTTAAAGTAAAAAATAAATTGGCCGATGTGTTAGTGACCTCGGATTTGCGAGGCATGAACTCCATGTTGCCGCAGCCGTTTGCCAAGCAAGCGAACGAACGTGTGGCATTGCGTTTTGAACAAAAAGATTTGAGTCCACAGCAGTACAAAAGCAGTGTGCAATACGGAGACATCGTGCATGCCGATATGACACGCACCTTAAATGCTCAAGGTAAGTGGGATACCAAACAAGGCGAAATTCGATTTGGGAAATCTGTGACACCGGCACGTAAAGAGGGTATTTGGTTGGAAGGTGTGCTGACGCAATTCTCTTTAGAAGGCTGGAATGGCTGGTCAGATTTTCCCAGCGGAGAAGGCGTGTTGCCTAACATCGCAGGCATCAATGTGACTGTTGATAAGTTACACGGCTACGGCAATGTGGTGCGTGCATTGAGTATTCGTGGCAGTGGACGCAATGGGTTAATCAGTACACGCTTAAGTTCGCGCGAAGTGAATGGCGACCTCATTTGGCAGCCTCAAGATGAGGGGCGTTTGCTCGTGCGCTTGAAGAATGCCATGTTGGGTGAAGGCATGTTGGCTTCAACGACTGCGCCTATGGCGCCGCAAATTGCATTTGCACCGGCCGAAAAATATGCGCTTCCCGTGATTGATGTGGAGGTTGAAAAGCTTACGTGGAAGGGCAGACAGCTGGGACGACTGGATATGCTGGTGAGCAGTTCAGACGGCGACATTGTATTGCAGCGCTTACGCCTAACCAATCCTGACACCACCATCACCGCGACAGGAAAATGGCAGGCAAATCCAGAACAAACTTTCCTGAATGCGCAAATCGAATTTTCCAATGCAGGCAAAGCCCTGTTGCGTTATGGCTTTGAGGAAAGCGTGAAAGATGGCGGCGGTGTGCTGCAAGGTGATGTGGTATGGACAGGCGGCGCGGATGAATTTAATTACGCCAGCATGAATGGCGCGGTACGTTTGAAAATGGGTAAAGGCCGCTTTCTCAAAGTGAACCCGGGCGCGGCCAAGTTGCTTGGCGTGATGAGCTTACAGTCGCTCCCCAAACGAATCTCACTCGACTTTACCGATGTGATTAGCCCTGGCTTTGAGTTCGACAGCATCAAGGGCGATGCAGTGATTGAGCATGGACTGCTCAAGACGAATGAGTTTGACATGGTGGGCGCGGCGGCCAAAATTTCAATGAAGGGCGTGGTCGAGTTGGAGCGCGAAACGCAAAATCTCAAAGTGCGTGTGATGCCGAACATTGGCAGCAACGTATCGCTGCTGTCTTTTGCAGCGGGCCCGGCGATTGGTGTCAGTGTATTGCTGGCGAATAAGATTTTGGATGACCCACTCGATAAGCTGGTGGCGTTTGACTACAATATCAGCGGTAGTTGGGAAGACCCTAAAGTAGAGCGAGTCGGCGTAGTTAAGCAAGCCCCTGTTGCAGCGGAAGCAGAAGAAAACTGGAATAACAAATCAAGCAAAATTAGAGAGTGAGCCACCATGTCTAGCGCAACACCATCCATCGAATCGACCCAAGCACGTATTGCAGCGCAACAAAATGCCTTCAAGGTTGCGGCTGTGCAAATGGCTTCTGGCCCTAAAGTAGAAGGCAACCTTAACGAAGCGCGTCGCCATATTGAAAAAGCAGTGGAGCAGGGGGCACGGCTGGTTGTGTTGCCTGAATTTTTCGCCATCATGGGCATGGACGAGCAAGAAAAAATTAAGGTACGCGAGCAAGCAGGCCAAGGTCCCATTCAGCAGTTTATGAGTGAGATTGCGCGTAAGCACAAAATTTGGTTGGTCGGCGGCTCGATTCCGTTGTCGGCCAATGACCCCAATAAAGTACGCAATAGCTGCTTGGTGTTCGACGAAACCGGGGCGCAAGTGGCACGTTACGACAAGACACATCTGTTTAACTTAACGCTGGGTAACGAAGCTTATAACGAAGCGCAAACCATCGAGGCGGGTAATCAAGTGGTGGTGGTGGACAGTCCGTTTGGACGTATTGGCTTGGCCGTGTGTTATGACTTGCGTTTCCCTGAACTTTTCCGCGCCATGAAAAATGTCGACATTATTGTGTTGCCTTCCGCCTTCACTGCGACGACGGGCAAGATGCATTGGGAGCCATTAGTGCGCGCACGTGCGATTGAAAATCTGTCGTATTTTATTGCGGCTGCGCAAGGTGGCTACCATGTGAACGGCCGCGAAACACATGGTCACAGCATGATTGTGGATCCGTGGGGACGCGTGATGGATGAGTTGCAACGCGGCTCTGGCGTGGTGATGGCCGAAGTGAACCCTAGTTATCAAGCCAGCTTACGCAAGAGCCTTCCCGCCTTATCCCATCGCACACTGAACTGCGCCAATGTGATGTCAGTATGAACAGCGTTCTGCAATTAGCACAGGGCGCGCTGCTCACACCGCACGGCCTTGAGCCGCGTCATCTAGAGCAAGTGTTTGGGCAGATGATGGCGCATCGTGTGGACTATGCCGATTTGTACTTTCAATACAGCCGCGCCGAAAGTTGGTCACTCGAAGAAGGCATCGTTAAGTCAGGTAGTTTTAGCATTGATCAGGGCGTAGGCGTGCGCGCAGTGAGTGGTGAAAAAACCGCATTTGCGTATTCGGACGACATTACCCTCAATGCACTGCAAGACGCTGCCCTCGCTACGCGTGCTATCGCTCGCCAAGGTGGCAAACAAATCGCCGCCCATTTGCATGAGGGCAAAGCGCACACACTTTATCTACCACACGACCCCATTGCGACGCTCAAAGCCGACGAAAAAGTCGCCTTGCTGGAACGCCTCGAACGTATTGCACGCGCGCTCGACTCGCGCGTTACGCAAGTGATGGCAAACTTATCGGGCGAGTATGAAATCGTCTTGATTGCGCGTAATGACGGGTTAATGAACGCCGACATTCGTCCGCTGGTACGCCTTTCTTTGCAAGTCATCATCGAGTCTGATGGACGCCGTGAGCAAGGCTCGTCAGGCGGCGGCGGGCGTTTTGGTTACGACTATTTCACTGAAGAAATTTTGCAGCAATATGCCAAAGAAGCGGTGCATCAAGCCGCCATTAGCTTGCAAGCCAAACCTGCGCCTGCGGGCAATATGACCGTGGTGTTGGGCAGTGGATGGCCCGGCATTTTGCTGCATGAAGCGGTGGGCCATGGCTTGGAAGGCGACTTCAATCGCAAAGGCAGCTCTACTTTTGCGGGGCGGATTGGCGAACGCGTGGCTTCCAAAGGCGTCACGGTGGTGGACGATGGCACGCTGCTTAATCGGCGCGGGTCACTGCAAGTGGATGACGAAGGTAACGCAACGCAACGCACCCTGCTCATTGAAGACGGCATCCTGCGCGGCTATTTGCAAGACAGCATGAATGCACGCTTGATGAAGACTAGTGTAACGGGCAATGCACGACGTGAATCGTTTGCGCATATTCCCATGCCACGCATGACCAACACCATGATGCTGAATGGCGACAAGACGCCTGAAGAAATTATCGCGTCGGTGAAATATGGTTTGTATGCGGCGAATTTTGGGGGTGGGCAAGTGGACATCACCAGTGGCAAATTTGTGTTCTCCACCACCGAAGCCTACATGATTGAAGACGGCAAAATCACCTATCCTGTGAAAGGCGCAACCTTGATTGGTAGCGGGCCTGATGCCATGAATCGCGTGAGCATGATTGGTAACGACATGGCGCTTGATCCCGGTGTGGGCACGTGTGGTAAAGAAGGGCAAAGTGTACCCGTAGGCGTAGGCCAACCTACCGTGCGCATTGACGGGCTCACCGTGGGAGGCACGGCCTAGTAGGTCGTATCCATGCATTTATTTAGAACCATCAAAGAGTGGCTGCATTGGGGCTGTGAAGCCGAAGCTGACTTCACCCTCAAGCGCAAGATACTGTCCGTTAACGTCGTCGCGTTGATTGGCATGCTGTCTTTTCTGGCGTACATATTTTTTTATTGGTTGAGCATGAATGCGGCGCTGGAGCGTTTGGCTGGCATGACGGTATTATTTTTTGTACTGTTGGCAGGTGTGCCTTGGCTCAATCGCGGTGGGCACAACGTAGCCGCACGTTGGTTGCTCGTGGCGGCGTTGATGGGCAGTCAACTCAGCGCGAGTCTGTCGGTCTACGGCTCATTTTTTAACTCGTATTACTATTACATTCTGTTTGCGATGGGCGTACCTATCGTGTTTCCGCTACGTTCATGGCTGTTAATTTTGGCCGTCTTTATTTCTAATTTAGGATTATTTTTTCTTTTTAGATACAGCCATTTTGAACCCGACCCTGTATTGCTTGAGCTAGATAGTTCAACTTTGGAATTATTAAGTGCGTCCTACATTTTTCTGTCGTATCTCACCTTGTTTTTCGCGGTTTGGTTTGTGGAGTTGATGGCCGCTGGCAATGAAAGAAAGTTAGACAAATTATCACTGACGGATGCCCTCACCAACATTCCTAATCGGCGCTATTTTGAAATTGCCCTGCAACAAGAAATCGCCAAAGCGCAACGCAACAACTCGCCTTTGGTGTTGGCGATACTCGACATTGATTTCTTCAAAAAAGTAAATGATCAATACGGGCATGATGTAGGGGATGAAGTCATCAAACATATTGCTAATCACTTACGCCAAGTGCTGCGCGCGGGCAATACCGTAGCGCGTGTGGGAGGAGAAGAGTTTGCAGTGCTATTGCCCGAGATGAATTTGCAATTCGCCGTGGAAGTGGCCGAGCGCATGCGTCAAACGATTGAATTAAACGACTATCAAATGGAAGATGAATCGTTGCATCTCACCATCAGCATCGGCATGGTTGGTGTGGATGTCAATGAGTCTCCAGAAAATGCCTACAAATTGGCGGACGATGCTTTGTATGCGGCTAAACGAGGCGGACGTAATCGCGTCATTGCCTTGGGCGAATAAACTCTTTCTCACCCGCCCCAAAACTAAAACCTGTTAGAGATAAATAGAATCCTGTATGAGCCCGATTCACCTCGAAGAAGCTTGGATTTTGTAGGAGCCCGATTCATCGGGCGAGGGAATGGGTACGAGCCTATCGCCCGAGTTGCCAGCATGGGACAGGCCATGGCTGCAAGGGGCTGAAGCCTGTCTTGAGCATGTCGAAATGGCTCCAACAGCACACGCTCAATCGGGCTCCCCCAACATTTAGCTCGCTTTTGTTTGTGCCGCAATAAATTGAGCGGTGACTAAATCCATCGTGCTCACATGATTGACAAACCACGCCGCCACCTCGTTTTGTAGCCACTGCTTTAAGGCAAACGCATCATGGCTTTCGATCCATGCAGCGTGGCGCGCTTCCATGTCGGCTAGCACGCGCGTGTGTTCGCTTTGATGCATGCGATAAGGCGGGAAGTGAGTGGACAGCATCAGGCGTTCTTCTTCAGCAAAGTGATGTAGGGTGTGGGTGTGTAAAGCGTGTAGTGCCTCATCTACAGTTATCGTCGCTGGCGCAGCGTCCAATAAGCGTAACAACCCATCGTGCATCGCGACAAATTCGGCGTGGTCACGATTCATAAATGCCAGCGCAACCTGGGGATAGTTCAACATGGCTTTTCCTTGTTTGTATGGGGTCTAGGCACATATGTTTTCGGTATAATCCGCGCCCTATGCAGATTCTACGCGGACTTTACTCTCACGACACTCAAGGTGTTGCCGTCACCATCGGCAACTTTGATGGCGTGCATCTAGGCCATCAAACCTTATTGAGTGAATTAAAAGCGGTTGCGAAAGCGCGTGGATTGCAAACGGCAGTGGTGATTTTTGAGCCGCATCCACGTGAATTTTTTACGCCACAGCAAGCCCCCGCACGCTTAACGAACTTGCGCGAAAAGCTGGAACTGTTTCGTAGCTTGGGCGTAGATAGAGTGTATGTGTGTCGCTTCAATGCGGCATTCGCGCAAAAAACGGCCGCTGATTTTATTCAAGCCCTGTCTGAAAAAATACACGCTCAATTTGTTTTGATTGGCGATGACTTTCGCTTTGGAAGCGGTCGGGTAGGTGATTTTGCGCTGATGCAAATTATGGGGGAGCGCTGTGGTTTTGAAGTGCGTGCCGTACACAGCATTTTGCACAACGGCGTGCGTGTCTCTAGCACGGCGGTGCGGGTGGCATTGGCAGAGGGGCACTTACGTTTGGCGCGCGAGTATTTGCAACGACCTTACAGCATCAGTGGTCGCGTCGTGCATGGCGATGCCGTTGGACGCGAGATGGGCTTCCCTACCGCCAACATTCAACTCAAGCACAATCTGCCGCCGCTCAAAGGCATTTACGTAGTGGCGGTGCATTCGGATGGCGTGGGCGTGTTGCAAGGCGTGGCCAGTTTAGGCATTCGCCCCACGCTTAAACACGATGCCAAGTATGTATTGGAAGTGCATCTGTTCGAGTTTTCACAACAGATTTATGGCAAGCATTTGCGTGTGGAGTTTTTAGAAAAACTACGTGACGAAGAGAAGTATCCCAATTTGGAAATGTTGACGCGACAGATCGCGTTGGATGTAGAAAACGCAAAGAAATGGTTTAGAGAACATGAGTGAATTTTGCCGTCATTCCCGTGCAAACGGGAATCCAGATAATTGAAAAATACCCGCGCAGCGGGACAAATTCTAACGGCCTGTTAAATAAACCCACTGGATTCCCGCTTTTGCGGGAATGACGGCTCCCACAATTTTGTGAATGAATTAGAAGTCGAGAAAAATATGAGTGACGATAAAAAGAAATACCCGCTGAATCTTCCTGACACTAAATTTCCCATGCGTGGCGACATGGCCAAACGTGAGCCACTCATGCTCTCGCAATGGCAAGCGCAGCAGCGCTACCAACGCATTCGCGCCGCAAGTAAAGGCCGCGCCAAATTCATCCTGCACGACGGCCCGCCGTATGCGAATGGCGATATTCATATTGGTCATGCGGTCAATAAAATCCTTAAAGACATAATTATCAAGAGCAAGACCTTGAGCAATTTCGACGCGCCCTATGTGCCGGGTTGGGATTGCCATGGACTACCCATCGAGTTGATGGTGGAGAAAAAACATGGCAAGGCGATTCCCGCTGCTGAGTTCCGCCAACTGTGTCGTGATTACGCAAAAGAGCAGGTCGAGCGTCAGAAAAAAGACTTCATCCGTCTGGGCGTATTGGGTGATTGGGATAATCCTTACCTGACCATGGATTTTAAGACTGAAGCGGACATCATCCGCGCACTCGGCACCATCTATGAGAATGGTTATCTGTACCAAGGCTACAAGCCCGTGAACTGGTGTTTGGATTGCCAATCAGCTTTGGCTGAAGCCGAAGTGGAGCACGAAGACAAAACTTCCTTGGCCGTGGATGTGGCGTTTGAAGTGGTGGATAAGGTGGCACTCGGTAAAGCGTTTGGCGTAGCACAAGACGCTCAAACCAAAGCCTCTGTTGTGATTTGGACGACGACACCGTGGACATTGCCCGCCAACCAAGCTGTGAGCGTTCACCCTGATTTTGAATATGCGCTGGTGAAAACGGGCAAAGGTTATTTGGTGTTGGTGAGTGAGTTGCTGGAAAGCTGTTTGCAGCGCTACGAATTGACGGGTGATGTGGTGGCACGTTGCAAAGGTAAAGCCCTGGAATTGTTGGCGCTTCAGCATCCCTTCATCGAACGCCAAGTGCCCGTTATCTGTGGCGAGCATGTCACGCTAGAAGCCGGTACAGGCATGGTGCACACAGCCCCTGCACATGGCATGGACGACTATTTTGTTGGGCAGAAATATGACCTGCCGACGGATAGCCCTGTGGCAGACGACGGAAAATTTGTGGCTTCTGTGCCACTGGTGGGTGGCTTGTTTGTATGGAAAGCCAACGATGTGGTGGTTGCGGCTTTGCAAGAAAGCGGACACCTGCTGTGCCTGAAAAAAATCCAACACAGCTACCCCCATTGCTGGCGTCATAAAACCCCCATCATCTTCCGCTCCACGCCGCAGTGGTTCATTGGCATGACACATGCAGAGAAGGGAGCGAACCTGCGTTCGCTCGCCAACTCTGCCGTGGAGGCCACAGAGTTCTTCCCTTCATGGGGGCGTGCCCGTCTTGAGGCCATGATCAAGAATCGTCCTGATTGGTGTGTGTCGCGCCAACGTAACTGGGGCGTGCCGATGACTTTCTTTGTGCATAAAGAGTCAGGCGAATTGCATCCAAATACGCCAGCTTTGTTGGAGCAGGTTGCCAAGTTGGTGGAGCAATCCGGCATCGAAGCATGGTTCAGTTTGGATGCG
>JABFSI010000005.1 GCA_013140695.1 Sideroxydans sp. | reverse complement strand
TTTCAAAATCCAGCAAAGCAACCCCCGTGCTTTGGAAAGCTGTCTCATCCAACGTGACAGGATGCGCCACACCGTTATGGTCAACCAAGTTGATTCCTGAAACAAAGAAGCGCATGTCATTTACTTGTCCAGCGACCGCAACACCACTGGCATTCGTGCCCAGCGTGAGCGCTTTAGCGCAAATGTCTGTTCCCAATACCGCCGATGCCGCACCGTTTTGTGCCAACACGCCGAAGTCGATGGAGATGCTACGAGTAGTTGGCGTTGGAATAGTTGGCGTTGGCGTAGTTGGCGTTGGCGTAGTTGGCGTTTCAGTCGTCGAACTTTTACCACCGCAGCCAACAACGAGCGTTGCAATCACTGTCATCGCCACGCCCAATTCAGCCAATTTTTTCAAATTACGTTTATTCATCATGCCCCCTTAATTGTTAAAAAATTTACGTGTACACGCTATCCAAAATTCAGGCGCGAATTGTAAATAAGAATCGACACACGACCCTGCGGCATTTTGTCGCACCCCAATAACGGCGGGCTTCCAGTAGAATCCGCCGCCATGAACACCTCCCTCCTTTCTACCCAAACAGGTCACTCACACCTGCGCCGCCTCTTCATGTTGCGTAGCTGGGCGGTCTTGGCACAGTTCGCCACCTTGATCTTGGTGCACCGTTTCTTAAGTACGGATTTCGCGTGGACGCCGATGGTGGGCACGGTGGTGTTCTTGGTGTTGGTGAACCTGCTCACGTGGTGGCGCTTGTCACTCGACTATCCGGTCGGCAACCTCGAACTCTTCTTGCAGTTGTGTTTGGATGTGAACGCATTGACGGTGCTGCTGTACTTCGGCGGCGGCTCGACCAATCCTTTCGTCTCGCTCTATCTATTGCCGCTGGTGCTGGCCGCCGCCACCTTGCCGCGCCGCTACACATGGGGCATGGCCGCATTGACCGTCGCGTGCTACAGCTTGTTGATGGTGTGGTATGTGCCGCTGCCCACCGGGGATGCGCATGCAGGACACGCGGGGCATACAGGACATACGGTAGCAGCCTCCGTCGCGGCTGCCGCTGTCACGGCGGCACCCGTGCACGACCATGCCGCGATACACATGGATCACAGTCAGCATCAGATGCATTCGACACAGGCTCTCCCGTTACCCTCTCCTCAATCCTCTCCCGCAAGCGGGAGAGGAGGCGAACGCGAAAATCAATTTTTGAATCTCGCGGATGAGGAGAAAAATGGCACTTCTGAATACTGCCGCACCGAACCTGAATCCGCGCCCGCGAATGCGACGGCTGACACCTCACCCCTCAACGATGCGTTCAATGCTCACGTACTTGGCATGTGGTTAGGCTTCGTCATCAGCGCGACGGTAATCGCCTATTTCGCGGTAGAGATGGCGGCAGCGGTGCGCTTGCGCGATGCACAACTCAATCGTATTCGTGAAGAAACCTTGCGCAATGAACGCATCGTATCGCTGGGTACATTGGCGGCGAGTGCGGCACATGAACTGGGCACACCGCTATCCACTATGTCAGTGGTAATTGGTGAAATGCGCAATGACTGCATCGCCCCAGAGCAGACGGAAAATCTCGTGTTGCTAGACGACCAAGTGCGCAATTGCAAACGCATCCTCGACACGCTCATTAGCCATGCTCAAGAAACACCCGCACTGATAAACGTCGAACAGTTTTTACTGGCCGTGCTAGACGAGTGGCAACTGCTGCGCCCAACGATGCAATATCACTATGCGATATTGAGCGCGCAACCTGCGCCACCATTACGCGCCGATCCCGCTTTACGCGCCGCCCTACTCAATCTGCTAAACAACGCAGCGGATGCATCCGCTGAAGGACTGCAAATTTATTTGCGCTGGAATACGCAAAACATCGTGTTGGAAATACAAGACCAAGGCGCAGGACTCACCGCCGAAGCCGCCGCACGTGCGGGCTCGGCATTTTTTACCACCAAACAAGAAGGGCGCGGACTGGGCTTATTCCTCGCCAATGCCACCCTCGAAAGATTGGGCGGCAATGTGCGCCTATACAACCGCGAAGGCGGCGGGGCCACCACTGAAGTGACGCTGCCGATTAAGCAAACAACAACGACATAAATAACTGCGCGATTCTAAAGTCAGCGCTACTTTGAAGAACGGGCTTTGCAAAATAAGCTTTATAAAATTGGATTTTATGGACACGTTTGTGGCGAGCGGTGCTTGTAGCAACGCTACCTTGTGGGAGCGCGATTTATCACGCGATGGTTTTATAAAGGGGCTATCGCGCGATAAATCGCACTCCTACAAAATCCTCCCCACGAGGTCACGCTCCAAAATTTAATGCCACGAAAATCGCTGCAATCGCATCACTAAAAGACACGCCAATGACACACACACATAACGACACACCCACCCTACTGCTCGTCGATGACGATGCGACCTTTCGCAGCGTGCTGTCGCGTGCGTTGGCAAAACGCGGATTCAGCGTCACCACGGCAGACAGTGTGGAAGCGGCCTTGCCTTTAGCGCTAGTCAATCCGCCTGAATTTGCAGTGATTGATTTGAAAATGCACGGCGCGTCTGGCTTGGTGTTGGTGCAAAAATTACACGAGTTGGATGCCGCCACGCGCATCGTCATGCTCACTGGCTACGCCAATATCGCCACCGCTGTGGAAGCCATTAAATTGGGGGCGACACAGTATCTTTCTAAACCTGCGAATGCCGATGAAATCGTCGCGGCATTCGGTCACAGCGCCAGCACTGATCTACCCGTTGAATTCAGCCCGGTGAGCATCGACAAGTTGGAATGGGAGCATATCAACCGTGTATTGCACGAACAGAACGGCAACATTTCCAACACCGCGCGCGCACTCAACATGCATCGCCGTACGCTACAACGTAAATTAGCCAAGCGCCCCGTCTAATCGCCGCGCATACGGGATAGGTGGGGGGGTTGTATAATCGCGCCCATTCAATTTTTACTGATTCCCATGAAATTCGCTCTTCCTCTATTGCTTGCGCTGTGTTGCCTTTCTGCCCCCGCTCATGCTCTGCCTGCCGACCCCCAATTAGCCGCGCAACACTATGTCCTGTACGACTTTACCAGCCAGCAAATGTTGGTGGAGCACAACGCGAATGCGCGCATCGCACCTGCCTCACTGACCAAGTTGATGACCGCGTATGTGGTGATGAGCGCCATTAAACAAGGCAAGCTGTCGTTACGTAAAAACCTCACGCCCACGGCCTATCCGCTGCGTTTACAAAACGAAGAGACGCGCATGTTTTTAGAAGTGGGCAAGCCCGTCAGCGTGGATGAGTTGCTGAATGGATTGATTGTGCAGTCTGCCAATGATGCAGCGCGCGTGTTGGCCGAGGCGTTGGCGAATCACGAAATTGCCTTTGCCGATTTGATGAATGCAGAAGCCAAACGATTGAGCTTAAACAACACGCACTTTGCCAATGCCACGGGTGTAGAAGAAGCCTTGCACTACAGCAGTGCGCATGATTTAGCGCTGCTATCGGCCGCGCTGATTCGCGATTTTCCTGAATTTTATGCACGTTATGCACAGCGTGAATTCAAATACAACGGCATCAATCAGCTCAATCGCAATCGCTTGTTATGGCTAGACCCATTTGTGGATGGCCTGCAAACTGCACACACCGAAGCGGCGGGATTCTCACTGATTGCATCGGCGCTGCGCGACAAGCGACGTTTGATTGCGGTGGTAATCGGTACCGATAAAGAAAATTTACGTAGCAGTGAAAGTCAGCGTTTGTTGAATCACGGCTTCAAAGAATTTGAGTTGTCCCTGCTCTACCATGCTGATCAATCCGTCACCAGTATGCGTCTTTGGAAAGGCACAGAACATCAAGTAGCAATTGGCTTTCGTGAAGATCGCTACATCACGCTTCCCGTCGGTTCACGCGCACAATTACGCGCCAAGCTAGAAACCAAGCAACCCCTACTTGCCCCTGCACTAGCAGGACAACACGTGGGCACTTTGCACTTACAAATGAATGGCACGCCCTATCTTGATTTGCCCGTGGTGGTGCTAGAGAGCGTGCCGCTGGCGAATGTGTTTTCACGCGGCATTGATGCCATTCGTTTGTTCTTTCAGTGAAGTGCGGGCCTAACCGCAAAATGCTTGGCAATTGAATAACTTCAAAGGTAACAACATGACGGTCTATTTCAACGGCGAGTTCATGCCTATCGAAGAAGCCAAGGTGCCTGTGCTGGATCGTGGCTTCATCTTCGGTGACGGTGTGTACGAAGTCATTCCCGTCTATTCGCGCCGCGCCTTTCGCCTAGCGGAACATCTGCAACGGCTGCAACACAGTCTCGACGGCATCCAACTCAAGAACCCGCACAGCGAGAACGAGTGGACGAACATCCTCAACGAGCTCATCCGACGCAGCGCTCCTGAAGACCAATACCTCTATCTCCATGTGACACGCGGCGCAGCGAAACGCGACCACGCTTTTCCCGTTCCCGCGCCAACGCCCACCGTGTTCGTGATGAGCAATCCGCTCACCACGCCGAGCGCGGAACTACTGAAGAGCGGTATCTCATGCATCACCGTGTTGGACAACCGCTGGTTGCGTTGCGACATCAAAGCCATCGCACTGCTGCCCAATGTGTTGTTACGCCAAGCCGCCGTGGCAGCAGAATGTGCCGAAACCATCCTCATCCGCAATGACGAATTCATGACCGAAGGTGCAGCCAGCAACATCTTCGTGGTGAAGAACGGCAAGTTGCTCGCCCCCCCCAAAGACAACCTGATGCTCCCCGGCATCACTTACGACGTGATATTAGAGATCGCCTCTACGAACAACATCCCGTGCGAGATACGTAAAGTGATGAAAGAGGAAGTGTTCAGCGCGGACGAACTGCTGCTGACTTCTAGCACCAAAGAAGTGATGGCCATCACCACGCTAGATGGTCAACCCGTGGGTGATGGCAGACCCGGCGCAATGTTCGCCAAGTTGCATACGCTCTACCAAACATTCAAACAAGAAATGATGCGCAAAGAGTAACGACAAACTAGTTCCTTCCCCATTTAAGGGGGAAGGTTAGGATGGGGGTAGAATC
>JABFSI010000137.1 GCA_013140695.1 Sideroxydans sp. | reverse complement strand
AGTGATAACAAAGTTATCCAAGCTAGGCCGCCCACCAGTCCGCCAACCACCAAACCGCTGGGTAACCTACCCAAGAGTGGACGAATGATTAAATTGCCGAATACAACAATCAGAAAACCCAAGCCGATGATGTGACTGGAATCAACTGACCCAGCGCTTGGCGTTGCGGTGGACGCGGGCGGCAGCGGTTCGCCGTCGATGACTTTAATGAGGGCACTCACGCCCGCATCGATACCACCGTAGAAATCGCCTTTTTTGAAGGCGGGGCTGATGATTTCTGCAACGATACGTTTCGCAGTCGCATCATTGAGCGCGCCTTCCAACCCATAGCCGACCTCGATGCGCAACTTGCGATCATCTTTGGCGACCACAAGAAGCACGCCATCATCCACGCCCTTGCGCCCCAACTTCCATGCCTCGACCACTCGGATAGCGAACTGCTCGATGACCTCTGGTTGCGTGGTAGGCAATACGAGAACGGCGATCTGCGAGCCTTTGGCCTTCTCAAAGGCGGCAAGTTTGGCTTCTAGGGTTTGCATCTGGCTGGCATCGAGAGTCGATGTCAGATCGGTGACGCGTTGCTTGAGTGGCGGGATGGCGACTTCAGCTTGCGCCGTTCCCAGCAGGAACGACGCAAGCAATAGCCACAGCCACCAAAGGCGTTTCATTGCAGATTACTTGGCAGGAGCAGCCGGTGCGCCGAAATCGACCTTAGGTGCTGACGAAACTGCCTTCTCGTCTTCAACCGCAAAGGAAGGTTTGACTTCGTAGCTGAACATCATCGCGGTCAGATTGGTCGGGAATGAACGAGCCAACACGTTGTATTCCTTTACACCGTCGATGTAGCGCTTACGTGCCACCGTGATACGGTTCTCTGTGCCTTCCAACTGCGCTTGCAAGTCACGGAAGATGGCATCCGATTTCAACTGGGGATAGTTCTCAGTGACCATCATCAACTTGCTCAGGGCTTGTGTCAGCTCACCTTGGGCGGCTTGGAACTGCTTGAATGCCTGCGCATCCTTGATGAGTTCAGGTGTCGCTTGGATGGTGCCGACCTTGGCACGCGCCTCGGTCACGCCAATGAGGACGTCCTTCTCTTGCTGGGCATACCCTTTGACGGTATTCACCAGATTAGGGATGAGGTCGAAGCGACGCTGGTATTGGTTCAGCACTTCTGCCCAATCCGCTTTCACTTGTTCGTCTTTGGCTTGGAAGTCGTTGTAACCACAACCGCTCAACAACAGGGTCAATAGTGCAATCCACAAGATACGCATCGTCAAATCTCCTTCGTTAGAATCATTCAAACCGCACAACCAGCTGCGTAGCCAGAAGCCCACGCCCACTGAAAATTATAACCGCCTAACTGGCCAGTCACGTCCATCACCTCGCCCACGAAATAGAGGCCCTGAACCTCATTGGCTTCCATCGTCTTGGAAGACAAGGCATGGGTATCCACACCACCGCAAGTCACTTCGGCTTTGCTGTAGCCCATCGTACCAGTGGGGGTGACTTGCCAGTTTTTCAAGCGGTCAGCCAAGGCAGCCAGCACTTTGGGCGAATATTGGTTGAGCGGCTTGTTCTCGGCTATCCATTGCGTCGCCACGATATCAGCCAGTTTTTTCGGGAGATATTGTGCGAGGAAGTTGCTCAACAGCAGCTTGCTCTTGGCATGTTCGACGAACACGCTTAGCAAGTCTTGGTCAGGTAGCAAGTCGATGGACAGCGGCTGCCCTGCTTCCCAATACGACGATATCTGCAAGATGGCTGGACCACTCAAGCCACGATGCGTGAACAACAGGTTCTCGCGAAAACGTTGTTTACCGAAGCTGACCACCGCATCCAACGACGCACCGGTCAGGTCGGCATAAGCTGCCCATTCTTCCGGATGGAAAGTGAGCGGCACCAACCCCGGCTTGAGTTTGGTCATAGGGAGGGCGAACTGCTCTGCGACTTTGTAGCCGAACGGGGTTGCGCCGATCTTGGGGATGGACAAGCCACCAGTCGCGATGACCAACGCCTCGGCCTCAAGCAAGCCGCGCGAAGTCATCACGGTGAATCTCGTGCTACGACGCACCTCGCCGACTTCGCATGGCCGCATCCATTTCACGCCCGCATCGTCACACTCTTTCTTGAGCATGCTGATGATGGCTTCCGAGCCATCGTCGCAGAACAACTGGCCCAATGTCTTCTCGTGATAGCCGATGCTATGTTTGTCCAACAGTGCGATGAAATGTTGCGGCGTGTAGCGCGACAGTGCGGAACGGCAAAAATGCGGGTTATGCGAAAGATAGTTGTCTGGCTTGGTGTTGAGGTTGGTGAAGTTGCAGCGCCCACCACCCGAGATGCGGATCTTCTCGGCCAGCTTGGCGTAGTGATCGAGTATCACCACCTTGCGGCCACGTTGGGCCGCGGTCAGGGCGCACATCATGCCGGCTGCGCCCGCACCAATAACGATAACATCTGTTTGAGTGGGATTCATTATTTAGCGCAACAAAGCGCGTGTTACCTCGTTTTGACACTCGCCCGTTTTTTCAAAATGGCTGATGTTTGCTAATGTTGTGTGCGCGATATTACGCAATGCTTCGGTGGTGAAAAAACCTTGATGTCCAGTGATGAGTACATTGGGAAAAGTCAGTAGGCGCTCAAATGTATCGTCTTGAATGACGCGACTGGATAAATCTTGGAAGAACAAATCGCCCTCTTGCTCGTACACATCCAATCCCAAGTATCCCAACTGCCCTGTTTTGAGTGCGGCGATAACCGCGCAGGTGTCAATCACCGCGCCGCGACTGGTATTAATGAGCATCGCGCCGTGCTTCATCTTGGTCAACGTGAGTGCATTGATAAGGTGGTGCGTTTGCTCGTTAAGCGGGCAATGAATAGTAACGATGTCACTGCGTTGATACAGCTCATCCAGCTCCACATAGTTAAGTCCTAATGCCTGACAAGCTTCATTTTGAAGCATGTCGTAGCCCAATAATTGGCAACCGAACCCATGTAAAATTTCCGCAACTGCTTGCCCAATTCGCCCCGTACCGATGATGCCCACCGTACGCCCACGCAGCTCAAATCCCAGCAAGCCTTGCAAAGTAAAATTTCCGTCACGCACACGGTTATAAGCACGGTGAGTTTTACGATTCAGCGTCAGTATAAGCGCCAAGGTATGCTCGGCTACCGAATGCGGTGAATAGGCAGGAACACGCACGAGGCGAATGCCATAACGCTCTGCTGCCAACACATCCACATTGTTGAACCCCGCACAGCGTAAAGCGATTAAACGTGTACCCTGTGCCGCTAAAATTTGCAGCACAGCCTCGTCAAGTATGTCATTCACAAAGCAACACAGGCCGGCATAACCCGCAAACAAAGGGGCAGACTGAAGTGTGAGACGTTCTTCAAAAAATACCAGCTCATGTCCAAAATCAGCGTTGATTATCGAGAGCGATTCGCGATCATAGGGTTGCGTACCACAAACAGCGATTTTCACGGCAACTGTTCCTGGGTAGCTGATTCAAGTGCGGTTTGCGTTAGTTGCTTCCAAATACACTTACCCTTGCTGGCTTTCTCGATGTCGTTGATTTGCGCTTCGTGCAAGGCCAGCTCTTCATCGCTGGCACATAACACACGCACACTCATCGGCAACGTCTCACCCTGTGCATTCAGATGCGCTGCCTCATCCTCGGCAGCCTCTTCACCCAGCAGACTTTCTTGTCCACGCGTCATGCCCAAGTACACTTCGGCGAGCAACTCGGTATCCAACAAAGCGCCATGCAAAGTACGGTGCGAGTTGTCGATGAAGTAACGGTCGCACAACGCGTTTAAGTTGTTTTTCTTACCAGGATGCAACTCCTTCGCCAGCTTCAAGGTATCCAACGGAGGTGGGCAAATCGCATCCAAGGTGGGCAAATTGGCACGCGTTAACTCCGCATTCAGAAATCCCATGTCGAACGGTGCGTTGTGAATAATGAGCTGCGCACCCGAAATAAATTCCAGCAACGCCGGCGCAATCTCTGCAAATTTTGCCTCGTTCTGCAAGCGCTCCAACGTCAAGCCATGCACCGCTGCCGCGCCCTCGTCAATCTCGCGCTCGGGATTAAGGTAACGATGAAAAGTGCGTTTAGAAATCTTGCGCCCATCCATTTCAATCGCCGCCACCTCGATAATGCGATGCCCTTGCCTCGGGTCAAGGCCAGTGGTTTCGGTGTCTAGTACAACCTGTCTCATGCTTGCGCCCTCAATTCTTCAATACCTCGGTTCGCCAATTCATCCGCGCGTTCATTTCCTTCATGTCCCGCATGGCCTTTGACCCATATCCATTCAATCTGATGGCGGCTGGTGGCGGCATCTAATCTGCGCCATAAGTCATCATTTTTAACAGGCTGTTTGCTGGCAGTTTTCCAACCGCGCTGTTTCCAACCAGGTAACCATTCGGTGATACCTTGTAGTACGTATTTGGAGTCGGTATGCAGACGCACTTGGCAGCCACGGCTCAACACTTCGAGGGCTGCAATCGCCGCCATTAACTCCATGCGATTGTTGGTGGTGTGATCTTCCCCGCCACATAACTCTCGCTCTTTGCCTTTCATCCGCAACAGTGCGCCCCACCCACCGACGCCCGGATTGCCTTTGCATGCGCCATCGCTATATATATCCACTACTTCACTCATCGCTCTCAACCTTTTGTATGCCTTTATTTAGTTTGGGCGCGGCGGGCATTAATTTTTGCACCAAGCCCGCGTTCCATTTTGGCTTAATCAAACGCATGCCTGGCACACGTTTAATGGCGTGTAAAAAATACACGCCACCACTCATAGGCCACCAACGGCCTCCTGCGCTTTCTAAAAAGGCCGCACGCTCCATCCATTTGCGCTGCCGAAACGGGGGCGCGTAGGCCGCACTGCGTACCTCAACCACATCAAATCCTAATAGCGCCAACCAATCTTTTAGGCGCGGCAACGCAATAAATTTAGCGCGCCACGGATAACCTTCATGACGCCCCAATGAACGGTGCATACCCCATAAACTGTATGGATTAAACCCACTAATGAGCAGACTGCCTTCGGGCATCATCACGCGCTCAACCTCGCGCAAAATTAGATGCGGATTATCCGCAAACTCCAACACGTGCGGCATCAACACCAAATCCAAACTGTCGCAGGCAAAGGGCAGCTCAGCACACACCATACGCACATCGTTATCCGCATGATTACCTGCTGTGAATCGTAAGGGAATGCGGTTACTGCTCAAAAAAGAATGCTCCGGCAAGCCCATCTGCATGGCGTTATAACCAAAGACATCGGTCACCGCTTGGTTGTAATACAGATGCTCACGCGACAGCACATAGCCCCCCTGCTCGCTGGCGAACCATTCACTCAAACTATGCGTGATTACTTTAGAATTCGGCATCTCACTCGCAGACCTATCATGTTGAACATCATCGCCATCCCCGCCCTACGCGACAATTACATCTGGGCTATTCACGATGGAAACTATGTTGCTATCGTTGACCCAGGTGAAGCCGCGCCTGTTTTAGATTTTATAAACCAAACTGGACTGAAGTTCACTGCCATTTTATGCACCCACCGACATAACGACCACATCGGCGGCATCGCAGAATTGCGCGGAGTATATAACGTGCCTGTGTATGGACGAAGCCATCCCCACAACCCACACATTACAAGTGACTTACGCGAGGGTGATGTGCTGGAACTGGAAGCGCCGCACATCCGTTTCGACATCATCGAAACACCCGGCCACCTTGAGGATCACATCGTTTTCATCGCCGCTGATGCCGTATTTTGTGGCGACATCATGTTCGGAGCTGGGTGCGGTAATAACAAGGAAGGCACCTTGGCGGACTTATATCAATCCTTAATGCGCCTAGCCGCCCTGCCTGATAGCACCCAAGTCTATTGCGCACACGAATACACCGAATACTGCCTCGCTTTTGCCAAACTATGCGAGCCAAAAAACAGGACTATTCAGCAACGCATTGTTGATGCACATAAGCTGCGTGCCGCCAATTTGCCTACCGTGCCTTCGACCATTGCCCTAGAAAAAGCCACCAACCCCTTCATACGCTGCACCAGCCCAGAACTCATTCACACGCTGCAAGCACATGGACTCACAGCCACGGATGAACTCGCTGTTTTCACCGCCTTACAGCATTTCTGATTGCCTGAAACACTGTTCTAGTTTATTCTGCGCGCCGTTTCGGAGAGGTGGATGAGCGGTTTAAGTCGCACGCCTGGAAAGCGTGTGTGGGATAACATCCCACCGAGGGTTCGAATCCCTCCTTCTCCGCCAGATCAACAACTTGCGATAAGTGCAAACTAACGCAAGCAACTCGAAATAACCACGTTGCCACACTTCAGTGTGGCAAATATGTGGCAAAAATACCAAGCGTTGAACTAGACGTAACTGGAAGCAAACCGCTTGTTTGCAGCGACAAGGGGCATTTATGCCCCTGCTCGTGAAATTAAATCAAGCCACGCTCCGCAAAACTAAGGCAGTCCGTGCCCGCCACAATGAAGTGATCGAGTGCCTTCACGTCCACCAGTTCCAACGACTTCTTCAAAGCATCGGCCAGCATTTCATCCGCCCTGCTCGGCTCGCATACCCCGCTTGGGTGATTGTGGGCAAATATGACGGCGGCGGCGTTATGATGCAGAGCGCGCTTCACGACTTCACGGGGATAAACACTGGTCTGCGTTAAGGTTTCACGAACCATCTCTTCGATGGCTAAGGCGAAATCATAGTCTTAATGCTTCGGACACCCTTGAGCATGCCGTATCAACATTTCTAGCATGTAGAGCTTCCTGCATCTTATTGCGGCTTCTGACGGCATGATCGAGAAACTTTTGTCGCCTATCTGCATCAAGATTAGCAACAAGATTGCTACCAGTGCCAGCCAAGTCGTATACCTCTACCGCCCACCAATTGAGTGACATGCCATATTTATCAGTCCAAGAATATGCTTGGGCTTGGCCATCTAGGTGAGCCATAAAATCGAAGAACCTGAGCAATCCTTCCTCTAGGCTCGGAATAGCCACATTCTGAAATAGGCGAGCTGCCATCGTTTCAACAATGAACGATTTAAAATTTGCAGTGCTGGGCAAGTTTGAATTCCAGTTCTTTAGCAACTTTACCAGCGGTTTGAAATTTCCATTTCTGGCTTGATTGACCTTGGTCGCGACATCCGAATGTAGCTTTGGTGATGACTTAATCCAGTTGCCCGTTTCCGCATCGGGCACCCAAATCATTTGTCCGGTTGAATCTGCTTCTATGGCGGGGACAACATCAATATCTAGGTGATTCAATTGCAGACAAATAGATCGCCTCTGTGTTCTTACAGAGCTATTGGGATAGCGATAACGAACTGCCCCAGCAAAGCTACGCAAAATTGTTTCAGGTGATGGCGCAGAAGAAAACATACCTGTTTGCCATGCCTGCGGATTCACCACAAAGATGATATCCACATCGTCCAGTGGTGCAATCGCCGTATCACGCGCATAGCTACCACTCAGATACGACGTTCTAATGCGATTGGCGTACTGTCCAGTACATAAAATATCTCGCAAGTAATTGTGGCTACGTACAGCCCCATTTTTTTGGGTGGTCGTAGGCTCAATTTTTTTCAGGTACTCCCAAATTGCTGACTCGCAACTAGCCATTTCGCGTTCCTCACAAAAACTTTTCGTACTGCGCGAAATCTATTGCTGGTGCAGTCGCTAGGCTTCTTAAACGATGGATTAGTCTCATTAAGAAAAACACCAGTGCTGAATTTCCCGTGTTTACTTGTAAACGAGATATATCACCGTTCCCTGCATACACAATATCAAAGCCACCAGCCCTCACTGCACAACCAATTTCGAGCCGGTGCAATGCATCTTTTCCAGCAAGTTCCCGCTTGAGAAGCTCTTCCAGATTCGCCCCGCCCTCAAGCGCCAGCATCCCTGCCAGTATTTCAAAAGGTTGGCGTGCTGCATATTCACCACCTGCATGTTGTATTGGAACACTGGTTCTCTTAAGTTTCCTCACAGACGCTGCCTTGTCGCAGGCGTAATCCAAATTCTGCTTGGTAATCTCTTGCTTCACTTCCAGCACGCAATACACGCTCTCCGCTGGAACATAAACAGCACCTGCGTGATTAAACAATAGCGGTGAATACTGCCGATCATGGATGACGATATCTATCTGATCGCTGCACTGGCCTTCACTATCAACCACGAATGCTTTGCTGACACAGTAGCGTTGAGGCAGATATGCACTCAATAAGTCGCGCCAGTTCAATTCGCTGGCCTCACCCTTTGTTCCGGGATGGCGAATGGCAGCACGACCAACCTGAAGACGAGTTTCTAACTCATCTTGCAACGAGAGGAATACATCCTTGAGATCAATCTGCCCCATACTTCCACCACCCTGTTGAGTCAACTATGCAGTATTCAATTTCTTGATTAATAGTTCAGCAATTTCAGCAGGAGTTCGTTCCGCCATAGAGACATGCCCAATGGTTGGTACTAGGCCGTCAATATCTACATCTTCAACTTTGACAGGCAGGATATATTCGTTTCCCTTTTCTTGAATAGCCCTAGCTGTGGCACTCCGCCGCTCATGAGTCGTCCACATACGTGCGGCATATTCTTGAGAAATAAACATTACACAGTATCGGGACTCTTTACGATAAATTCTATCGAAGCGCGCAGCAAGATCCTGCCCCCAAAGTTGCTCTGGGTAAAAGTTGTCATAGAACACTGTAAACCCAGCGTCGCGTACAGCATTGGCAATTTCCTCTGCCAATTTTCTTTCCGTTCCGGCAAATGAGAATGCAACGTCGAACTCGTATTGTTTTCCCGAAGCTGACGGCGTCAAAATTTTCATTTTGCTTGTCGCGGGAACAATACCCCTCTCAGTTGAGAGCTTCCCATTCAACTTCTTAGGGGGTAAAAATGTCATTCCCCAAGGTACAAGAATGGAATGAGCCTCCAATATTCCTTTTATCCCAGCCGAAAAGTGGGTTGCGTGAGCATCGAAAAGCCGGTGTGCAATTTCTGCATTACTATCAAACATGTCATTGTCACGGCTCTGAAACTCGGTAAATCTCCACCAACAGCCCTCGAACTCATATTCAGGACAATCTGGAAACCATTTGAAGCCACCAAGGAAGTTTAAGACTGACTGAAATTCATCCGACAGCGGCATGTGCTTTGCGCGATAGTGCGTTGTCCACCCCTTGTCCCCAGCACCCTCTATCCAAGTAAACACGAAACGAAAGAAACTATCCTCCGCCTCCTTCATCCGTTTACTCGTTGGCGCAACGTGACCATTTCCACGAGCATTTGACTGATGAATCCTCCTACCATTAGGTGGCTTCCCATAGAAATATCCCCAGCCTTCTGGCTGATCTACATACAACCCACACTGCTCAAGATGATTTACCGCTGCTTGAAATATGCCCAATGACTCCGTAATTGCTTTCGCAAATGAAGGCAGATTCAATTCGTTCGGAGCAATTCGACTAAAGCATTCACCTTGGTGAAATGCACACGCAGCACGAGCAAACCCAATAAGGCTTAAGAAGTCAGTTGTTTGAAAACCAGATGTTGAAAAGGTATTTGGACGGGCATGAAGCGTTTCAAGGTAACTGTCTTTGCCATTTTGCAGTCGCACTTGGAGATAATTGATACCTCCCTCATTGTGGCTAGCAGTAACTGAAGTCTTTAATGCTGAATGGAGATTAGTCATGCAACCACCGAATGTAGGTTTCGATCAATTCAATTTTTCTGCCAACTGCTGGAATACCGTTCGCCCGGCATCGTCTTCCGCCACGGCAAATAAGAATAGGCAGCGACCACCGCTAGATTTCTCCCATTGATCCCCGACTTGCTTCTTCTCGCGTGAATCGTCATTGGTCTTATAGGGTTCGCCTTTGTATTCGACCGCCAACACGCGGCCATCAACCAGTTCGGCCACGAAGTCAGGATAGAAATAGTCGCTGGAAGTCGGCAACCAGAAAGAGAACTTCTCCTGCCGCTCGATATTGCGCACCCACAGCTTCACCTTGGGATGGGCATCAATAGCTTGAGCACATTGAAACTCTTCCGCAACTTTGCCGGCCCCGGTTTTTTCGCGCAAGTCATGGATCACTGGATAGAAATGCTTCTCAAATTCGAAACTACCCTGATAACACTGCCGAGCCGGATACATCCCTGCTTGAAACTCAAAGCTGTAATGCACTGAATCCTCGATCGATGGCACTAACATCTCGAACAGTCTCGTCTGGAATCCCTTCTCCATCGCCAATTCTCGCAACCGATCAATCTCTTTACTTATCGCCTGAGCCAGTTGGAAGCGTGCTCGCACCAATGCAGTAAGGGTAAAGCCACGGTCATGGATTAAGTGCGCCAGCATCTTCACCAGATATGCCTGCAATTGCAGTTGTGAGACAAAGGGCTTGCGCACCTCCATATCCAGCCAACGCACCAGGTCTTGCTCACTGATATGGCTAGTTACATCGTTCAGCTTGAGTTGTTGTGCGTCAATGTGGCGATATTTAACCTGCTGACCGTTCACGTCAATCTCAAACGAATTGATGCTCTCGCGGATGGTAAATCCCGCGAGTTGAACAGGCTGATCGAGCAAGTCCCAATCTCCTATGCTGGAGAGAGTCTCCTTCTCGACAATTTCAAGATAGCCGTCCAGTTGCAAACAAAGCTGGGGAATCCGGGCGAAGGTCAAACCCAACTGAGCCGGTGCGCGAAGTGCCTGACGGACAGCGCGGTGTGCATCGAACTGCTCCTTAACAGCGACACGGGCTTTCTCTGGCAAGGTCTTGCTGATAAATGCCTCAGCTTGCGCCAAGGTATCCGAATCGACATCGCCTTTCAGCAGGATCGTTGCGCCTTGCGATGTCTCGCGAATTTGCACCGCTGTTTTAATTTCTTCGGGCCAGTGCTGAGTGTCCGGCACTTGTGGTACTTCGATATGACAATCCGGTATGGCGGGTATGGATGGTGTGCCACCATGACCGCCAGTCAGCGGCAGCGGTTGCTGCGGGATAATCAATGCGCCCGTTTCCAGTCGCTCGAAGCCCATGTTCTGCACCATGCGGTCTTTCAGAGTGGCGGCGGCCTCGGCAAAGTTCTCAGCAACGATGTGTGCGTAGGCTTTGTTCAGTGCATCTTGCTGGCGTTGTTTGGCATAAGGCATGCGCAACACACGCCCCAGCAATTGCTCCACATCCTTGGCGGATTTCACCGATTGCAAAGAAGCCAGCACGTAGGCAAAAGAGCAATCCCAACCTTCTTTCAATGCCTCCACGGTAATGACGTAGCGAATCTTGCAACCACGGTCGAACAAATTGATCCCGTCCAATTCCTTCTGCGAGCCTGTCGCAACTGCGATTTGCTCTTCCGGGATGTTCTCTTGTTCAATGAGGTGCTGGCGCACCACATCAACCGTTGCCTCGTTTCCCTTTGGCGCAGCCTGCACCAACACAATAGGCCGGATGTAGTCAGTTTCTTTCTGCGCGGTCAGTTCCAGCCCGTCACGGGTGAGCACCGCATCACGTAAACATTCCCGCCACCCCTCTGGATGTTCTGCCAACACAATCGGCAGCTTAATCATCTGCTCGGTTTTCAGTTCCTGCGCAGATACGTGGTACAGAACATTATTCCCGGCGACAGGCGTAGCTGTTAGTTCCACCACGCAACTCGGATTCAACCTGCCCAGCGTCTTAAAGAAACGGTCTGTGCGATTATTGTGTGCCTCATCCACAATTACTACGGGCTGACGTAGATGTAGCCAGTTCGCTAGGGAATACTTCACACGCCCCACATCGGCGGCAGTCAGATAGGGCTGATTTTGCAGATCGGCCTCTGTCACTTTTTCCAAGTTCGCGCTTTGATTGGCAGGTAGATTGTCGAAGTGCGGCGCGAGTTCTTCAAAGAAGGAATAGACGTTCCGCTTGGCGGTGTCAGTTACATTGAAGGATTGAATTGTTGCCACCACCACAATGCACGCTTTGCCCACATCATGTGGGCTGATGGTTTGCAGGCTTTCCAGATCGCACACCTGAACCCGGTCGCCGAAGTAATGAGCCAAGGCTTGCCGATAAGGATGCCGAGCGTTGGACAGCGCTTCCAGCGTCTGTGAGCGGATTGTGTCGGAGGGAGTCAGCCATAATGCAATCGGTGCATCGCTATCGAGCACTGCTTTGCCCGCCAGTGCCACTGCATGAGCCGCAAGTACCGTTTTGCCACCGCCAGTCGGAATGCGTAAGCAAACGCAGGGCACATCATCGAACACAGGCTGATACAACTCGTTGCTTCGATTTTGCGTTGCCACCATCGCATGAAAGGCATCGGCAATGGGTACGCTACGGCAGGACTGTAGAAACCGCACCAGCGCGGCAAGTGTGTTCTTTTGGTAGGTTTTTAGTTCAAACATAATGTCAGCGCATCTTCACGTCATAGGGAATCTGCTTGAACGTAATGTTCTCAGCAGCAAGCCGGGCAGTACCTAACCGAGTTGTCTCACCGTAAATCACTTTCGGCCCATCATGCGGAAATATGCCCTTGATGGCATCCAGCACAGCATGGGTCAACACATTGCCGCTTGCCGGGCGACGGTCTCCTAGGATGCCGTTGTACAGTAAGTAATAGGCTGTGCCATCCTCAATCCCCAACAACGGCTGGTCGAAAGTTAGCTGACCGGGTTCCCCCGTTTCGTAGTGCCACACATATGCTGCCAGAGTGGCGAAGCGAACGGCGGTGTTAATGCGCCCGTGCGAATCGAACGCTGGCTCCCCCAATGTGCAGAAGCGGAATCCGCCGCCGCCTTTCCAATTTACGGCTTCACTGATTCCGCCTTGCTCCCCTTCGATGACCTTCTGCAAGCGAGGAATACAATGAGTACGAGCGTGCTCACCCATTTCGATGCCGATATAGCGGCGTCCCATTTTGTGGGCCACGGCAGCGGTAGTTCCACAGCCCAAAAAGGAATCCAGCACAAGCTCACCGGGGTTTGATGCGATATGAATAATTCGATTTAGCAATCGCTCTGGCTTTGGTGTATCAAACGCATCAGCCACACCAAACAACGAGTGAATCTCCTTTTTTGATTCATCCGTATGCCCCACCTCTTCATGAGTCCACCAAGTCCAAGGAACAAGACCCTCAACCTCGCTGAGGTAACGAATTTGTCCGGGTGCGGAATCTCCGTTTTTACCGAAAAATACTTTTCCTTGAGCAACCAAATCGAGAAATTTGTCCTCAAGCATTGCCCAGTGCCTTCCCTCTGGCGGGTAAATAACTTTGCCACTTGGAGTCGTCACAGGGTATTGCTGGTTTGGGCGAAGACCCGCGCCATTCATAGGAATTAAACGCCAAGGCCCATTGGGATCATTGTTTGGATTTCGATAAGCAGATCGTGTTTTGTTGTCAATCGCAACTCGATTCCTGACCAGTTTGAACTTATCTGGATTTTTTGCATAACACAGTACATAGTCATGCACATCACCGATGGCTGAATTGTTATCTCGTGAATATCGTTTCTGCCAAATATTTGTAGCGACGAATCGACTGCGGCCAAAAACCTCATCCATCAACACCTTGAGGTAGTGCGCCTCGTTATCGTCAATCGTAATCCAAATACTGCCATCATCAGCCAGCAAGTCACGTAGCAGCACCAAGCGTGGATACATCATCGAGAGCCACTGGCTGTGCTCTAACTTGTCGTCATAGTGATCGAAAGCACTCTGAGTGTTGTACGGCGGATCAATGAAGATGCACTTTACCTGTCCAGCATAAAATGGAATCAGAGCCTTAAGAGCCAGCAGGTTATCGCCCTGAATTACTAGATTCTCGTCACCCGTCCCATAAACCGCCTCCTGTTTCAGCAGGTGGTAAGGCACATCGCGTGTAGTTTCCTTGGCCTGATTCTTGTTGACCCAATCGAGAAATGGCATCGTCTTCTATTCGTCTTTTTATTTTGTTAATCCTAGGAAGGGGAACTTCTTACTCAATCGCTCCCTGCGACCCTCTGGCAAATACTTGATTAAAGCCCAACGCAAAACATCCCAAGCCAACAGCGGCGTTGCAAACCAGATACCCCAAGTAAGCGACTCAATCAACAACTGCTGAGAAACGGAAAACCATAGCAACATGCCTGTTGCGGCTGCAAGCGAAATCGCCACCAAAAAACTTACAATTCTCAGTAGCCAAACTTGATGGTGGTATCTTTTATCCAGCTGTCGGTAAGAAGACTCGAAGCGGTCTGCAACGGAATGTGGCTTGCCTTTAATTTGCTGCCACTGCTGGTCAATCTCCTGCTTAACCGCTAACAAAGTGTGTCGTTGGTTTCTAACCAAGAGCGTCATTAATACCGAAAATACAAGTGTGCCAAGCCAGATGATGCTGTTCTTACTCGTCCAACTAGCTGTGTTTTCCATTTGCCCTCCCACTAAAACCAAGGCGGCGGGAACCGCAAGTAACTGGTTTTGTATGTCGGAGAACACTTTGTTTAATTTCGTTGTGGCTTCAAGTTTTTCTTTCTCGACTTCAGCCTTTACCTTTTGAAATGAGAACTCTGAAACGTAAAGCTGGTAACTTGCATTCAGCTTCTCGACAAAATCATCGAACTGTCCAAGCAGCTCAGAAAATGGGACACGTCCTCGACCTTGGAATAGTTCGAACAGCACCGTCCGCACAATTGTCTGCTTTTGATCTTTATGCGTTACGGACTCAATAAACTCAGACTTAAAATGATTGGCGCTGTTGAGCTCTCGCAGATCAGCGGCTGTGTATTCTGGGGTGATTTCGAGCTTACCCTTCTGAAGGAAGATCAATGTTTTTGTGCTTCCTAGCCCCCCTTTATGGTCGGCAGCATTACCAAGGGTGCTGTATAGCTGCGTTGCAGCAATGTAGTGTTGTGCTGTTGCTGGTAGTGTTGATTTGTCACCATCAAATTGGCAATCGGTATCTGCCAAATAGAATCTGCTAGGCGAAGATATTCGCCGCTCAGCAGTGCTTATGAGTTCATCGAACGAAAGGAAAAAGTTGCTTGGCAGTGCAAATTCAACTTTCCCAAGATTCGCATCTGATGACACCAACATCTCTTCGTTCTCAAGCAGTGTTTTAATTTCAGAAAAGTCGAGACTTGCTGGCAACACTCCACTAACTTGACGTTCGCAGACCTCACTCGACTGCAAGTGCTTATACAGAACGATGGCAAGACCAAGTTTGTCAGTCGGTATCGTTGTCATCTGCTTGAGGCTTGAGCCTATTAATCTGCTCAACCAATTCTGGCGGGATATTGTTGATGATTAGTGAATTGCTCTGCTGATCGTAATCGACACGTTGCTGCAAGAGGTCTTCCACATCGAAGCTAACCTTGATGTTGCCCACCTTGGCATCAATACGTTTGAATTTAGTGAAAGTCTTCCGATGAGGCCGAAATGTCTCCCCTACCTCATATTCATTTTCACGAACGTAATCAGCGAATGCCGCAGGTTCTTGGTCAAAGATAAAAGCGGAAAGTGCATTCAGATTAGCTGGCTCACCCGCACGATCCTTAGTCTCAAAATACTCATAGGTGCGTCGTCTAGCGTCATTCTTCTCTTCTGTAGTCCAGCTACGTGCATCACAAAATGCGTTAACCGCATTCATCGCCTGATCGGTATTGTGTTTTGAGTCAGTGTATTCAGTACAACCCAATGCCTGCCTGAAGTATCGTGTAACGTCCTCGGAGCCATGACGCCTCTTGATAAATGTAAGGTATGGCTGTGTGTTGGCACGCCACTTTCCAAGATCAATGCGTGCAGCTTCGTGGAGGTGGTCTATATCAAATGAAAGTGTGTCATGTAGATCGAGCGTAGTCTGATCCACACCTGTCCCTGCCTTCAACTTTAGCATCACAACTAGAAGCCAATCTTGCCCAAGATTTGTATATCGCAGGAACAGAACGTAACCACCGTTCGCAAAAAAGGCATCACTCATTTGGGCTGCGATTAGCCTGCCTGTGTCCTGACTAAACCCGATAAAGTCAGCCCCTCTCACTACATAATCCCCCAGAAAAACAGGGAAGCGATAGACGGCCTGATCGCTATCGAATGTGCCGTACCCATTGATTGCCTTGGCGTATATCTTCAGAACGCCTTCGACAGTTCGTTGCAATCTGTCATCAATTGGCGATTTTGTTGCACGGGGTATCAGGGTTGCAGTTCCCGGCCCGCTGGTGTTCTCCGCCTTAGTAATTCTGTGCAAGATTGCTTCTTGAAGTTGCATGGCTGGCTTTCTAGTTGTTAGTGTTTAGTAAATATCCCCAGCGAGTAGCCTAGACAGCATGGCGAATTAGACCACACTGGCATCATCCATTATATAGTCCAAACTTTTATACAATTGAACCCAGCCATGCTGCAAAAGAAACCGATCAAACGACGGAATGGCTTGCATACAGAAGCTGACTATTGTTACTACCAAGAAATAAAAAACAACGACAAGCATCTTTACCAGCATCTCACTTGTTGACATGATACTGAATGTCGGTAAATATTAGCAACTACCGACGATATGTATCAGTCATGGAAACCTCAAAAGTCACGCAGGTTCTGAGTCTCGCTAAGCAGGAAGGCGTTATTCGCGCCCGAGACCTGGAACCGCACAACATACCACGCACCTATCTTGCCCGCCTGTGCAATGCGGGCAGGCTCCAGCGTCTTGGGCGCGGTCTTTATATGCTGGCCGATAGCGCTATCACTACCAATCATAGTCTGGGTGAGGCTGCAAAGCGTGTTCCCCATGGCGTGATCTGCCTGCTCTCGGCACTGCGGTTTCATGGGGTCACCACTCAGGCCCCATTTGAAGTCTGGATCGCGATTGAAAACAAAGCGCGCGCGCCAGCCGCCAAGGAAACGCCGCTGCGCGTCGTCCGATTCTCTGGGCAGGCACTAGAGTCCGGAATAGAAACGCATGTGATAGATGGTGTCCCGACCCGAATATACTCACTTGCCAAGACCATCGCTGATTGTTTCAAGTACCGGAACAAGATCGGACAGGACGTGGCCGTGGAAGCACTAAGAGAGAGTTGGCGCGCGCGCAAATGCACAATGGACGAGCTCTGGCGTTACGCGGCAGTTTGCCGGGTATCCAATGTGATGCGTCCCTATCTGGAAACTCTGACATGAGCATAGATCATCCAAGTAACCTCCCCGCCTCCGTGCGCCAACGGCTACTCAATATAGCCAAACGCGATGGAGAGGCATTCGATCTGGTGTTGACGCGTTATGCCTTGGAACGCCTTTTGTATCGTCTGGGGCAATCTCAATACCACGGCCAGTTCCTGCTCAAGGGAGCCATGCTATTCGCCGTGTGGGGCGGTGAATCGCACCGCCCAACCCGTGACGTTGACCTGCTGGGATTCGGGTCGAGCGAGCTTCCGCAGGTGATAAATATTTTCCAGGACATTTGCCAAGTGCCCGTGGAACCAGATGGACTGGAGTTCCTTCCCGACACCATGCGCGCGATAGAAATCCGCGAAGATCAGGAGTATCAGGGCGTGCGCGTGTCATTTGAAGCACGCTTGGGAAATGCCGTTATCCCGATTCAGATAGACATCGGCTACGGCGATGCCGTGACACCGGCACCGGAAGACATTACCTACCCCACCGTACTGGATTTTGCCGCCCCAAAGTTGCGCGCCTATCCGATTTACACTGTGGTCGCGGAAAAATTCCAAGCCATGGTGTGGCTCGGCATAGCCAATAGCCGCATGAAGGATTTCTACGACATCTGGATCATCATGCAGAAGTTTCCGTTTGAGGGGCGCGTTCTGAGCACCGCAATCGAGGCGACCTTTGCACGACGCCAGACCCCCTTGCCGACGGAAGCCCCTTTAGCCCTGACACAGGTGTTTGCCAACGATGCGGCAAAGCAGACACAGTGGAAAGCCTTTCTGCGCAAGAACGCATTGCCGGTGGATGATCTGACGTTCCCAGACATCATCAAGGCATTACATGATTTCTTGATGCCGCCGACGTTGGCATCTGCAAAAGGCTTGGCATTCAACGCCAACTGGCCTGCGGGCGGATCGTGGCAAAAGAAGGCGGAACAAACCTAGCCACTTACATAATCCTCATCCAAAGAATGGGGTAAGCAAACGCCACTGTTTTATTCGCCCCACTCCTGATTGGCATCAATATGAAAGTCAGCTATTTTTCGGGCATGAGCAACTGCCACGGCTCAACATCAAGCGCCTGAGCAATTTTTCCGATGTTCCCAAGCGACACATTCCAGATGCAACGCTCGACCGCAGAAATATAGGTGCGATCTAAGTCACACCTGAATGCCAGGTCTTCCTGCGAAAGAGACTGCTCACGCCTAATGCGACGAACATTCTGCGCAAGGATGCTCCGCAGATCTTGCTCTTCTGAGGATTTTCCGAGATCGACTGCTTTACGTTTTGCCATGCCGCGAAGAATCCATGCTTGCGGCGTTTGATTCCACGGAGTTTGCTTCTCAATTTGTGCTAAATTTGAACATCGCAAAAAGGAGGCAACTAGGATGAATATCGTTATCGGAATTATTGTGTTGGTGGTGTGCGCAATCGGTGCCGTATCAGTGCTGCGCTGGGTATTCGAGCAGAGGCATAAGCTGTTTTCGAACAAATCTCCTCAAACTACCCAGAAGTCATTCACGACCCAATATGCAGAGGATGTTTTGGAAAGTGTCCGCGACAGAATCAACAACCCAATGCCAACCATAGTGCTGTGGAGTTTGGTAGCCATTTTCTGTCTTTTCAAAACAGCCGAACAATCTTTGGCATTCATCGCGTTGATAATTCTCTGTTGGTATGTCCCCGCACTATTGGTTTTTGGTCCAGCCTCAAGGAGAGGCGAAAGAGAAAGGGACAAGCTTAATGCCCATAGCCGTTTTGAATACATGAACTCAGTCAAGAAAGCCGAAGAGGCAATGAAGGCTTTGCGTGACAAGTGGTCAAAATTAGCGCCTGAAGAGCGCAGACATCAGGAAATACTCCACAAGATAGAGGTAACAGCTCGGCGCAATCAGATTGAAACGGATGTGGCAATTGATAGCGCGGTTGCTTCATTGGAGCATCAAATTCGCATCCATCACCGCTGGTGATCTGTTGTGCGGTACAGCGGGGTTTCGAAGTTGTGAACTCTACGTTTGATCGCGGTAAGTTTGTATAAATTTCAAGGAGCGGAACGCATGGTTACACGGAAATCGAAAATATTGGGATTACTCCTCCTATGTATGACATGCACACATAGCGTGGCTGAGGGCAGCTCTGGATATTCTGTCTCTTCTAGTGTTCTTGGCATAGGAATGGATTATTCCGGAGATTGGGAAATATATTTTCTTATTGGGAATAAGGGTAAGTGGGTGGCCTCAAAAAATGGCGATACAAAAAACGAAAATGTTGAAGCTATTAGAGTCAACGTAAAGGAAAAAGATATAAGGCTCTACGCTTGGGGCAATCGCCCCAATGGCTACACACCTCAAACTCATAATCCAGCCATTTGGAAATGTAGCCCCAGCTTGGGGAAGTATGAGCGCGAGTCGGGAGGAAACAATATCTGTTTATCTGAATTCGCAGATGGAATGTTCATTGCGGAAATCAATCAGCAGAAGCTGCTGGATGCTGCTCAATCGAGCGGCCTTATTGCCATGGCCGAACATGACTATCAGGCCAAGCTGGATGAAATTCAGGGGCGGAACATAGCTCAGTTAGCCGCGCAGAATAGAGCCGAGCAGGATAGGCTAGCCGAAGACCAACATGCCGAGCACGGCAATGCTGAAGCGAAATACCAACGTGGCCTCTTCTATCTAGGCACGGCAAGTTACAACATCGAGGCTGAGAAATGGATGGAGAAAGCCGCCGCTCAAGGCCACGCACTTGCCCTGTACAAGCTCGCATTGTTTCAGGTTGGTAACTATCACAACGAGGCAGAGGCAGAAAAACTATTGAAACGATCTGCTCATGCCGGCAGTGAAGAAGCTCGTGTTGCTTTAGATAGCATTCAGGCTGAGCAAAAAAGAGTTGAGTTAATTGAAAAACAAGCAGCAGTCTATCAAGTCAAAGAGCGGCAGCAAGTAGCGGCGTTTCGTAAGTCGGTTGCTAGTGGTGACGAAAGTAATTGCGGCCCCGTCATTGAGGTTAAGGGTAAGCTAATAAAAGTCGCCACTGCCGTTGCGAATTATGGAAATGAACACTGGGTGCGCCGTGATGAAATATATCCGTCTGGTTGGGAATGCCGATTTATTAATGGGCAATACCAACCACCGAGGTGATTCAGCGAAACTTGGTGGGCGATATATTCAACTTCAAGGCTAAGGAGAATGCACGATGAACGACTTCGTAAAGGGCTTCATCAAGGGAGCGAAAGAAACGCCTCGCGGTTTCTTTGCACCGGCGGTTGCTATCTGGCGAATGCTGATTGATACGTCGGACTCGCTCACGAAAGACAAGAACAGCGTGAGGCGCACTTAACATGGTAATTGAATTAATGCGCCTCCGGCAATGCAGCCCAGTCACGGGTGTAGTTCGGGCTCTTTTTCTCACGTTTCATCGTCCAACCTTTCTTAATCCCAGCGGCAGCGATGCTGACACAGCCCTTCCCCATCCTTCGATTGATCGCATCCATGACCTGCATCAGATCGTCTGATTTAGCTTGGTCTGCTGGATCGTCAAAAAGTGATTCCTGCTTAAGTTCTTTGGGATGTAACCCCATCAGCAGCACCCCGCTCTTCTTGTAGCGGTAGCCTGGCCGATAGATGCGCTTCAACCCTTCCAAGGTGGCACGAGCGAGCTTCAACGTGTCATCGGTAGGACTGGGCAACGGTACGACCACCGAGGGGTGGTACTGTGGTTCTTCTGGCTTGAAATTGTTGGTGTGGATGAAGACACAGAGACTTGCCGCAACAGACTTATCTTGGCGCAGTTTTTCAGCTGCTGTTGTCGTGTAGCTGGCCACTGATTCAGAGAGTTCCTGGAAGGATGTTACCGGGTGGCTGAATGATCTCGAAACCATGATCTGCTGTCGGGCCTGCCCTGCCTCTTCAAGCTCGATGCAAGAGATGCCGTTTAGTTCTTTCACGGTGCGCTCTACAACAATGGTGAACTGCTGTCTGATGTATTCTGAATCTGCTCGTCGGAGATCCTCGACGGTCTGGATGCCGAGATGTTGAAGTTTGGCTGCGATGCGCCTACCGATCCCCCACACCTCCCCCACCTCCATGCTGGCGAACAGAGTTGATACCTGTTGCTCTTTCAATCTTCCGAAGTCGCACACACCATCAGAACCCGCCCGGCCTTTCTTGGCGCAGTGATTCGCTAGCTTGGCCAACGTCTTGGTAGATGCGATGCCAACGCAGACTGGGATGCCCGTCTGCTGCTTAACTGCCGCTCTGATCTTCTGACCATGCAAAATCAAGTATTCAGGGGCAAAGCCCGAAAGCCCAAGGAAACACTCGTCGATGCTGTACACCTCTTGCTGATCGGAGAAATCAGAAAGAATGGACATGACGCGCGCAGACATATCGCCATAGAGCGTGTAGTTACTGGATAACGCGATGATGCCGTGCCGCTTGGCGATCTCTTCCATCTGAAACCACGGTTGCCCCATCTTAACCCCGAGTGCTTTGACCTCATTGCTGCGCGCAACCGCACAGCCATCGTTGTTGGATAAGACGACTACCGGTTTTCCTTCCAGCTTCGGATTGAACACCCGCTCGCAGGATA
>JABFSI010000042.1 GCA_013140695.1 Sideroxydans sp. | reverse complement strand
ATTAAGTACCCGCGTACTCGTGGTAGCGGTGGATGCTGGACATGGTGGTGAGGATCCTGGCGCACGCGGGCATCGCGGCTCATATGAAAAAAATATCACGCTCGACATCGCGCGTAGACTCAAAGCACAAATTGATGCTATCCCCGGCATGCGCGGTGTATTGGTGCGCGATGGAGATTATTTTATTCCACTAGTCGGACGTGTTGAAAAGGCACGCAAAGCCCATGCCGATTTATTTATTTCTATCCATGCTGATGCATTTGTTAAACCGCATGCGCGAGGCTCGTCGGTATTCGCACTATCCGAACGCGGCGCCACTAGCGCCTCCGCGCGGTGGTTGGCCAAGAAAGAAAACGAAGCCGACTTAATTGGCGGCGTGAACCTCGCCATCAAAGACCCTTATCTCGCACGCACCCTACTCGACCTCTCGCAAACCGCCACCATTAACGACAGCATGAAGCTCGCCAAACACGTATTGAACGAAGTGGGGCACATCAACGACCTGCATCGCGGTCATGTAGAACAAGCCGGTTTCGCCGTTCTCAAATCACCAGACATTCCTTCTATCTTGGTCGAGACCGCTTTCATCAGCAATCCCGATGAAGAAAAGCGTCTACAAAATGATGACTACCAAGACCGCATGGCGAGCGCTATTTTGGGCGGCATCAAACGCTACTTCGCCGCCAACCCCGCCCTCTCCAAACAAAAAGTCGCACTAGGCAATTAAACTCGCAGCACATAAAAAAGAGCGGCCAAGCAAAGCTTGGCCGCTCTTTTTTTCACGACTAAACAAATTAAGGTGCTACTAAACAACCGTTGGAATTAATGCCTGAATTGAACATCGAAGACTTCCCAATTTGATCCAGTTTGTTATCACGCAGTAAAAATTGAGGCGTGTCACTCAAGCGAGTAGTGACTGCACCATCTGTAAAACCGCTTTCGTTTTGCCCCAAGTCCAATCTTGAGCCACCATTTTCTAAAATGACTTGCCCTTCATGTACGGACACATAAACCCCGGCTTCTCCGTTGCGTGGGACTTCTTCAAAAGTACTTTCCGCATCGCCAGAAACACTATCAGGTTTGGGTACTGGATTATTTTTGATGCTGTCAGGTAATGAATTAACTTGCACCGCATTGCCTGTCTCACGCGAAATAATAGCGGCTTGATTGACGGACACATTGACTGATCCTGTAGCGCTCATTAACGCCACCTCGCCGGACCAAACAAACACACCTGCACCCGCTAAAGGATTCTCTTGTGTCGCCCCAAAGTTAGCCGAGCCATCTGCACAGGGACCATTACACCACGCATCAAAACCCGTGCCGCGTATCCCAATGGTTGCACCAGACAATCTAAATTTATAGTTGTCGTGATTTACATGACCAATCAAGCCCGTTACCACTCGAACGCCGCCCTTCAATAATCTCAACGCGATATTGTCCTGGCCTGCATTATTTTTATCGTACTTAAACGCCTCCACCACAAAATCGCTATTTTGTTGCAAGGTGATACGGCCACCATCACGGAACATTACTACACCATTTGATTGAGCAGCCGCCTGCAAAGTATCTCCTTCAAAAACAGGCGAACCTAATGTTAGTTTACGAACTTTTCCCGAAACGTCTTTAGCCGACATCTCACCCTGAATTTGCATCACGCGTCCGACTGCTTTAGGCGCAGGAGTTATTTTTTTCGCAGGGGTTTTTAAGGCTTCATCAAGGCAATCCGTTGCGCCGCACAGACGTGAAGTAAAGTCTGTACCACGAATACCAATCGTCGCACCAGATGAACGCAACTTGTAAGCATCTGGGTTGCCACGCTTGCCAATTAAGCCCGTCACGGTACGAAAACCGCCCTTTAACAAACGGAATATCGCGCTGTCCGATTTGGGGTCCTGCTGATTAAATTGATAGCCCTCAATTTTCAAATTTGAACTGGGTCTTAAAATCATTTTAGTACCGTCGTTCATCACCACTTGTGCATAGCTATCTGAAGCTGTTACCAACATATCACCCAATTGAACATCCGCTTTCGCCCCCATCACTTTAGCTGTGCCATCCACGCGTTGCGCCATCAGTCCACCGCTCACAAAGCGCACATTACCAACCACTTCAGCGGCACTGATTACGTCAGACAACGCCATGCCAAACATCAGCCCCCACAATAAAAAGAAATTTTTCACTTCACACCTCACTTTTAGAACGTTGCAACCATACTTGCATGCAAACGCCAATTGCCCACTTTTTGTTGCGGATCATTGCCTGCTTTTACGATGCGCCCCGCATCTAATCGCACTGAATACTGTTCGCTAAAAGTAGAACGCAACCCAAAGCCCAACGCTGAAATGGCGGTTGCCGAATTGGCTTTCGACTTTGCCGTACCCCAATCAAAGAAAATGAGGCCGCGTAAATTGAATTTATCTTGTTCAAACAAAGGCGCGAAGGCTTCCAAATTCAACTTCATACCGTTCTCCCCACCTTCACTCCCTTCAGCAAAGCCGCGCACGCCATCCACGCCGCCCAACCGTATCTGTTCACCTTGAATAAGCTGATTGGTTGTTGCCTGCCCCGTCAGAGCCGCCCGCGCCATCCACGTTTTATGTACAGGTACAGAATACGTCGAGACAAAACGCAATACCTGATGCTGCGCCGATGGTTGCGTAAAGTTCACTTGATCATAATTCGCAAAATTTGCTGACTTACCCTGTCCCAACAACGGCAAGTTAAGCGCAAACGCAGCATGCGCAAACAAATCACCCTGCGCCACCTTGCCTTGCATGGCATAGGCCACAATCAATGGGGTCACCACGATGGGGTTGTATAGCGTAATAGGCGGTGGGTTAGTCAGTTGCACCTTGCTAAAATTTAACCAAGCCGCGCCAAATGAAACATGCGAATCAAATTCCCCAATACGTTCCAAGGGCACGTTGTAGCGCGTACCTAATATCGCACCACCCCCCTGAAAATTAGCCAACCCACCTACTACAGAATTTACATTGGAATAAGCGCCAAACACCTCAATGCTGTGCCCATATTGATACAAGGGAATCTTGTAACTTCCCGCCACCACCTTCACACGGCTGACATGCTCGGGCGAAATTTGCATTTGTATTTGTCCGAGCTGATCTTTGTCTAACAAATTGGCGTGCTGATACGCAACGCCCAACCTTGCACGCCCTGTTTCTGGCGTGCCCGTGTTGTCCAAATTAACCGTCCACACCCCTGGTTTAGTATCTTTCACCAACACACTCGCATCCACTAAATCCTCTTTCGCTCCGCCTTTCAGCACCACATTAAGCTGGCGTGCAGGATTTTCATTGGCTAATTTAAGTTCGCGCGCCAACTGCTGTGCTTGGGGGGGATTTCCCGTTCTCAAGGAAGGCACCGCATTCAACACATTCGCCTCACTAAAGAATTGATTGTCCTTGGCAAGGATATTGCCGTAGCGCGCCTCGATGATTTGGAAATGCACCACCCCAGCGGTTAATTCTTGCTCGGGCAACAACACATGCACAGCTGAATAACCGCGCATCAAATACAGCGCCTCTATCGCTTCAAGCGCCTTTTGTACGTCTGAAAAATCTTTATTTTGCCCCGTGTACGGTAGCACTACTGTATTCAGCTCACTTGCTGTCAAAAGCGTTGCGCCATCCATCGCAAAATTCTGGATAGCAAAGCGCAATACTTCAGTTTGCACATCCTCAACTGCCGTGGCCGCAGTTGAACTGGGCAGCTCCGCTGCGGTGCTGGGCAGCTCCGCTGCGGTGCTGGGCAGCTCCGCTGCGGTGCTGCTCACCATACCCAGCAAACACAATGCGATGCATCCTGTGAAGCGAGGGGCAATCTTTTTTATAAGCTTTATTTTCATGTTTTAGCGCTCATCGACAGATAGGAAGGGATTCAATATCAACGCCGACTTCAGCGCCTAGCTCCTCATTCAAAGCGAGCACGCCAGACGCTTTAGCCTGCTGTTCCTCTTTTTTGTCTTCGCCCACATCGGCTAACACTTGAGTCAACGTCCCCATCACTTCAGGTAGCACAGTCTGCATGGGAGTTTTACTTACCGGCTGTTCTGTAATTGGGGGCGCTGGCACAGGTACAGGAATTACTGGGACGGGTACTGGAGTGACGGGGACAGGTGTCGGGGTTGGATCTAGCGATGCGTAATACATACCAAATTGCGTAGCAGGAATAAGCGTGCCCGCCGCACATCCATTGGCATAAGTGCAGTTAAATAACTGGTAATCAGGGAGCAAGCTGCCCAGTTGATTTAACGAGGGGGAATCTGAGTAAATTTTAATCAGCCCAGTCGTTTGAATAGGCACGGAGGCAAAGGTCATATTCTTAAATCCACCGCCTGCCGCACTCAATATAACCGGCGCGTTGTTCGCAATAATTGAAGCCTCGCCGCTTAAAGTTAAATTGCCATTGGCCAACAGGGTCACACCTGCAGTCCCGTTAATAAATGACAGCGCCGTTATATCCGCCTGCGTCCCCGTCGTCGCCACCGTCACACTGCCTTGCGGCGCATCCAAATTGACTAACGTCGCGGCCCCCACATTATTCAGCACAATGTTACCCGTAGAACTGGTCATCACTGCCGACGTTAATGGCCCCGTGTTGTTGATGGTTGTATTGCCAGAATTGAGGATTGAAAGGTTGCTGGCAATCGTATCTAAGCTCACCAGCCCCTTCGCATTTATAACTAAAGAGTTGGCCGTTACAGTATTAAAGTCGCCGCGCCCCACGTTAGTCAAACCCGCACCCGTGTTAATCATTGCCACGCCCGTCGCAACGATATTGCCCAAAGTGTAGCCGTAAATATCTAGCGTGCCAGCGGCAGAAAGGGTGATGTTTTGCGCTGTCAAATCCGCACCGCCTAGGGCATCTATGTTGCCTGTCTGACTGATGATGATGATATCTCCAGCCAGTGCTTGATAGCTCGCACCCGCGTCTCCGTTGTCTAATTCAATTGCGCCCGTCGCGACTAAACTAATCCCTCCCGAAACGGCTTCAGCGCCCACGCCATTCCCAAAAGTGATACTGCCTGCCGTCATCTCAATGGCATTTTGAGTGGACGTCAATAAGGTGGACGTATTCTTGAGTGGAGGCACAAAACTGCCCCCCCCATTCCCACCCACCGTTACCGTACCCGGGGTGATTATTTGAAACG
>JABFSI010000145.1 GCA_013140695.1 Sideroxydans sp. | reverse complement strand
GGGCAATATTTTCCGAGGTGTCGCGCCAGCGGCCGAGGGTATGGATAGGGCAACGGCTGATTACATGGGCATGTTGGCGACGGTGATGAATTCAATGGCTTTGCAGGATGCGATGAAGCGTTCTGGATTGGACTGTCGTGTGCAATCCGCGTTGAGTTTGGAACAGGTCGCCGAGCCTTTCATTCGTGGCAAGGCATTGCGTTATTTGGAAGATGGCAAGGTAGTGATTTTCGCGGCGGGTATCGGTAGCCCGTTTTTTACCACTGACACTGCGGCTGCTTTGCGCGGTGTTGAGATGGACGCCGAAGTGGTGATTAAAGCGACTAAAGTGGACGGCGTGTACACCGCTGATCCGAAGAAAGATAAGAGCGCAACGCGTTATCAAAAAGTCAGCTTTGATGAGGCGATTGGCAAAGATTTGAAAGTGATGGATTCGACAGCACTTACCTTGTGTCGTGACCAGAAGTTACCCATCATTGTATTCAGTATCTTTAAGGCAGGTGCGTTGAAGCGCGTGGTGATGGGGCAGGATGAAGGAACGCTTGTCTACTGTGATTGATGGAGAACAAAATGATTGCTGACATCAAAAAAAACGTTGAACAAAAAATGAGCAAGTCCCTAGAAGCGCTGAAGGTGGATTTTGGCAAGGTGCGCACGGGACGCGCGCATGCGGGCATACTCGATCACGTGACAGTAGATTATTACGGTAGTCCGACACAGGTGAATCAAATTGCCAGCGTGAGTTTGATGGATGCGCGCACCATTGGCGTACAACCGTTTGAGAAAAAAATGATTGGTGCCATCGAAAAAGCGATTCGTGATGCGGATTTGGGTTTGAATCCATCTACCAATGGCGATGTCATTCGTGTGCCAATGCCAATGCTTTCTGAAGAGCGCCGCCGCGACTTAATTAAAGTAGTCAAAGGTGAGTCTGAAAATGCCAAGGTGGCCGTACGCAACATTCGTCGCGATGCCAATGAGCAATTGAAGAAGTTACTCAAAGACAAGTCGATTAGTGAGGATGACGAGCGTCGTGCGCAGGAAGATGTTCAAAAATTCACCGATCGTTTTGTGCTGGAAATTGATAAGGCATTGCAGGTCAAAGAAGTTGAGTTGATGGCGGTATAGGCCAATCATCATGGCGCTGCCATTCTTTAGTTCCACTCGTGCTATCCCCGACATTCCTGTTGTGCCGCGTCATATCGCCATCATTATGGATGGCAACGGACGCTGGGCGAAAAAGCGTTTCATGCCGCGTGTGATGGGGCATCAGCGCGGTGTGGAGTCGGTACGCGAGATGATTAAATCTTGCCGCCAAATGGGCGTTGAATATCTCACTCTGTTTGCGTTTAGCAGTGAGAATTGGCGACGTCCTGCGGATGAAGTTTCGTTTTTGATGCAGCTGTTTTTGAAAATGTTGGAAATGGAAGTTTCCAACATGCACAAAAGCAATATCCGTCTTAAAATCATCGGTGATCGCGCTCGTTTTGATATCAAGCTGGTGAAATACATCGAGCAAGCCGAACAACTCACCGTCAACAACACAGGCCTCACATTGACCATCGCTGCCAATTACGGTGGGCGTTGGGACATCATACAGGCGATGCACGCCTTAAGTTTGGCGCACCCTGAACGTGCCGCTGCCTTTGCTGAAGAAGAGCTGACTCCCTATTTGTCCATGCACTACGCACCCGAGCCGGATTTGTTTATACGCACCGGAGGGGAGGAACGCATCAGCAATTTTTTGCTGTGGCAATTAGCCTATACCGAGTTGTATTTCACCGATATTTTATGGCCGGATTTTGGGAGCAAAGAATTAGCCTCGGCAATACAGTCTTATCAGCAACGTGAGCGCCGTTTTGGTCGCACCAGTGAACAATTGAAAGGCGAATCGAATGCTTAAATCACGCGTAATTACCGCAGTTATTATGTTGGTGCTATTGCTGGCCGCGCTTTTTTATTTGCCGCCGTTGGGGTGGTCAGTGTTGGTGCTGGTTATGGTGATGCAAGGCACTGCCGAATGGACACATTTGGCCGAGTTATCCAGTCGCAATGCAAAAATTTATTGGGCTATCACGCTTGTGTTCATGCTCGCTTTGCTTGCGTGGGATGCGAATAACAGTGCGCAGCAACAGCTCACCACGCATTTGCTGGTGTATCTATTCTCTGCGGTGCTGTGGTTGGTAGTGGTGCCTGCGTGGTTGATGCTGGGCTTGAAAGTAAAGCAGCCAGTGTTGATGGCGTGTGTGGGATGGATGGTGCTCATTCCCACGGGGCTGGCCATGATTGATTTGCGTGAAGCTGCACCCAGTCCGTGGGTGCTGTTGTTTGTGATGGGCTTGGTGTGGATTGCTGATAGTGCTGCTTATTTTGCGGGCCGCAAGTTTGGCAAAACAAAATTAGCGCCCAGTATCAGTCCCGGTAAAACATGGGAAGGCGTGGCGGGCGCGATGCTCGGCGTATCCATTTATGTAGCTCTGGTGTGGACGTTTAGCGCTGAATTTTCACGCTTACAAATGCTACCTGCGCTGATGATTACCGCCTGGTGGTGGGTGGTGTTGGCGGTGATGGGCGATTTATTTGAGTCCGCAATTAAGCGACAAGCGGGGGTGAAAGATAGTGGAACGCTGTTGCCTGGTCATGGTGGTTTGCTCGATCGCATTGATGCGCTGACCTCAACCTTGCCGCTCGCCGCACTGGCCTTGCTACTGCAAGGAATTAACTAGTGCAAGGCATAACCGTTTTAGGCTCAACGGGGAGCATCGGTAAAAGCACGCTAGATGTCGTCGCACGGCATGCGGACCGATACAAAATTATTGCCCTCACGGCGAACCAGCAAGACGAATTGTTGTTCGCCCAATGCCTGCAATTTAACCCTCAATACGCGGTGTTGTTAGACGAGGCTGCGGCTGCGCGGCTGACTGTGCGTATTCAAACGAGTGCGCTAGATACCACCGTTTTGTGTGGCGCGGCGGCGTTAGAAAAAGTAGCCACACTGCCTAATGTAGATGCGGTAATGGCGGCTATTGTGGGTGCGGCAGGCATGCCGCCTACTTTGGCAGCAGCCCGTGCAGGCAAAAAAATCATGTTGGCGAATAAAGAAACGCTGGTGTTGGCAGGCCATTTATTTATGGAAGCCATTCATGCTAGCGGTTCAGCCTTGCTGCCCATTGATAGTGAACACAACGCTATTTTCCAATCCCTGCCAGCCAATTACACAGGTGACATGCGCACCAGCGGCGTGAGCAAAATTTTGCTCACCGCATCGGGCGGTCCCTTCCGCAATACCTCGCTAGCACAACTCCAACACGTCACGCCTGACCAAGCCTGCGCGCATCCTAACTGGAGCATGGGGCGCAAAATTTCGGTGGACTCTGCCAGCATGATGAATAAAGGTTTGGAAGTCATCGAGGCACATTGGCTATTTAATGTGCCTGCTGACGACATTCAAGTGGTGGTGCATCCGCAGAGCGTGATTCATTCGATGGTGCAATATGTAGATGGCTCGGTGCTCGCGCAATTGGGTAATCCAGATATGCGCACACCGATTGCCTATGCCTTGGCCTATCCACAGCGTATTGATTCAGGTGTTGCGCCGCTGGACTTATTTCAAATCGCTAAGCTTGATTTTGTGGCCCCCGATTTTGTGCGTTTCCCTTGCTTGGGCTTGGCCTATCAGGCTTTACGTGCCGGCGGCACAACCCCGGCTTTATTGAATGCCGCGAATGAAGTGGCGGTGGCTGCTTTCTTGGAACAACGCATTGCCTTCCTCGACATTCCGCGTTTGATTGAGGCCGTATTGGGCAACGTTACTCAGTGTGAGGTGACGGCACTGCAAGACGTGTTGGATGCCGATGCGGCCGCACGCCGTGCTGCAACGGATTGGATAGCACGATGCTGACGCTATTTGCCTTCATCGTCGCCATTGCTGTGTTGGTGATATTCCACGAGCTGGGACACTTTTGGGTGGCGCGCTGGTGTGATGTCAAAGTGCTGCGTTTTTCGGTGGGCTTCGGCAAGGTGATTTACGCCAAACGTTTTGTGAATAGTGAAACCGAATGGGTAGTGTCAGCGATTCCCTTGGGTGGTTACGTCAAAATGTTGGATGAACGCGAAGTTGACGTTGCGCCACACGAATTGTCACGCTCATTTAATCGCAAGCCTGTGTTGCAACGCATGGCGATTGTGGTGGCGGGACCCTTGGCGAATCTATTGTTAGCCATCGCGTTGTACTGTGTGTTGTTTTTGTATGGTGTGCCTGCGCTCAAGCCTATTTTGGGTGAAGTCATGCCGCAGTCGCCGGCTGCTAGTGCAGGGCTTAAATCGCAGTACAGCGTGGTGAGCATCAATGCACAAGCCACGCCCAGCTGGCAAGAAATGCGCTGGGTGTTATTGGACTTGGTGTTGCAACAAAAGAGTGCGCAACTAGAATTACGCAGTCCACAAGGCGAGTTGGAATATCGCGTGCTGGAGATGAGCAGTCTGACGGCGGCGGATTTGGATAGCGATTTTATGCAGAAGCTTGGCCTCAAGCCTTATCAGCCAAATGTCTATCCCATCATCGGTAAGCTGGTAGAAGGCGGGGCAGGGCAACGTGCTGGACTACAAGTGAATGACCGTATATTGAGTGCGGCGGGACAGCCACTTGCCTTGTGGGAAGATTGGGTCAATGTGGTGCGTGCGCATCCTGCACAAGCGTTAGATATTGAGATTGAGCGCGCGGGTATGCGCCTCAAATTAAGCGTCACGCCAGATGTTTTTGACGATGCAGGTAAGCAAGTGGGACGCATAGGGGCAGGCGCTTTCATTGATGAAGCTGCGTTTGATGCCATGCTCACTGAGGTGCGTTATCCAGTGGGGATGGCACTGCGCGAGGCGACTCGCAAGACATGGGAAACATCCATCATCAGTTTGAAGATGATGGGCAAAATGGTGATGGGGGAAGTGTCTCTTAAAAATCTATCGGGTCCGATTACGATTGCGGATTACGCAGGGCAATCGGCACAGCTCGGCTTGGGGGCATACATTGGATTTTTGGCCTTAATTAGCATTAGTTTAGGCGTGCTCAATTTGCTCCCCATCCCTTTATTGGATGGGGGACATTTGCTGTATTATGCCGTCGAATTTTTGAAGGGCAGTCCAGTCTCCGAAACGCTGTGGGAAGCTGGACAGAAGGTGGGCATCGCGCTTTTGGTTACCATGATGGCGTTCGCGATTTTTAATGACATAAGCCGCCTGATTTCGGGTTAAAAATACAATGAATTTTAGAAAATTAGTCGGTGTATTGCCGCTGCTGTTTGCAACTTCTGTATGGGCAGCGGCACCATTCGTCATTAAAGACATTCGCGTAGAAGGCATTCAGCGTACAGAAGCAGGCACGGTATTTAGCTATTTACCCGTTAAGGTGGGCGATACTTTAGACGATGCGCGCGTGACGGCTTCTTTGCACTCGTTGTTTGCCACGGGATTTTTCAAAGATGTCAAACTCTTAAACGAGGACGGTGTGCTGGTGGTACAGGTACTAGAGCGCCCAACCATTGCCAGCGTTGAAATCAACGGTGTGAAAGATTTTCCTAAAGATCAGCTACGCGATAATTTGAAAGCAGTGGGGCTGGCTGAAGGTCGTATTTTTGATAAAGCGGCACTAGATAAATCTGAACACGAACTGAAACGTCAATATGTGGCGCGTGGCAAATATGCAGTGGCGGTAGTTACCACTGTGAAAGAGTTGGAACGCAATCGCGTTTCGGTGAGCTTTGATGTCATTGAAGGTAAGGCCTCTAAAATTCGTCTAATCAATATCGTGGGTAATCAAGCGTATTCAGAAGACGACATATTGGATGTGATGAAACTCACTACGCCTGGCCTATTCACTTGGTTCACCAATAACGACCAATACTCCAAGCAAAAGTTGGCCGCTGATTTAGAAGGTGTGCGTAGCCTTTATCTGAATTCGGGCTATATGGATTTTGCGATTGATTCGACGCAAGTGTCGATATCCCCTGATAAGAAAGACATCTATATCACGCTCAATTTCACTGAAGGTGAAAAATACTCGGTGAGCGATGTGAAAGTGGTGACCGCGAAAGGCGGTATCACAGCGGAGGAGGCGCGCAAATTGATTCCGATTCAAGCGGGCGATGTATTCTCTAGAGAAGTACTGATGCAAGCATCGAGCAAAATCAGCGAGCGCTTGGGTGAAGATGGTTATGCCTTTGCCAATGTGAATCCTGTACCTGAAATTGACAAAGAAAAACATCAAGTCGCGTTCACCTACATGATTGACCCTATGCAGCGCGCTTATGTGCGCCGCATCAATGTGTCGGGCAATGACAAAACGCGCGATGAAGTGATTCGCCGCGAATTTCGTCAAATGGAAGGGGGCTGGTTTGCCACCTCCAAAATCAAAGCCTCTAAACTACGTATTGACCGTTTGGGATTTTTTAGTGGCGTGAACATTGAAACGCAACCAGTAGCCGGTACCACTGATCAGCTGGATTTGAACCTGGCGATTGATGAAAAAGCTACAGGCAACTTTCAAGCGGGGGCGGGCTTTAGTGATAATGAAGGCCTGACCTTTATGGGCGGCGTGACGCAATCGAATTTGTTTGGTACGGGTAATTATTTATCCACGCAAATCAATACCAGTAAAGTCAACCAAGTTTATTCGATTTCCTACACCAACCCTTACTACACCGATGATGGTATTAGCCGAGGCTTCGATCTTTACAATCGAAAATCGAATGCCACCACGATTTCGGTGAGCCAATATAAATCCGATACCTTTGGTGGTGGCGTGCGTTATGGCGTGCCGATTAGCGATGAAGAATCGTTCCATTACGGACTGGCTTTAGAAAATACAAAAATCACCTTAACCGACATAAGTCCGCAACGATTTATTGATTACGTGAATACCTTTGGTGCAACTAACCAAAACGTGGTGGGCACAATTGCTTGGTCAAGAGATAGCCGTGATAGTGCGATGTACACGACAGATGGAGCAACGCAGCGCGCTTCGATTGAGGCTTCTCTGCCTGTTTCAGGGCAACGCTACTACAAATTAAACTACACGCAACAATGGTTCTACCCGGTCAGTCATAACGTAACGCTACGCTTAAATGGAGATGTGGGTGGCGCATCGGGTTATGGCGGCATGCCCTTGCCCTTCTTCAAGAATTTTTACGCCGGCGGCACCGGCAGTGTGCGCGGTTATGACTACAGCTCACTCGGCCCAAGAGATACCAGCAATTATTCGATTGGTGGAGATAAGCGTGTAGTAGGCAATGCAGAGTTGTTATTCCCAATTCCGGGCATGGAGAAAGAAAAATCGATTCGTTTGAGCTTATTTGTGGATGGCGGCGCAGTCTACGGCGGCACGGCTTTGCTGCCGTCTTCGCTTGGAATGCGTTATTCTGCGGGCGCTGGTTTAACTTGGCTGTCACCCGCAGGGCCTATTCAGTTGAGTTGGGCGGAAGCGTTAAATAGCCAGGCACAAGATAAATTGCAAAATTTTCAATTTTCGATGGGCGGGATGTTTTAACGTTGCTTTGCTGCGCACGTGATGTATAGGAGGCGTTGAAATGAAAAAACTGATGGGTGTGTTGGTGCTTTTGGCTGGCTGCGTGAGCGCGACTCAAGCGGGTGAATTCAAACTGGGGTTTGTGGATACCGAACGCATCATGCGCGAGTCGGAGCAGGCGGTACGCGCAGAAAAGAAAATTGAAAAGGAATTTTTGATTCGCGATGCCGAAATCAAAAAAATCGCCAAGCAAGCTGCGCAATTGCAAGAGAGTTTAGAAAAAGACAGCAGTAAAATTTCTGATTCCAATAAGCGCATCAAAGAACGTGAATTGGCAAGCCTCAATTTGCAATTGCAAACGCAGCAACGTGAATTTCGAGAAGATTTGAATTTGCGTAAAAACGAAGAGCTCGCGCAAATTTTAGCCAAGGCAGATAAAGCGATTAAAGCCATTGCCGAGAGTGAGCAATACGACGTAATTTTGCAAGAAGCGGTGTATCGTAATCCGCAAATTGACATTACTGATCGTGTCTTGAAATACCTCGCGAATGATGCAGAGGATAGCCCTAAATAATTGCTTAAACAGTACACGCGTATGAATCCTGCTTACCGACTATCGGACTTCGTGGCACTTTTTGGTGGGCGCGTGCTGGGCGATGCCGATACACAAATTAGTCAGATAGCCACCTTGGCGCATGCAACAAGTGGCCAGATTGCATTCCTCGCCAATGCTAAATATCGTAAGCAACTCGATGCTAGCCAAGCGTCCGCGCTTATCCTGTCTGAAGCCGATGCCGATGCATCCACACTGCCGCGTATCGTGTGCGCTAATCCTTATTCTTATTTCGCCAAATTGTCGGCACACCTGAATCCCTTACCTGCCTGTGTTCCGGGCATTCATCCTTCTGCGGTGATTGGCCGCAACACAAAAATTTCACCCCAGGCCGAGATTGCTGCGTTAGTGATGATTGGTGACGGGGTGAGTATTGGTGCGGGCAGTGTGGTGATGGCAGGCTGTGTCATTGACGCGCATGCGTCTATCGGCGAACACACCCGCTTATATCCGCGCGTCACTATTTATCATCACTGTGTGGTGGGCAGTCGCGTCATTTTGCATGCAGGTGCAGTTATCGGTGCGGATGGATTTGGTATTGCGATGGAAGAAGGGCGCTGGCTGAAGATTCCGCAAATCGGACGCGCAGTGATTGGCGATGATGTCGAGATTGGCGCGAACACCACTATTGATCGTGGCGCACTGGAAGACACCGTCATTGAAGAAGGGGTGAAGATGGATAACCAAATCCAAATCGCCCACAACGTACGCGTCGGTGCACATACCGCCATCGCAGGGTGCGTAGGCATTGCGGGCAGTACAACGATTGGTCAGTATTGCCGCATTGGCGGTAGCGCAGGCATTTTAGGGCATCTGCAAATTGCCGATCATGTTGAGATTGCCTCTTTCACTTTGGTGGGTAAATCCATTTCTGAGGCAGGTAGTTATGCGGGCATTTACCCCTTTAGCAAGAGTGATGAGTGGCGCAGTAATGCAGTACATGTGCGCCATTTGGATAGCCTAGTCAAACGCGTAAAAAAATTAGAAAAAGAAATTGAATCAATCAAAGGAGAGAAGTCATGAGTATCACAATGGACATCCATGAAGTATTAGAGCATTTGCCGCACCGTTATCCTTTCTTGCTGATTGATCGCGTACTCGAAGTGATTCCTGGTGAGCGTATTGTGGCCTTGAAAAACGTGACGATTAACGAGCCATTTTTCCCGGGACACTATCCGCATCATCCCGTGATGCCAGGTGTGCTGGTGATTGAAGCGATGGCGCAGGCATCTGCGTTACTGTCTTTTAAGACGGCGGGAACCAAGCCCCATGACGGTCAGGTCTACTACTTTGTGGGCATTGATAACGCGCGCTTCAAGCGTCCTGTTTCGCCTGGCGATCAACTCATTTTCAGAATGGAAATGACCATGAGCCGTCGCGGCATGTTCAAATTCAAAGGCACTGCGGAAGTGGATGGACAAATTGCTGCTGAAGCAGAATTGATTTGCACGCTGAAGGAAAAATAATGGACAGCCTGCGTCATCCCACCGCCATTATTCACCCCAACGCCAAGTTGGCTGATGACGTTCAAGTTGGGGCGTACACCCTCATTGGTGAGCATGTCGAAATTGGTGCGGGTACAACGATAGGTCCGCATGTGGTCATCAATGGTCACACGCGTATGGGCAAAAACAACCGCATTTTTCAATTCAGTTCCTTGGGTGAAATTCCACAGGACAAAAAGTATGCGGGCGAGCCGACGCGTTTAGAAATTGGCGATGACAACATGATTCGCGAATTCTGTACCTTCAATTTAGGTACGGTACAAGACGGCGGCGTAACCAGCATTGGCAACAAGAACTGGATCATGGCGTATGTGCATCTCGCGCATGATTGCCACGTGGGCAACAACACCATCTTTGCTAACAACGCGCAATTGGCGGGACATGTCATCGTGGATGACTTTGCCATCTTGGGTGGTTTTACGGCCGTGCATCAGTTCTGCCAGATTGGCGCACACGTCATTACGGGCATGGGTAGTGTGTTACGACAAGATATTCCGCCCTATGTGATGGTGGCGGGCGACCCTGCTGCGCCACATGGTACGAATTCGGAAGGCTTGAAGCGTCGCGGATTTTCGAGCACCGCAGTGATGGCCATCAAGCGCGCTTACAAGACATTGTACAAATCCGGATTGACGTTGGATGAAGCCAAAGCGCAAATCAACGCACAGTTGGCTGAACATCCAGAGTTAAAACTCATGGCAGACTTTCTAAACCGCTCGCAACGCGGCATCGTTCGTTAATATGAAATTTGCACCGCAATTCGTTTCCTCTCTGGCTCGATAATTCATGTCTGAAAAAATTAAAACCATCGCCATGGTGGCGGGTGAAGCCTCGGGCGATATGCTGGGTAGCCTGTTAATGATCGCCATTAAAGCGGCACAGCCCAATGTGCGTTTCATCGGCATTGGCGGCCCCAAGATGCAAAGCGCGGGCATGCAAGTGCTGTTCCCTATGGAAAAATTGGCGGTGCGTGGCTATGTTGAAGTGCTGCGCCACTACCGCGAAATCGTCGGTATTCGCAGTCAGTTACGTGAGCAACTTATTGCACAGCCGCCTGATTTATTCATTGGCGTGGACGCTCCAGACTTCAATCTCGATTTGGAATTAGCACTCAAACAACGCGGCATTCCCACCGTGCATTACGTCAGCCCCTCCATCTGGGCATGGCGTGCAGAGCGCATGCACAAAATCAAACAAGCGGTTTCGCACATTCTGGCTTTGTTCCCATTTGAAGCGCCACTCTACGAAAAAGCGGGCGTGCCAGTCACTTATGTGGGGCATCCCATGGCCGACTTTTTGCCGCTTATTCCTAACCGCGCCGAGATGCGCGAGCAAATGCGCATCCTGCCGCGTAACGCAAAAGTGTTTGCCTTTCTGCCGGGCAGTCGGCAGAGCGAAGTGCGTCATTTGGCGCAAACATATATTGAAACCGCCAAGCTGATTTTGCAGAAACAACCTGACGCACAATTTCTCGTGCCGCTGGTTAGCCGTGAAACGCGCAACATTTTTGAAGAAGTATTGTGGAAACTGGAAGCGCAACAACTGCCTATCACCTTGTTGTTTGGGCACGCGCACGACGCCATGATTGCCGCCGATGGCGTGTTGGTTGCATCGGGTACGGCCACGCTAGAAGCCGCGCTACTCAAGCGTCCTATGGTCATCACCTACAAAATGCCTGCGCTCACCTATTGGATTTCCAAGCGCAAGCAATATCAACCGTGGGTAGGTTTACCCAACATTTTGGCGGGTAAATTTGTGGTCCCAGAATTATTGCAAGACGATGCAACGCCAGAAAATATCGCGCAAGCCTTGCTCAATTTGGTGAACGACAAAAATGCGGTCGCCGAGTTAGAAGAGGTGTTCAGCGACATGCATCACACCCTACGCCAAAACACCGCGCAAAAAGCCGCTGCCGCCATTCTGCCGTATTTACAATGAGTGAATTGTTGCTCATCTGTGGCGTAGATGAAGCAGGGCGCGGGCCATTGGCTGGGCCGGTCAGTGCAGCAGCGGTCATTCTCGATCCTGCGCGCCCCATTGCAGGTCTCGCCGATTCCAAAAAACTATCTGAAAAGCAACGCGACTTACTCGCCCCGCTCATTCGCGAACGCGCTTTAGCGTGGGCAGTGGCCTATGCAGAAGTGGACGAAATAGACCAACTCAACATTTTGCAAGCCACGCTGTTAGCCATGCGTCGTGCTGTATTAGCTTTGCACATTCAGCCGCATCAAGTTTTAGTCGATGGCTTGTATTGCCCGCAAACAGGTATCCCCAGCCAAGCCATTGTGAAAGGTGATAGCAAAGTAGCTGCGATTTCTGCGGCCTCCATCCTCGCTAAAACGTCGCGCGACGAACTCATGTTGAAGCTGCATGCGCAATATCCGCAATACGGCTTCGATGCACACAAAGGCTATCCCACCACCGCACACTTAACCGCCTTGCATGAGCATGGCGTATCTGAAGTCCATCGACGTAGCTTCAGACCCGTGCGTGAGGCATTGGCGTTTAAGCTGAAGGAATAACCACGATTTTGTATTAGCCCAGAAATTCGTCATACCGGCGTAGGCCGGTATTCAGCAAAAAACAAACACTGCAAAGCAGACAAAAGTTAATTTCAGGCCCACTTCGCAAGGATATTTGAATTGTTTGGATACCGGCCTGCGCAGGTATGACGTGGCTAAAAGAATCTACTCGCCCAACTTAAAGCGGCGAATCGAGCCTTCACTACTCGATATTTTTATATCTCCTGACGCATCCGCCGTTTGAGTCATCGCTTTAGCTTAATGGCAGTCGTAGCTAAACTATTCGATTCTGTAAGCATTTCTTGCATGGAAACACCCAGTGCACAGGCAATGCGTTCAATATTGTTGATGGAGATATTCCGTTGCCCGCGCTCTACTGAACTGATGTAGTTTGTATGCAATCCAGCACCTTCCGCAACATTCTCTTGCGTCAGATTTTTATCCAAGCGAATACGCTTCAAATTGCTGGCAAACAGCAATTGCGCACCACACTTTTGAGATTGTTTTTGCATGGGCGAAGTCTTGACGACTGCCCCATGTCAATCCACACACTTTGAGTTTGATTTTGGTCGTATTACAAATTAAAATCACACTTTGCGTTTGATGCTGAAGGTTGCGACTTTCATTCGAACGAAAAAGTTGTGTGCATTCATGCATTTCGTAATTTAATCAACGTAAAAGGTTTGGGGAATGAAGAAAATTATTGCAACAGTAGCATTGAGCTTGATCTCGTGTAGCGCAGTGGCAGAGGGTTTTATAGGTCTTGGTTACGCACCCAGCGCAAAAGGGGGCATTATTGACGGCTATACGTTCGAAAAAACCAACTACTTGACTGTCATCTATGCCAAAACGCCAGAACAGGAATTGGGCGTTGATTGGTATATTGGTGGCGGAATGACAGTCAACCTAGTGGATTCATCTGGAAGCTCAAATTTTCATTACAGCTACACCATTATGAATGTCGGTGCGACTACAAAAGTAACCGAGCGTATTTATGGCTATGCAGGGGTTGGTTACTCTATCGCCAGTGGTGAATACAAATCTTTTGGTCAAACGATGCAAACTAAAAATACCAACTCTGGCTCGAATCTAAATGGTGGGATTATTTTCCAAATTACGGATTCATTTGGAGCGTGGGTCAATTACGATACGGCACCAGGAGCGCTTGGTTTTGGTATCGCCAAGAAAATTTAATTCAACTTACATCCATCACACGCCCCCAGCCTATGACGAGTTATTCATTGGCTAGGGGTGTTTTTTACTTAAGGGAGACTAATCATGCAATTTGCTCGACACGTTAAAACGTATTTCTTTGCAGTTATGTTGGCTTGTTCCAGTTACGCCACGAATAGTCACGCAGGTTTTTTTGACAATCTCGCTGACGCTTTTGATTTTTCAAAACAGCGTTTAGAGGCGTATCAAAAAGTCACGGACAAATCGCTTGTTGATCAATTCTACTTTCTGTCTGAAGACGGCAAAGAAGAAGGGCTGAACAAAGAGTTAGTTGTAAAGGCCAAGGGCTTCCAGTTCCAAAAATTATCCCTGTCTTCATTTACAGTGCGTCAGCCTATGTATCAGACAGGAAATTTTCAATCCATGATGCAAGCAATGGAGGTTTATTCATATTCACCGCTAAACGATGAAGTCGCTCAACGTTATGTCGCCTTTGCAAAATCTCGCAACAGTGTAGTCAAACTTTACAAGCCTGCTTTGGGGGAGATGATTAATTCGATGCTGGATCAACACTTCTATTTGCAACATGATAAAAATACGAGTGAGTGGATTGGCTTGGACAATGCGTTAATTGAATACGCGCCTAATGGACAAATTGTTTCAGCAATGACTCGGTCGCATCAAGCTGTTGGCAATATAGGTGTCAGCTCGCACCAGTATCTCAATATCTATTTTGGAGCTGGAAATGCTCAGTATTTAGAGAACAAAATTGGCAATCGCTACTTTGCCGATAATTTTATTCGAGAGCTCTAAATACAATCGGACAAGAAGTTGTTTCCATACAAAAAGGTGGCGAGCGAGTTATTTAAAGTCGAAACTTACTCGCCCAACTTAAAGCGGCGAATCGAGTGGCAGGTATAGCCATTAGGATGTTTCACTAGATAATCTTGATGGTAATCCTCAGCGCGGGAGAATGTCTTGAATGGCACGACTTGTGTGACCACGGGCGCTTTCCATTCTCCTGAAGCATCCACCGTTTGAATCACAGCATCGGCTGTCCTTTTCTGTTCCTCATCCACATAGAAAATCGCTGAACGATATTGCGTTCCACGATCATTCCCCTGTTGGTCACGCGTGGTGGGATTGTGCATGCGGAAAAACTCAAACAACAAATGACGGTAGGTGAGTTGCTTGGAATCAAACACAATCTTCAGCGACTCCGCATGCCCGCTGCGCCCCATCTTCACTATGTCATAAGTCGCATTCGGCACATCGCCCCCCGTATACCCCACCTCGGTTTCAGTCACCCCGGGAATCTGCCGTACTAACTCCTCCATCCCCCAAAAACAGCCGCCGGAAAGATAAGCAATTTGTTTCGTATCAGACATAGGGAGTCCTTTCGAGTGTGCGTGAATGGGTAAGGAAAAGAGGGTGATTAGAATGAAAAGTAGGCGCATAATTTTTTAAGTGAGAGACAGTTAATTAACCCGTAGCGGTCAATCAACTACGTCTTTCATAAGTGCTTTGAACATAACCGAAGGGATATGTCATTGTTGATTTGTGATTGAACCAGATATCTTTGGCTAGCGAACCAAACAAGTGAATACCTTTACCTAACATCACAGGAATAACTGTGACGGTGATTTCGTCAATTAGCCCATCTTGCAAAAATCGTTGAATAGTCAAACCACCATCAACATAAAGATGCTTTGCGCCTTCGTTACTAAGTCGATTAAATAAAACGCGCGGCGCTTCATTTGAAGTTGTGACCATTTTTTTGAGGGTATCAGGAACCACTACTGACGAACTAGAAATTACAACGACCCTTTTATTCGCATACGGCCAATCCCCGAAAGTTAGAACTTTTTCAAAAGTATTTCTTCCCATTACCAATACGTCTACTTTATTCATAAATGCTTGGTAACCACAGTCTTCGCTAGGGGGCACTTCTGAATTCGCCTGATCTAACCAATCTAGGCTACCGTCTGGCCGGGCGATATACCCGTCCAAGCTAGTGGCTATATAAACAGAGATTTTTGTTGGCATAGCATTCTCAATATTTTATGCAAGACGAAACAAAATATTCTGACAGTCCGTAATTGGCTGCGGTCCGCCCTAACAACTATCGCCGTTCCTTTTTCATCGCTGCTGCGGCTTCGCGCTTCGACTCACGTTCTTTTTCAGTGGCACGCTTGTCGTGTTCTTTCTTACCCTTGGCCAGGCCAATGTCTAGCTTCACCCGTCCACCTTTGTAGTGCATGTTGAGCGGCATGATGGTGTAGCCGGCGCGTTGTACTTTGCCGATGAGTTTATCTATCTCGTTTTTGTTGAGCAGCAACTTACGGGTGCGGGTGGGGTCGGGGATGATGTGGGTGGAGGCGCTGGTGAGCGGGCTGATGTGTGAGCCGAACAGGAAGAATTCATTTCCTTTGCTGGTGACGTAGGCTTCTTTGAGTTGCACGCGACCTTCACGGATGGCTTTGATTTCCCAGCCTTGCAGCATGAGTCCTGCCTCATATTTTTCTTCGATGAAGTATTCGTGGAAGGCTTTTTTATTTTGAATAATGCTCATAATTTCGATTCAATTTCTGCGGTGAAGCCGCGTTGATTTCCTCACTCATTCCTGATTGGCATTGGAAATAGATGAGTTTTGCGGTGTGTTGAGATATTCTACCAGCCTTTGATTGGCGGGCTTTGCAAAGGGTGTTTTAAGCGATGGCATTAGTTGAGAAGACAGTAATTGTTCCCTACAGCGCGGAGCAGATGTTCAAGTTGGTTGATGATGTGGAAGACTACGCCACGTTTTTGCCATGGTGTGGCGGTGCAAGTGTGGACAGTCTGGCGGGCGAGGTGATGCATGCCACCGTGCGCATTGATTATCACGGGGTGAAACAGAGTTTTAGTACGCGCAATGTGCGTTCGATTCCGAATCGAATTGATATGAAGTTACTGAATGGTCCTTTCAAACAGCTCGATGGGGAATGGCTTTTTGTCGCCTTGTCCCCCACTGCCTGTAAAATAGCGTTCCGCTTGCATTACGAGTTTTCCAGCGTGTTGTTGGGAAAGTTGGTTGGGCCTGTATTTCACAAGATAGCGAGCAGTTTTGTTGAAGCGTTCATTGAGCGCGCCGAAAAGGTTTATGTAACGAAATGACATCCTCAAAAATATCCGTTGAATTGGTTTATGCCTTGCCAGATAAGCAAACGCTGCTGACCTTTGACGTGCCACAAGGCACGACATTGGGGCAGGCGGTGCAGTTATCGGGCATCCAAGCCAAGCACCCCGAGATTGATGTTGTAAAAAGTAAGTTCGGCATCTTCAGCAAATTGAGCAAGCCCGATGTGGTGCTGCGCGAGAAAGACCGCATTGAGATTTATCGCCCGCTGATTGCCGACCCCAAAGAGGTACGTCGCAAACGTGCGGAAGAAGGCAAAGTGATGAAGAAGGGCGGCGGGGATGCTTAAGCCAAGCAGGTCATTCCGGCGTAGGTCGGAATCCAGTGATTTTATTCAGCATGCTTTTGTGATGGGCGCTTGCTGTGCAAGCAATTTTTTGTCGAGCTGGATTCCGGCCTGCGCCGGAATGACGGAAGTTTTAGAGGTGTCTGTTTGTTAAATTTCGACCTGCATTGTCATTCCACTACTTCTGACGGCACGCTCACGCCGACAGAGATTGTGACGCGTGCGGCAGAACGTGGGGTGACGATGTTGGCGTTGACCGATCACGATGACACGGATGGTTTGGACGAGGCGCGCGCGGTTGCCCTTCAGCACGGCATGCGCTTTATCAATGGCGTAGAAATTTCTGTGTCATGGCGCAAACATACACTGCACATTGTTGGGTTGAACATCGATCCAAACCATCCGGCCTTGGTGGTCGGTTTGCAAAGTGTGCGTGCGGGACGTGGTTTGCGTGCGCAGAAGATGTCAGACGAATTAGCGAAAATCGGTATCAGTGGCGTGATGCAGGGTGCTTACAAATTCACCACCAATCCGAACATGATTGGGCGTACCCATTTCGCACGTTATCTGGTGGAAGCGGGGCATTGCAAGGATGTGAAGAGCGTGTTCAAACGTTACCTTGCCAGTGGTAAACCGGGTTACGTGCCGCATGAGTGGGCACAGTTGGGCGATGCGATTGCGTGGATTAAAGCCAGCGGTGGCATCGCTGTCGTGGCGCATCCCGGGCGCTACATGATTGGCAAAAACAGCATGGGCAAAAAGACCATGCACGAGATGTTGAGTGAGTTCGTGGCCTTGGGCGGTGGCGCGGTTGAGGTAGTGACCGGCAGTCATACGCCACCGCAATATGCTGAGTTCGCACGTTATGCCGCTGAATTTAATTTGCTGTGTTCGTGTGGTTCAGATTTTCATGGACCCGGCGAAAGTTATCGTGATCTAGGTCGCCTTCCTGACCTGCCTTTGGGTAGTCGTCCTGTGTGGGAAGCTTGGGATAATGTGCCAGCACAAACGCCACCTGAATTGAAAGCTGCTGAATGACGCAATACTTCGCTCTATACCCAGACAACCCGCAGCCACGCCTCATTAAGCAGGCCGCCACTATGTTGCGTGAGGGGGCGGTGATTGTTTATCCCACTGACTCAGGCTATGCGCTGGGTTGCCACTTGGACGATAAAGAGGCGGTAACACGAATCCGCCAGATTCGCGGCTTGGATGACAAGCATCACCTGACCTTGGTGTGTAAAGATTTGTCCGAGCTTTCCACCTATGCCCGCGTGAGCAATAACCAGTTTCGATTGCTCAAGAACAACACGCCGGGTTCTTACACGTTCATTCTGGAAGCCACCAAAGAAGTGCCGCGTCGCTTGCAACATCCGAAACGCAGCACCGTTGGGGTGCGCATTCCCGATCATCCGATTGCCTTGGCGTTGCTGGAAGAGTTGGGCGAGCCTTTGTTGAGTTCCACTTTGATTGTGCCTGACGCGAGTTTTCCGCTGACGGATGTGGATGAGATTCGCGAACGTTTAGAGCGTCAAGTTGACCTCATCATTGAGGGCGGAGCGGTGGGTATCGACCCCACCACGGTGATTGATTTAACCAGTGACACCCCCGTGTTGGTACGAGCAGGGCGCGGCGCCATTGCCCCCTTCGGACTCGAAAACTAATGGATCAAATCAATCAACTGATTCAACTTATTGCGATTGCAGCCATCCCTGTGCTGTTCGCGATCACCTTGCATGAGGCGGCGCATGGCTATGTAGCACGTCATTTTGGCGACATGACGGCGTATCAGCAGGGGCGTATCTCGCTCAATCCGATGCGTCACATCGATCCCGTTGGGACCATCTTGTTACCCCTGCTGACCTTGGCAGTGGGTGGCATTTTGTTTGGTTGGGCAAAGCCTGTCCCCGTCAATTTCGGCGCATTGCGCCGTCCCAAGCAAGATATGTTGTGGGTGGCGTTGGCAGGGCCGGCTTCTAATTTATTCATGGCTTTGTGCTGGGGCTTGATTGCCAAGTTGGCGTGGATGTTTCCGGGCAGTTATTTTGCCGAGCCGCTCCTAGAGATGGCGCAAATAGGCATTAAAATTAACGTGGTGCTGATGGTGTTGAACCTGTTGCCGATGCCACCACTGGATGGAGGGCGTATTGCAGTCAGCCTATTGCCGCATCGCCAAGCGTATCAACTGTCGCGCATTGAACCGTACGGCATGTTTATCTTAATCGGGTTGGCGATTACACCTGTGTTGGGTTGGATACTTACCCCTCCTGTGTTGCTGATGCTGAAATTGATCAATTTTATTTTCTGATGGTGAAGTCGAATTATGTTTGCTGATCGCGTTTTATCTGGGATGCGTCCCACCGGTAGTTTGCACTTGGGGCATTACCATGGTGTGTTGAAAAATTGGGTGAAGATGCAGCACGAGTTCGAGTGCCTATTCTTCGTGGCCGACTGGCACGCGTTGACCACCCATTACGACAATCCACAAATCATCGAACAGTCGGTTTGGGACATGGTGGTGGATTGGTTGGCGGCGGGCGTTGATCCTGCGCATGCTACGTTGTTCATCCAATCTAAAGTGCCAGAACACGCCGAACTTCATCTGTTGCTGTCGATGATCACGCCGCTAGGTTGGTTGGAACGCATGCCGACCTATAAAGATCAGCAAGAAAAGTTGTCGGGCAAAGACCTCAGCACCTATGGTTTCCTCGGCTATCCGCTGTTGCAGAGCGCAGACATCCTCATCTACCGCGCTACTCAAGTGCCGGTAGGCGAAGACCAAGTGCCGCACATCGAATTCACCCGCGAGATCGCGCGCCGCTTCAATCACATCTACGGCAAAGAGATCGGCTTCCAAGAAAAGGCGGAAGCGGCCATCAAGAAATTGGGCGGCAAGAAATCCAAGTTGTATGTCGATCTGCGCACACGTTATCAAGAGCAAGGAGATGACGAGGCGTTGGAGTCGGCCAAGTCACTGTTGGATGAGCAACAAAGCTTAAGCCACGGCGACCGCGAGCGTTTATTTGGCTACCTTGAAGGCGGCGGCAAGATGATTTTGTCCGAGCCGCAAGCCATGCTCACCGCCGCTTCCAAGATGCCTGGCTTGGACGGACAAAAGATGTCCAAGTCTTACAACAACACCATTACCTTGCGTGAAGATGAAGCCGAGGTGACAAAGAAGATACGCACTATGCCAACCGACCCCGCACGCATTCGCCGTACGGATGCCGGCAATCCAGATCGTTGCCCAGTGTGGCAGTTACATCAGGTGTATTCCAACGAAGCGACTAAAGCATGGGCGCAGCAAGGCTGTACCAGCGCAGGCATTGGCTGTATCGAGTGCAAACAACCCGTGATTGCAGCCGTGTTGGAAGAGCAAAAGCCCATGCGCGAACGTGCGCAACTGTATTTAGATGATCCTAGCTTGGTGCGTAACATCATTGCTGACGGCAACGAGAAGGCACGCAAGATGGCGCAAGAAACCATGCGTGATGTGCGCGAAGCGATGGGGTTGGATTACAAATAATGCTTGAATCCGACCAACAAATCCCCCTTCCCATGTCCACGCCGGTAGCCCATGTGCATGGCTTGCCGATGATGGAGATGCCGCTGGATTTGTATATTCCACCTGATGCGTTGGAAGTTGTGCTGGCCACTTTTCAAGGCCCGCTTGATCTGTTGTTGTATCTCATTCGCAAACACAATCTCGATGTGCTCGACATCCCGATGGCGCAACTTACCCAGCAATATATGGGTTACATCGAGTTGATGCAGAATAATCGCTTGGAGTTGGCCGCAGAATATCTGTTGATGGCGGCGGTGCTGATTGAGATTAAGTCACGCATGTTATTGCCGCGTCCGCCTAAACAAGGCGGCGCAGAAAGCGAAGAAGATCCACGCGCCGAGTTGATGCGCCGCTTGCTGGAATACGAGCAAATGAAAGCCGCTGCGCATCAGCTTAATGAGTTGCCGCAAGCTGGGCGAGACTATGAATTAGTGCAGGTGTTGATTGAGCATGCCGTAGTAGAACGTCTACCCCATGTGAGTGTGGAAGATTTGCGCAGTGCGTGGTTGGCTTTGCTCACGCGCGCCAAAATCAATGCGCATCACAAGGTGCGCCGCGAAGAATTATCCGTACGCGAACAGATGACCAAAGTGCTACGCCAATTGCGCGATACCGATTTTGTGCCGTTTGAAAGTTTATTTGAAAGTGATGCCAACATTCCCATGTTGGTGGTGACCTTCATCGCCATTTTAGAGTTGGCAAAAGAATCCTTGGTCGAGATTACGCAAACTGAAACGTTGGGGAAAATTTATGTCCGAACTAGTCGCGCCATCACCGTCGAATGAGTCGGCCACTGCCGTGGTTGAAGCGGAACACGCAGTGGACATCGTGTTGCTTAAACGCGTGTTTGAAGCGGCTCTCATGTCATCCCAAGAGCCTTTGAATATCACCGAATTAAAACGCTTAAGTGATACGCCACTAGAGACGGTTTTTATTGAAGAAGTATTGCGCCAGCTAGCTAAAAAATATGCCGACAGCGGTATTGAATTAAATCGTGTGGCGACTGGGTGGCGCTTTCGTTCGCGTCCAGAGTTGCAAGAATATCTAGACAAACTCAACCCACAAAAGCCGCCGCGCTATTCGCGCGCGGTGATGGAAACACTGGCGATTATTGCCTATCGTCAACCTGTGACGCGCGGTGATATTGAAGATATTCGCGGTGTGAATGTGTCACCGCAAGTGCTCAAAACATTGGAAGGGCGGTCATGGATTGAAGTCATCGGCACACGTGATACCCCAGGCAAGCCCGAACTGTTTGCCACCACGCAACAATTATTGGACGACCTCAACTTACGTACCTTGAGCGAATTACCTGCCTTGGCAGAAATGGGTAGCTTGTTGGATCAAAGCGGCAATCACGAATCTTAATGTCCGAATTTAAGCGCATTACCTCACGCGACAATCCATTCTTTAAGTCGCTGCTTAAACTTTCTAGCTCTGCGCGTGAGCGGGGCGCGCTAGGGCAAACACTACTAGATGGTACGCATCTGTTGCACGCTTTTTTGGACAGTGGTCGTCAACCTTTGCATCTGCTTTTCAATGAGCAAGCAGGTCAAAATTCCGAGATTAAATCCTTGTTGTCTCGCTGCGCTGAATTACCTAAAACGCAATTAGACGATGCACTTTTTGCGCAACTCTCCGAACTCAAAACGCCCAATGGTCTACTGGCACTAGTCGATATGCCCGTGCCTGCGCGCACGCCAGCGCAATGCCAATTCATCCTCTTGTTGGAAGACATCCAAGACCCGGGCAATCTCGGTTCGATATTGCGCAGTGCCGCAGCGGCAGGCTGTGATGCCGTATTTTTATCACCCGCCTGTGCAGACGCATGGTCGCCCAAAGTATTGCGCGCGGGCATGGGTGGGCACTTCGTGCTAGATATTTACGAGAACGCCGACCTGATTCAGATTGCACGTGAATTTAACGGGAAATTACTCGCCGCCTCCCTGCAAGCTGAATGCTCTCTGTATGCATGCGATTTGCGCGGGAAATTGGGCTTCGCCGTCGGCAACGAAGGTGCTGGCCTATCACCGACTTTGCAGGCCGCTGCGCAACAGCATTTCATCATCCC
>JABFSI010000033.1 GCA_013140695.1 Sideroxydans sp. | reverse complement strand
CAACCGCACCTATCTGACCCACAAGCTCATTCGCTTAAAGTCTTGCCGATGTCATGTCGCCCAGCCTGCTCAACATTTTTATTGCATAACGTCTCGCTGGCACTGTCAAGATACGAGGTCTTGCATTACGACACCCCAAACAACGCTAGGCTCGAAATTCTTCAAACAGACATAAAAAATATACTCTAGTGGAGCCTAAAGCCCAATAAGCACGGGGTTTATAAGGTAAATCGCCGCAAAGCCTATATGGCTGTGTTTTATTGGGTGTTTGAAGGTTTGTGTGCAAAATCCGAATAACCGCGCGTAACAGGCCTAAAAACCGAAACTAGCGTATCTGGCGTGTGGTTGGCTGAAGGACGTTTCGATATGTGCAAGAAACGACGCTATTTAGTACGAATACGATAGTCTTAAAGTCGCTAGAACATAAAACAAAGGGCGGCATCATTTCAAATGATGCCGCCCTTTATCTTTTTGCTAGCCTTAAAAACTAAACGACTTTTTTGCTAACTGCTTTGGTCGTTTTCTTCGCGGCTGGTTTAGCGGCTACTTTTTTAGTTGTCGTTTTTGCTTTGGTCGTAGCGGCCTTGGCGGTTTTTTTGACGGCAGGTTTTTCGGTTGTTGTTTTAGGCGCCACTTTCTTTACCGTTGCTTTAGGCTTTGCTACGGTTTTAGGCTTCGCCGCCGCTTTGGCTTTGGGGGCAGCTTTCTTGGCAGCTGGTTTTCTGGCGGTTTTGGATTTTCCGGTATCGCCCTTGGCGGCTTTGGCGGCAATCAACTCCAGCACTTCTTCCAAGGTAATGGCTTCGGGAGAGACGCCCTTGGGTAAAGTTGCGTTGATTTTGCCGTGGCGGGCGTAGGGGCCGTAGCGTCCGCTGCAAATTTCGACGCTGGCTTTGTCGTCGGGGTGGTCGCCCAGTGTGCGCAACACGGTGTTGTTATCGCGGGCTTGAGCCAGCAATTCAACGGCGCGCGCTAACTCGATGTCGAAGATGCTGTCGGTGCGTGGGATGGATTTGAACTTGCCGTCATGGCCGATATAGGGGCCGAAGCGGCCGATGTTGACGATGACCTTCTTGTTGGATTCAGGATGCAAGCCAAGATCGCGCGGCAAGGAAAGCAGCTTCAGCGCACTGGCTAAATCGGCCTGATCGACGGGCATTTCTTTAGGCCAAGAGACACGTTTCGGTTTGGCTTTCTCGCCCTCAATGACCTCGCCTAGTTGCACGTAATGACCATATGGGCCTTTGAGTAACAGCACGGCTTGTTGTGTTTCAGGGTATGCGCCTAACTCAACACGGGCGGCGGCATCGTCTTGCGTTTCGCCGCTCAAGCTGCGTTTGTATTTGCACTCGGGGTAGTTGGTGCAGCTGATGAAGCTGCCGTAACGACTGAGTTTTTTGGCGAGTGGCTTGCCGCAATCTGGGCAGGCTTCGTCAATCAATTCAACAGGGCGCTCGATGCTGGTTTTCTCTTTGATGAGGCTGGAAAAATTCGTCCAGAAATCATCCAGCACAGGAATCCAATCGCGTTTACCTTCGGACACTTCGTCTAACTCGTCTTCCAAATTGGCGGTGAAACCATAATCCACATAACGGGTGAAGTGCTCCGTGAGGAACTTGATGACCACGCGTCCCACGTCAGTGGGCATGAAGCGCTTCTTGTCTAAAGTGGCGTATTCGCGCGCTTGTAGGGTGGAGATGATGGTGGCGTAAGTGGATGGACGGCCGATGCCATACTCTTCCAAAGATTTAACCAAACTCGCTTCCGAGAAGCGCGGTGGTGGTTGGGTGAAATGCTGCTCGCCATAGAGTTTGTCTACGGGGAGCACATCGCCTTCCACTAACGGTGGCAGCTTGGCGCTGTCTTCCTCTTCTGCATCATCCACGTCCTCCATGTATACACCGATGAAGCCGGGGAACACCAAGGTCTGGCCGCTGGCGCGAAACAGCGTGTCGTCGCTGCTCAAGCGGATGTCCACGCTGACGGTATCAAAGCGCGCCGGCGCCATTTGGCACGCGAGCGTGCGCTTCCAAACCATCTCATAAAGTCGCATCTGGTCGATGGTGAGGTAGTCACGCAAACTGTCCGGTGTGCGCAAAATGGAGGTTGGGCGAATCGCCTCGTGCGCTTCCTGCGCGTTCTTCGATTTGCTTTTGAAGACAGGTTGTTTGGCCGGCAGATACTCGGCAGAAAAATTATCGGTGATGTAGCCGCGAATTTCCGCGACGGCTTCATTCGCCAAATTAACCGAGTCCGTACGCATGTAGGAAATAAGACCGATCGTCTGCCCCCCAATGTCCACCCCTTCATACAAGGATTGAGCGGTACGCATGGTGCGGTCAGACGTCATGCCCAATTTGCGCACGGCCTCTTGTTGCAGCGTGGAGGTGGTGAAAGGTGCGGCGGCGTTGCGCTGTTTGCCCTTCTTCTCAACACGCACGACTTTGGGCGGTAATTTTGCATCCGCTAATTTCGCGTGAATCGCATCGTATTCCGTCTGGCTCGCAATGCTTAATTGCTCCAGTTTTTTGCCTTGGAATTGAAACAACTTTGCTTTGAACGGGATGCCGATTTTTTGGCTATCCAAGTGGACTGACCAATATTCTTGGCTCTTGAATTTTTCAATCTCTAGCTCGCGCTCAACGATAAGGCGCAGCGCGGGGCTTTGTACACGCCCCGCCGACAGGCCAGGGCGGATTTTGCGCCACAGTAACGGCGACAGATTAAAACCGACTAAATAATCCAAGGCGCGGCGCGCTTGCTGGGCGTTCACCAGCGGCATAGCGATTTCACGGGGGTGAGCAACCGCTTCTTGCACGGCAGATTGGGTAATTTCGTAGAAAACCACGCGTTTCATGGTTTTACCCTTGAGTGCGCGCTTACCTTTCAACAATTCAGAGATGTGCCACGCGATGGCTTCCCCTTCTCTATCTGGGTCGGGTGCGAGCAGGATGGTGTCGGCTTCTGCAGCGGCTTTGGCGATCGCATCAACGTGTTTAGCGTTACGTGCGATGGTCTCGTAGTTCATGGTGTAACCATTCGCGGTATCGACGGCACCATTTTTGGGAATCAAGTCGCGCACGTGACCATACGAGGCAAGCACTTCGTAGTCTTTGCCAAGGTATTTTTTAAGCGTCTTGGCCTTGGCGGGGGATTCGACGATAAGCAGATTTTTTGCCATGAATGAGGTAAGTCGATTAGTGTAGTTGTGCTTCGTCAGTAGGCGTAAGCAGGTCTTCGATGAGCATAGGATCCAGCTCTTCGTGTTGATTCCATAAAACCATAAGTGCGATCAGTTTGACCTTGTCCACGGCTAATTTGTCGCGTCCTAAAGCGACCACGCGGTCGATGATCATTTCCCGTTCAATGGGCGTAATCATTTTGTTGTGTTCCCAAAAAGACATAAAACGTAAGCCTTCATCGCTGATGCGCTGCTCTTCATATTCTGTGTAGCAACGTAAGCCGCTGTGGTTAATGATTTCTGGATAGGCGGCTTCAGAGAGGTCGCGCAATCCGGATAGCCAAGTCATCGCTTGAGAAATATCCTCTTCTTCAAACCCTGCTGCTGCAAGCTTTGCAGAGAGGCGTTTGGGTTCGGGATAACTGCCCGCGTCGAAATAACTTTCAAACAAAAACAACAAAATATCGAACATAGGAAGTCAGTTTTTAGGCGATGCGTTGATAAAGTCCACCGGGCAGAGTTGCAATTGAGCCCTCCAGTTCCAGCTGCAACAGGATGGCGGATAGCGCCGCTATCGTCAAGCCGCTACGTTGCATGAGGGTATCTATATCAACAGGATTGAAGTCAAGATGTGTAAAAAGCGCATGTTCGCTAGCTGTATTTGAGCTAATACCTATGCGCGTAAATCCTAATTCTTCCAAAATATCTTGCGCACTTTCGACCAGCTTTGCGCCTTGTTTAATCAGTGTGTGGCAGCCTTTTGACTGGGGCGAGTGGATAGAGCCAGGAATGGCGAACACATCCCTGCCCTGCTCCAAGGCCATGCGTGCCGTGATGAGTGAACCGCTTTGCAAGGATGCTTCAATGACCAAGCACCCTTCACTCAAACCGCTGATGATGCGATTGCGACGCGGAAAATTAGCAGCCAAAGGTGGGGTACCCAAAGGAAACTCAGAAACAATGGCACCGTGCTGTGCGAGCTGATGGGCTAACTCTCGATTAGCCGCAGGATAAACTTTATCTAAACCCGTCCCAACCACTGCGATGCTGGAAGCGCTTCCTTGTAGACCACCACGATGCGCAGCCGCATCAATGCCATGTGCCATGCCACTAATCACACATAAGCCCGCTTCAGAAACTGCTTTGGAAAAAGCTTCTGCATTGCGTACACCTTGTGCGGTGGAGTTGCGACTTCCCACGACGGCTAGCGAACGTGAGTTGAGCAAATCTAGGCGACCTTTAACATAGAGAAATAAAGGCGGATCACTAATGTTCAATAAGGCTTGCGGATAGTCGGCATCTGCAAGGGTGACAATATGATTAAGCGGGTTTTGTAGCCAAATGGAGGTGGTCTCAAGCAGGCTGGCATCAGCCTCTTGCACAATGGCCTGTGCGATTTTGGGTTTGATGTGCTGCGAGAGAGATGCGACAGAAGCGTTGAGAATGGCTTCAGGAGAGCCGAAGGCTTGCAACAAACGTCGCAAGCCTTCGTTGCCTAGCCCCTGAATCTGGCTAAGGATAAGCCAAGAAGAGAGCGAGGCATCCAGCGCCATTTATTCGGGGGTGCTTGCGCGGTCTAGGCGTTGCACGGGTAATGAAGAGTCCATGACCAATGCATAAGATACTTTGTTAAACACGCGGAACACCATCACCAATCCATAGCGATAGTCAGGTAATTCAACATTAGGCTCGAACCACCCTTTTGTTTTAATGACCTCACCTTTTTGATACAAGCCTAGAACGTGACCCACTTCAATGCCGTCGCGCTGGCCTTTATTGAGGGTAACTACAGCACGCTGACCGCCATGTTGCATACCACCAAAAATAGAAATAATTTTGCTGTCAATTTTTGAGGTGGGTGGGTGTGGGATGAAATTAGTGGAATAACCTGAAGAAGCTTGAGCGAAATAATCGCCCTTATTGATTTCTAAAACAGCTTTGGAGATGCGCAAGGTACTGGGGTCGCCAAATTTTTCTACGCTAGCATCGCCCAGATAAATGACTTCGCGGCCGAGTTCGTCACCTGTATCAGGGTCTTCGAAAACAACACTAGGACGATAAACTTGCCAATTAGTGCCTTTATCCGCAGGCAAGTTTTTTACATAAGCCAAGTCATTTTTGGAAAGCAAAGTGCGTTGTTCGTAAGTTCCAACTAGTATCGGGGCGGTTTCTAACTCGTCCTCCTCAATTACCAGCGGGCGACTCAAAAAAGAAGAGATGAGATTTAAGGGAATAGTAGGAATAGCTTCACTGTTTTGACCTACCACGCGAACCTTCGGGCCAAATCTTTCTGTGTTTGAAGCAGAAGCGACGTTTTCTACTGCCACGCCAGGTGGAGTAGTAGAGAGGGTGCCCGTATTGCGATCTAGATAAATAACATTACCTGGATAAATCCAATGAGGGTCTTTAATTTCCTCTTTGTTAAGCGCCCAAATTTGCGGCCATTTCCACGGGTCTTTGAAGAAAGTTGCGGAGATGTCCCATAGCGTGTCGCCTTTAACAACAACGTGGCGATCCGGCGCGTCTTCGCGAATCTGAACCACGTCGGCTTGAGCGAGTAAGGGCAACAGCAGGCAAATCAGCGATATAATCTTGCGCATGGGAAACTCCAACAAAGTAAAGAAATGCGGTGCAAAGTTTATGCACCAGATTAAATTCTGCATGTAGTCTCTTCAGTTAGCAAGCATTTATGGCTCTCCTTCCAATTTTGCAGTACCCCGACCCACGCTTGCATAAGGTGGCCAAGAGCGTTGCCACGGTGACGGAACAAACACGCAAACTCATTCGCGATATGGCGGAAACCATGTATGCCGCATCTGGCGTCGGCTTGGCTGCCACGCAGGTGGACGTGCATGAGCGTATTGTTGTGATTGATGTATCAGACACACATGATAATTTGCTGGTATTCATTAATCCTGTTTTAACCAGCAGCTCGGGCTCTGAAGAAAGTGAAGAGGGCTGCTTGTCAGTGCCAGGGATTTATGAAAACGTTACCCGCGCCGAACAAGTTACAGTCAGCGCGCTCGATGCGCAGGGTAAAGCCTTCACGCTGGAGGCGGACGGCTTGTTGGCCATCTGCATTCAGCATGAAATGGATCATTTGCAAGGACGGGTGTTTGTGGAGCACTTGTCGCACCTCAAACAAACACGGATTCGCGCCAAGCTCATAAAACAGCGACGCGAAACGCTGTAACGGTTCTCAAAGTGAAAATAATTTTTGCCGGTACGCCTCATTTTGCAGCAAGCGCCCTTGCCGCTTTGCTCAAACAACATCAAGTCGTTGCGGTATTAACCCAGCCCGATAGGCCGTCAGGACGAGGCATGCAGCTCACGTCGAGTCCAGTGAAAATGTTAGCGCAACAACACGGTATTCCTGTGTTGCAACCCGCCACCCTAAAAACCCCAGAGGCGCAAAGTGAAGTTGCTGCATGGGGGGCCGATGTGATGGTAGTGGCTGCGTACGGTTTGATTCTGCCGCAAGCGGTTTTAGATATGCCTCGTTATGGATGTTTGAATATCCATGCCTCACTCCTGCCGCGTTGGCGCGGCGCGGCGCCTATTCAACGCGCTATTTTGGCGGGGGATACCGAAACGGGCATTACCATCATGCAAATGGATGCAGGTTTGGATACGGGTGATATGTTGCTTAAACAGGCGTGCGTGATTGAGCCGCAAGATACGGCAGAAACGTTGCACGATAAATTAACCGTGATGGGCGCGCAGGCTATTGTTGAAACATTGCGCAAATTAGAAGCGTCATTGCTTGTGCCAGAAAAGCAAAATGCACAGTGGGCAACTTATGCGGCCAAATTAAGCAAGGTCGAAGCGACCCTTGATTGGACTTTGTCAGCGGCACACATTGCACGTGCGGTGCGCGGCTATTTCCCCTTTCCCGTTGCGAATACAGTATTGCGCGGTACCCCTATAAAAGTATTACGTGCGCAATTGGGGGGGCAAACTGGGGTGGCTGGGGTGCCGGGTACAGTCATTGCGGTGGATAAAGAATGTATTTGGGTGGTCTGTGGTGAGGGCGCTATAGGACTATCTCAATTACAAAAACCAGGCGGAAAACCCCTTCCCATTGTTCAATTTATGCAAAGCTTTCCGCTGCAAGTAGGCGACCGCTTGGGCGAAAACTAATCATGCAAAATGTTCAATTAGAAGCCGCTAAAGTTGTCTCTCGGGTGATGCAGGGGCGCAACCTTACGCAAGTGTTGAGTGAAAGTTTGCGCACGCAGGCAGCGTTCACTGCGCAACAACGCGGTGCGCTGCAAGACTTGTGTTACGGCACGTTGCGTTACTACGGGCAAATAGAGCAGATGTTGAGTTCGCTGATGGCGCACCCAGCGCGCGATACGCAAATGCAACACTTGTTAATGGTGGCGATTTATCAGTTGGAATACACCCAAGCGGGATCGCATGTGATTGTTGATCAAGCGGTCACGGCGGCGAAGCGCCTCAACCCTAAAGCGGGTGGATTGTTGAATGGTGTACTACGCAATTACCAACGCAGTCGCGATTCCTTGTTGGAAGAGACATTGCGCAAAGACGTTAGCCGTTATTCCTATCCGCAGTGGTGGATTAGCACAGTGCAAAGACAATATGGCACGGACGCGCGCGCCATTTTGGAAGCGGGGAATCAGCATCCTCCCATGACCTTGCGTGTGAATACTCGGCTAACGACGGCCGCCGAGTATTTGGCTTTACTTGAATCGCAGGACATTGCAGTGCGTAGGGTTGAGCCCGATGCGCTGATTTTAGAAAATCCTGTTGCGGTTGAGCGCTTGCCTAAATTTGCCCAAGGCTGGGTGTCGGTGCAAGACGCGGGGGCACAATTTGCCGCCCATTTATTGGATGTGAAAGCCGGTATGCGCGTGTTGGATGCGTGTGCCGCACCCGGCGGTAAAACCGCCCATTTGCTTGAGCTGTCGGATATTGAATTGGTCGCTTTAGATAAAGATGAAGTGCGTCTGCAACGGGTGCGTGACAACCTGACACGCTTAAATCTTAAAGCACAAATTGTGTGTGGCGATGCAGGCACGCCGCAGGATTGGTGGGATGGCAAAACCTTCCAGCGAATTTTGGCGGACGTACCCTGCTCTGCGTCGGGCGTGGTGCGTCGCCATCCTGACATTAAGTGGCTACGCCGTGCTGTGGATGTTGAGTCGTTTGCAAAGCAACAAGCGCAGATATTAGAAGCCCTGTGGGCGTTGTTGGATGTGAAAGGCCAGTTACTTTACGCAACGTGTTCACTTTTTGCGCGCGAGAACCAGCAGGTGGTGGATGCTTTTTTAGCGCACCATCCTGAAGCCACCCAACTGACGATAGCGTCAATACCCAGCGGGCAATTGCTACCCAACGATGCGCACGATGGATTTTTTTATGCGGTGCTGCAAAAAAATAATTAAGCAATTAGTGCAAGTGTTTTGCACACTGCTTGTGTGCGGCATGACTTCGCTTGCGGCAGGCGAAGGGATTGAAATCAATAAGGCGGAAGCGCGTCTGACGGATGACGGCTACCTCCTCTCCGCCGACTTTACGATTCAACTTCCTACCGCAGTGGAAGATGCACTTAAGCGCGGCATTACGCTTTATTTTGTCAGCGAATTTGCAGTGCATCGCTCGCGCTGGTATTGGATTGATTCGGGAATTGAAAGCTACTCACAAACAACCAAGCTGTCTTACAACACACTCACCCAGCAATATCGCATTTCGCGCGGCGGCTTATATCAAAGCTTCCCAGAATTAAAATCTGCATTACGTACTTTGGGGCATCAAACAGCACCCGCCATTGCAGCGGGATTGCTGGAAAAAATGGGCGGTGGGTATCTGTCGCGCTGGAGTAAAAAAGGTAGTCAAGTGGGGGCAACGGTGATGATGCGTTTAGACCTTACACAATTGCCTAAGCCCGTACAAGTCAGCGCACTCACTAATGACCAGTGGAATTTGGAGTCGACGCGTTACCACTGGGACATCAATCCTGACACCTCGGGCGGCGCAGACTAGTCATGAAATACCTCATCCTCTTTAGTAGTGTGGCGGGTTTGGTATTGCTGACCTTGTTGTCCAGCGTGAATGCCAATACAGATGTATTTTCAAGCAACTATTTCAGCTTACTTATATTGACGGCGACACTGGCCATCGCTTTGTTTGTGTTGGTGGGCTTTCAAGTATGGCAATTGCGCAGCAAGCTTAAGCAACAGGTTTATGGCGCGAAGCTTACGCTACGGTTGGTTAAGTACTTTGCTCTTATCGCGGTCTTGCCGGGCATTTTGGTGTATGCAGTTTCAGTGCAATTTTTAGGTAAGAGTATCGAATCTTGGTTTGACGTGCGCGTAGAAAGAGCGCTGGAAGGTGGCTTGAGTTTGGCGCGCGGTACCTTGCAGAATGGATTGGATGAGTTGGAAAAAAAAGGCCAGTTTGTTGTCTTAATTTTGGCGGAACAAGACGCCTCGCGACATGCTGAAACACTGCAACGATTTATTGCGGAAGAACGTGCGCAATCAGCCATGGTGTTTGGCAGTAGGGGGGTGGAACAAGCGAGTGCGGGTAAAAAAGTTAAAGTGGATGCCCCTACGCCAGCGCAGTTGCGAGAAGCTTGGACGGTGGGCAAGCTCAGTCGAGTTGAGTCCCTCGCTGACGATAGTTTGATGTTGCGCGTATTGATTCCTATTCGCTCCAGCCTGTGGACAGATGACAAACGGGTTTTGCAATACTTGCAGCCTGTGCCTAAAAAATTGGCCGCAGAGGCCGAGATGGTGCAGTCAGTTTATGGGGATTATCAGCAGTTAACTTTGTCGCGTTTGGGGCTGAAGCGCTTGTACGGTATTACGCTGACGCTGGCTTTACTCATCGTGTTATTGAGTTCAATTTCAGTGGCGTTGTGGTTGAGTGAACAATTAAGTGCCCCGTTGGCGGCGTTGGCGGCAGGCACGCGTGCGGTGGCACAGGGTAATTTTAGTAGCAACTATCCCGTGCAAAGCAATGATGAGCTGGGCGGACTTACACAATTGTTTAATCAGATGACAGCGCAATTGGGTGCGGCGAAAAAATTAAGCGAAATACAGCAGCGACAAGTAGAAGGTGCAAATGCCTATCTAGAAAACGTATTGGCTAATTTATCGTCAGGGGTATTGGTGGTGGATGAGCAATTCAAATTACGCTCGGTGAATGCCAGTGTGAGTCAAATCACGGGGTTGGCAAGAGTCGAGCTGATTGGTAATAGTTTGCAAGCCTTGGTGGCGAAACATGTTTTGTTGCGGCCATTATTTGAAGCCGTGTATAGCGAAGTGCTCGCGAGCCAAGATGGCACATGGCAAAAACAGGTTGAGCGAATGAGTAAAGAGGGTGCGCAAGTATTGCTGCTCAAAGGCACGCGCGTGCTAACGGAGACAGGACCTGCGCATGTCATCGTGTTTGATGACATATCGCATCTATTGCAAGCTGAACGTCAAGCGGCATGGGGCGAAGTGGCGCGAAGGTTGGCGCACGAAATTAAAAATCCGCTTACCCCGATTCAACTATCGGCAGAGCGTTTGCAGCACAAACTGATGGACAAATTGGAGACCAAAGACGCACAACTATTAGCCCGTGCAACACAGACTATTGTGAGTCAAGTGGGTGCATTGAAAAATATGGTGACCGACTTTGCGGACTACGCCCGCTCGCCCACACCTAAATTAGCCCCCTTGGATATGCATCAGTTGATTAACGAAGTAATGGGTTTATACGAGGCCAATAGCAGCCCCATTATTTTGTCTTTACAAGCCACACAAACGCGTATCAATGCTGATGCGACACGCTTGCGTCAAGTGGTACACAATTTATTGCAAAATTCGCACGATGCGTTGCAACAAACGGCGCAGCGTCAAATAGTGTTGTCCACAGCGGACCAAGCTGACGGCATGCTTAAAATTTGTATCGCGGATAATGGCAGCGGATTTCCAGAACAGTTGTTGGCGCGTGCCTTTGAACCTTACATGACAACCAAATCTAAAGGCACGGGTTTGGGCTTGCCAATTGTGAAAAAAATCGTAGAAGAACATGGTGGCAAAATTAGCCTAGCCAATCAGGTGCAAGGGGGGGCGTGTGTGACCATTACGTTGCCCGTTATGCAAGCGGTTATTGAGGAGTTTAAGTAATCATGAAAAATGTATTGGTGGTCGATGATGAGGCGGGAATTCGCGAGTTGTTAAGCGAAATTTTGTACGACGAAGGGTATGGCGTTTTGCTTGCAGAAAATGCGCAGCAAGCCCGTGAAATGCGCGAACATCACGCCCCTGATTTAGTCTTGCTGGATATTTGGATGCCCGATACAGATGGGCTGGCATTGCTAAAAGAATGGGTGGCTCAAGACAAGATGAGCATGCCCGTTATTATGATGTCTGGACACGGTACGATTGAAACGGCGCTGGAGGCAACGCGAATTGGTGCGGCGGATTTTTTAGAAAAACCTGTGGCCTTAAAAAAATTATTAGCGACCGTAGCCAAAGTCTTGCAACAAAGCCAACAAAAAATAGAAACTCCCAAAATAGAAATCGAACAACAAAGTGAGGCGGAAGCTAACTATTTTGAAATAGCATTTGATATGCCCTTCCGTGAAGCGCGTGAACAATTTGATGCACTGTATCTGAAATACCACATGAAAAAATGTGCCAATAGCATCCCCGATGTCGCCGAGAGAATTGGAATTGAGCGAACCCATCTCTACCGAAAACTTAAACAATTAGGCATCAAACCGACTAAAAACACCGATAAATAAGGCTGTCCCACCGCCCCCCCTATGCCTGCTTAAGCCTTGGGTTGCCCTAACCCCCGCCGCTGATGCATAATTAGGGTCTAAAATTTAATCAAAACCCACCTTTAATTTTAATTTTGACTTCAGAGGAGATAGGAAATGTCAGCATCGCGTAAGGTAACTCCCCCTAAATTTAATGACATCACTGGCGCGATTCGTATGCTGGCAGTGGACGCAGTTCAAAAAGCAAATTCCGGTCACCCGGGCGCGCCAATGGGCATGGCAGAAATCGCTGACGTGGTATGGCGTGGTCACATGCGCCACAACCCAGCAAATCCAAAATGGGCTAACCGCGACCGTTTCGTACAATCGAACGGCCACGGCTCGATGCTGATCTACTCCTTGTTGCACCTCACAGGTTACGACTTGCCGATGGATGAGCTGAAGCGCTTCCGTCAGATGCACTCCAAGACACCTGGCCACCCAGAATTTGGTTACACCGTTGGCGTTGAAACAACCACCGGCCCATTGGGTCAAGGTATCACCAACGCAGTTGGTTTCGCGATGTCGGAAAAATTGTTGGCCGCGGAGTTCAACAAGCCTGGCCACGAAATCGTCAACCATCACACATATGTGTTCATGGGTGACGGTTGCATGATGGAAGGTATCTCTCACGAAGCCTGCGCATTGGCGGGTACATGGGGTCTGGGCAAGCTGGTCGCGTTTTGGGATGACAACGAAATTTCTATCGACGGCCACACCCATGGCTGGTTCACTGATGACACTGCAAAGCGTTTTGAAGCCTACGGCTGGCACGTTATCGCTAACGTACAAGGTCATGACCAAGCAGCCATCGAGGCTGCTGTACAAGCTGCCAAGGCAGTGACCGACAAGCCATCTTTGATCTGCTGCAAGACGATCATCGGTGCAGGTTCTCCCAACAAGCAAGACAGCCACGATGTTCACGGCGCTGCTTTGGGCGATGCAGAAGTCGCGGCGACTCGCGCACACATCGGTTGGAACTACCCACCGTTTGAGATTCCAAAGCATGTGTACGAAGCTTGGGATGCAAAAGCCAAGGGTGCTGCAGCCGAATCAGAATGGAATAAGAAATTTGCAGCGTACCGCGCCGCTTTTCCAACAGAAGCTGCAGAGTTCGAACGTCGCATGAAGGGTGATCTGCCCGCAAATTGGGCGGGTCATGCTGCTAAAGTAATTGCTGACATCAACGCCAAAGGCGAAACCATCGCAACACGTAAAGCATCGCAAAACGCGATCAATGCCTTGCAACCTGCGTTGCCAGAGTTCTTGGGCGGTTCCGCTGACTTGACCGGTTCCAACCTGACTAACTGGGTAGGTGCTAAGCACGTATCTGGTAAGTCCACCGGTAACTACATCAGCTACGGCGTGCGTGAGTTCGGTATGTCTCACATCATGAACGGTATGGCATTGCACGGTGGCTTGTTGCCATTCGGCGGCACCTTCCTGATGTTTTCCGAGTACGCACGTAACGCATTGCGCATGTCCGCTCTGATGAAGCAGCGCGTGATCTATGTGTTCACGCATGACTCCATCGGTCTGGGCGAAGATGGTCCGACGCACCAACCCGTCGAACAAACCGCGACATTGCGTTACATCCCTAACATGGAAACATGGCGTCCTTGCGACACCGTTGAATCTGCTGTGTCTTGGGTCGCTGCGGTCGAACGTAAAGATGGTCCTTCCAGCTTGATCTTCAGCCGTCAGAACCTGCAATTCCAAAAACGTGATGCAGCGCAGATCGCAAACATCCGCAAGGGTGGTTATGTGTTGTCTGAAGCGGCAGGTGGTAAGGCTCAAGCGATCATCATCGCGACTGGCTCTGAAGTCGACTTGGCGATGAAGGCTCAAGCGACCTTGGCAGCTGAGGGTGTGAACGTGCGCGTGGTCTCCATGCCTTGCACCAATGCATTCGACAAGCAAGACCAAGCCTACAAGGACAGTGTTTTGACCAAGGGTGTGAAGCGCGTTTCAGTCGAAGCGGGCGTGACTAGCGGTTGGTACAAATACGTTGGTTTGGACGGCGCAGTCATTGGTATGGATTGCTTCGGCGAATCCGCGCCTGCACCAGAATTGTTCAAGCATTTCGGTTTCACGGTGGAGAACGTCGTGAAAACTGTAAAGAGCGTGCTGTAAAGCGACACAGATTTAATTAACTAAAAAGGGAGAGAAGACATGGCAATTAAAGTTGGTATCAACGGTTTTGGTCGTATTGGTCGTATGGTGTTCCGTGCTGCCGCAAAGGATTTTCCTGAAATTGAAGTTGTCGCAATCAACGACTTGTTGGAGCCTGACTATTTGGCTTACATGCTGAAGTACGACTCCGTACACGGCCGCTTCAATGGTGATGTAAAAGTGAGCGGAAACAACTTGGTTGTGAACGGGAAAAGCATTCGTTTGACGGCTGAACGCGATCCAGCGAATCTGAAATGGAACGAAGTCGGTGCAGACATCGTCATTGAATGTACTGGTTTCTTCTTGACTCAAGAAACTTGCCAAGCACACATCAACGCAGGCGCTAAAAAAGTAGTGATGTCCGCTCCTTGCAAAGACACATCACCGATGTTTGTTTACGGTGTTAACCACGAGAACTACAAGGGCGAGAACATCGTTTCCGCCGCATCTTGCACAACAAACGGCTTGGCACCAGTCGCTAAGGTATTGAACGACGTGTTCGGTATCAAGCGTGGTCTGATGACGACTGTGCACGCTGCGACAGCGACACAAAAGACGGTTGACGGCCCATCCAACAAAGATTGGCGCGGCGGTCGCGGTATCTTGGAAAACATCATCCCTTCTTCAACAGGTGCAGCTAAGGCCGTTGGCGTGGTGATCCCAGAGTTGAACAAGAAGCTGACCGGCATGGCTTTCCGCGTACCGACTTCTGACGTGTCCGTGGTTGACTTGACAGTCGAGTTGAACAAGCCAGCAACTTACGCAGAAATTTGCGCAGCGATGAAGTCCGCTTCTGAAAGTGGTCCGTTGAAGGGCGTGTTGGGTTACACCGACGAGAAGGTGGTTTCCACCGACTTCCGTGGTTGCCCACAACCATCCGTGTTCGATGCAGAAGCAGGCATCGCGCTGGATCCGACCTTCGTCAAAGTGGTCGCTTGGTATGACAACGAGTATGGCTATACCTGCAACTTGATGCGTTTGGTGCGTCACGTCGCTAAGTAATTCGCCTCGTGTAGGGCTGGCAATGCCAGCCCTTCTCACTTTAAGTTCAAAGGAAAAATCATGTCTGTAATTAAAATGACCGATCTGGCACTTCAAGGCAAACGTGTCTTGATTCGCGCGGATTTGAATGTGCCCGTCAAGGACGGCAAAGTCACTTCCGATGCACGTATCACCGCTTCTATGGCGACCATCAATGCCGCACTCAAGGCAGGCGCTAAAGTAATGGTCACTTCTCATTTGGGTCGTCCAGAAGAAGGCGTCTATTCTGAAGAAAACTCTCTGAAACCTGTCGCTAACACAATTGCCAACAAATTGGGCAAGCCTGTTCGTTTGATTAAAGACTGGGTTGATGGCGGATTCCAAGTGGCGGATGGTGAGTTGGTTCTGTTGGAAAACTGCCGTTTCAACAAGGGTGAAAAGAAGAGTACGGATGAGCTGGCCAAGAAATACGCCGCATTGTGCGACGTATTTGTGATGGACGCATTTGGCACCGCTCACCGTGCTGAAGCCTCGACACACGGCGTTGCAAAATTCGCTCCCGTGGCTGCCGCTGGTATTTTGCTGACGGAAGAGTTGGAAGCGCTGACTAAAGCTTTGTTGAACCCAGCGCGTCCGATGGTGGCTATTGTGGGTGGTTCCAAAGTTTCGACCAAGCTAACCGTGTTGGAATCTTTATCTGAAAAATGCGAACAGCTAGTGGTCGGTGGCGGTATTGCTAACACCTTCTTGAAAGCAACCGGCCATCCAGTCGGAAAATCTTTGTGCGAGAACGATCTCGTTCCAACAGCACAGGCGTTGATTGCCAAAATGACATCACGTGGTGCATCTATCCCCATTGCAACGGATGTTGTCGTGGGCACGGCCGCTCCCTTTTTGCCAGGCAACGAAAATACGCCAGCTATTTTGAAAGACGCGAAAGACGTTGCAGATGACGAAATGATTTTCGACATTGGTCCAAATTCAGCACAAGCTATTGCCGACATCATCATGAATGCTGGCACGGTGGTGTGGAATGGTCCTGTTGGCGTGTTTGAATACGATCAATTTGGCGAAGGTACAAAAACTATCGCAATGGCAATCGCCAATACCAAAGCCTTCACCTTGGCTGGCGGTGGCGATACCATCGCAGCGATTCAGAAGTATGACATTTACGATAAGGTGTCGTATATCTCCACCGCAGGCGGTGCATTCTTGGAGTTCCTCGAAGGCAAGACATTGCCAGCCGTGGCGATTCTAGAAGAACGCGCAAAGTCTTAATTAACTAGGAATCACATGCTACGTAGAACAAAAATAGTTGCAACGCTGGGCCCTGCTTCCAGCGACCAAAAAGTCCTTGAGGCAATGATTCGCGCTGGTGTTGATATGGTGCGTATGAACTTCTCTCACGGGTCAGCTCAAGATCACATGAAGCGTGCAGAAACCGTACGTGCGGCGGCGGCAGCAGTAGGCCGTACCGTGGGCATCTTGGCTGACTTGCAAGGGCCAAAAATTCGCGTGCGCAAATTTCAAAATGACAAAATTATTTTGAACAAAGGCGACGCGTTTATTTTGGATGCAACGTTGGATGGCTTGGGCAACCAAGAGCGCGTGGGCTTGGACTACAAGGAACTGCCTAATGATGTGGAAGTAGGAACCGTGTTGTTGTTGAATGACGGCCTGCTGGAATTCCATGTTACGGGAGTCAAAGGTCCAGAAGTGCATTGCGTCGTTGTACGTGGCGGTGTGTTGTCTAATAACAAAGGTATCAATCGCAAGGGTGGCGGATTGACTGCACCCGCACTGACGGATAAGGATAAAGAGGACATCAAGACGGCCGCGCTGATTAAGGCAGATTACTTGGCGGTATCCTTTCCCCGTTGTGCGGATGACATGAAGTTGGCTCGTTCTTTGATGCACGCAGCAGGTGGTAAAGCGATGTTGCTGGCAAAGATTGAACGTGCGGAAGCCATCCCTGTGTTGGGCGAAATTATTGATGCATCTGATGCCATCATGGTGGCGCGCGGTGACTTGAGTGTGGAAGTGGGCGATGCAGCCGTGCCTGGCTTGCAAAAGAAGATGATCAAGATGGCGCGTGAGCGCAACAAGATCGCCATCACGGCCACACAAATGATGGAGTCTATGATTACGGCGCCAATTCCTACGCGAGCCGAAGTGTCTGACGTGGCAAATGCTGTGTTGGATGGCACCGATGCCGTGATGTTGTCAGCAGAGACTGCTGTGGGTGACTATCCTGTTGAGACCATCGAAGCCATGGCGCGTATTTGTATTAGTGCAGAACGTGAAGACGAACATCATGCAGTGGATCATCGCACTATCGTGCAAAAATTTGCACGTATTGACCAATCTATTGCGATGTCTGCTTTGTATGCAGCCTCACACTTCAAAGTGAAGGCGATTGTGGCATTGACTGAATCAGGTTCAACCCCGCTGTGGATGTCGCGCATGAATGCCGAAGCACCGATTTACGCACTCACCCCCAAGCAAGAAACTTTAACCAAAGTGACTTTGTTTAGCGGCGTGCACCCCATTTCCTTTACGCCTAAAACTAAAGATCAGTCTCAAGTATTGATTGATGCGGAGCAAACGCTCGTGTCAAAAGGCTTGCTCAAAGAAGGCGACCTCATGGTGATGACGGTGGGCGAAGCGGTGGGTAAATCAGGGCATACCAACACCATGAAAATTGTGCGAGTGGGGGATCACCACAAATCATAAGTGGTTGAGCGTAAGTTGATAAAAAATTAAACTGCATCACCGAAAAATTCGTAATTAAATTTAATCAGGAGGAAATATGGCACTCGTATCACTGCGTCAACTTCTCGATCACGCTGCAGAGCATAGCTATGGCTTGCCCGCGTTCAACGTGAACAATTTGGAACAAGTTAAAGCCATCATGGAAGCGGCGGATCAAACTAACAGCCCCGTGATCATGCAAGGCTCTGCGGGCGCACGTAAGTACGCTGGTGAGCCATTCTTGCGTCATCTTATCGAAGCTGCGATTGAAATGTATCCGCATATTCCCGTCGTGATGCACCAAGACCACGGCGCATCTGAAGCGGTGTGTATTAACGCGATTCGTTCGGGCTTCTCCAGCGTGATGATGGACGGTTCTTTGATGACTGACGGCAAAACACCATCGTCTTTTGAATACAACGTTGAAATCTCTCGCCGTGTGGCTGAAATGTCACACGCAGTGGGCGTTTCAGTTGAGGGCGAATTGGGTTGCTTGGGTTCATTAGAGTCTGGCCATGGGGAAAAAGAAGACGGTCACGGCGCTGAAGGCGTATTGAGCCACGATCAATTGTTGACCGACCCAGATGAAGCCGCTGAATTCGTTAAGCTGACACAAGTTGACGCCTTGGCGATCGCCATCGGTACTTCCCACGGCGCCTACAAGTTCACCAAGCCGCCCACAGGCGACACCTTGGCAATCAGCCGCATCAAAGAAATTCATGCACGTATCCCGAACACCCATTTGGTGATGCACGGCTCTTCTTCTGTGCCACAAGAATGGTTGGAAGTTATCAATAAGTTTGGTGGTCAAATGCCACAAACTTACGGCGTACCTGTTTCTGAAATCGTTGAAGGTATCAAGCACGGCGTGCGTAAAGTGAATATCGACACAGATTTGCGCATGGCGTCTACAGGTGCGACACGTCGTTACTTGGCAAACAATCCAAAAGACTTCGATCCGCGTAAGTTCTTGGCTGAAACAACCAAGGCAATGAAGGAAATTTGTGTTGCTCGTTACGAAGCATTCGGTTCTGCTGGTCAAGCTGGCAAGATTAAAGTGATCTCGCTGGACTCAATGGCCAATCGCTATGTGAAGGGCGAATTGAAGGCTGTTGTTAAGTAAGCAACGTAATAAGTAGTAAGCAAAAAGCGACCCTTGGGTCGCTTTTTGTTTCTGTAAAACCCGTAAAGGGCACCACTAATAATCCAAACTATTATTGGAAGCGCCCTAAAATAATTTGAGGTCGCCGTGAAAACGGAGCGCATCGTGTATGTCAGAAAAAACACCAGCCGTCGTGAATAATCCCGCAGCACGTTCATTTAGTGAACTGCCTTTATCCCCCGCCATGTTGTCCATATTGCAGCAGCTTGAATATCACAATATGACGCCGATTCAAGCGGCTAGTTTGCCGCTTACCTTGGCAGGTAAGGATATTATTGCGCAGGCAAAAACGGGCAGCGGCAAGACGGCCGCTTTTGCCTTGGCGTTGCTGACGAACCTTAATCCACGCCGTTTTGCAGTGCAGGCCATGGTGCTATGTCCCACACGCGAACTCGCCGATCAAGTGACACAAGAGGTGCGCCGATTGGCGCGCTTTGCCGACAACATAAAAGTTTTATCACTATGTGGTGGTTCAACGATGCGCCCTCAATGTGAAAGTTTGGAACACGGTGCGCACATCATCGTGGGCACACCGGGTCGCATCATGGACCATTTGGAGCGGGGCAGTTTGAATCTAGAAGCGCTCAACACCTTGGTGCTGGATGAGGCGGATCGCATGTTGGACATGGGCTTTTACGACGACATTTCTTTTGTGTTGAAGCATTGTCCTGCACAGCGTCAAACATTGATGTTTTCGGCCACTTACCCTGAAGGAATTGCGGGCTTGGCGCGGAAATTTATGCGAGATCCGCAGCAAGTTACCCTGCAAGAAAAGCATGAGGCGAACAAGATTCGGCAGCGCTTCTATGAAGTGAGCGAAGGCGAGCGCCTACAAACGGTAGCGACCTTGCTCAAGCATTTCCGCCCTGTCAGCACGCTGGCTTTCTGCAATACCAAACAGCAATGCCGAGACTTGTTGGACGTGCTGCAATCTCACGGCATCAAAGCACTGACATTGAATGGCGACCTAGAGCAACGTGAGCGGGATCAGGTACTCATCCAGTTTGCCAACCGCAGCTGTTCTGTATTGGTCGCGACTGATGTGGCAGCGCGCGGCTTGGACATTGCGCAACTGGAAGCGGTCATCAACGTGGATGTCACGCCCGATCCAGAAATTCATGTGCATCGCATAGGCCGTACGGGCCGTGCCGATGAAGACGGTTGGGCGTTCAGCATCTGCACCCCAGCGGATATGTATCGCGTCGATTGCATCGCCAAAATGATGGGCAGCGAGCCTGAATGGCATCTGGTGGATGAACTTAAAACCACCAACGACGAGCGCCTAGTACCGCCCATGGTGACCTTGCAGATCCTCGGAGGCCGTAAAGAAAAGATCCGCCCTGGTGACGTGTTAGGCGCACTGACTGGCGAAGCGGGATTCACGCGTGAGCAAGTAGGCAAGATCACCGTAACCGACATGTCGACCTATGTTGCAGTCGTTCGCAGCATCGCACGTGAAGCGGTGAAAAGATTGTCAGCAGGTAAGGTGAAGGGTAAGACAGTGAAGGTCAGATCGCTGGAGGACTGATTGCATGGGAGGCAGGCCACAGTGGTATGCCGCCTGCTTCGAGATAAGTCAGATAAGCGCGCATCTCAAATTCGAGTTGCGCGTATTCAGGCTCCATATGCCGACACAACTGATAGAAGGATTTGTTGTGTGCACGCTCCTTTTGATGCGCTAATTCGTGAACCACAATCATGCGCAAGAAGTCGATAGGTACTTCTTTGAAAAGTGTAGCAATGCGTATCTCTCGTTTCGCCTTGAGATTTCCGCCTTGTACGCGCGAGATCGTGGTGTGCGTGCCCAGTGCGTTTTTGAGAATGTGTAACTTGCTGTCGAATTCAACCCGACTTAAGGGTTGTGTATTGTTCAGGTATTGCTGCTTGATGAGCGATACGAAGTCGTACAACGATTTATCAGTGCGCACCTCGTGTGGCAGAGGATATTTCGTTTTGAGGAGTGCGCTAAAGTGTCCTTGCGCAATCGACTGCTGCACTTGTGCAGTCAGGGCGATTGGGTAACCGGCTAGATAGTTTAGTGAGGGCTTGGGATGCAACGAAAAATGGCTAAGACAATTTCAATTGAGATTTTGATTTGCGACCAGGCGCGGCAGGAGGAATGAATCCAGCCAAACGGCATTTAATGCCTTCTATTTTTTTACCTTTGGCATCAAAGCGAGTCGAATGGCACACCATAATTTCACCTTTAGCAGAAAGTTCTGCTAACTGATTACGAGTGTTGGCCAGGGTCATACCCATAGCCTCAGCGATTTCAGAATCCAACTTCTCGCCGTTTTTTTTCAAAAAATCCAGAATTTCTTTCATGATTTTGCTACCAGTTGATTTATGCAGGTTGTTAATGTACAGGCAGGTACGAGTTTGGACAAATAATTAACGAGATGGACCGTTAATTTTCTTTTTTGCTGGGGGAGGACTAATGGTCGACTCAACCCGGCGTGCTTCTTTAAGCAGAAAGCTTTCAAACTCTTGCGCCGCTACTGAAGCGCGCTTTTCACGTCGATGCACAATGTACCAGTGCCGCACAATAGGGAAGTGCGCGACATCAAGAATTTTTAAGCGCTGCGTTTCCAACTCTAACTCAATGCCGTGGCTAGAAATAATACCGATGCCTATCCCCGCTTGCACCGACTGCTTAATGGCTTCGTTGGTATCCATCGCCATGTGCGCAGGCAGTGGCAATGTGTGGCTACTAAAAAATCGCTCTACCACGCCACGCGTCCCCGAACCTTGCTCACGCAACAAAAACGTTTCGTTAACCAGTTGGTGCGGCTGAATGTTACTGATGCATGCAAGGGGATGCGCAGGGGCGGCGATAACGACCAATGGATTCTGCATAAAGGGTTCGGCCACCATATCTGCCCCCTCGGGAGGTTGCCCCATGATGGCTAGGTCAGCTGCATTCTCCGCAAGCTGTTTGAGTACAGCATCGCGATTGGCCACCGACAGGCTGACTTTAATTTTGGGATGCGCTTGAATGAATTGGGCTAACAGTTTGGGCATAAAATAGTTTGCCGTACTCACCACCGCAATGCTCAAGTGCCCGTGCTCCAAGCCTTTCATTTCTCCAAACACCAATTCCATTTCCTGCATCAGAGAAAGAATCGAGCGCGCGTAGTGCAACAGTTCACGGCCCGCCTCAGTTAAAAATATCTGCTTTCCAGCTTGCTCGAACAAGGGCATTCCGATAGTCTGTTCAGCCTGCTTAATCTGCATAGAGACGGCAGGTTGTGACAGGAATAACTCAGCGGCAGCGCGCGAATGATTCAAATGGCGGGCTACGCTTTCGAAGACCTGAAGTTGTCGCAAACTCAATGGCAGCATGATGGTGGAATTCTAAACCATAAGCGATTCTTATGGTTTAGATAAAAATAATTGACTGTTATTTATAGTAGCAAGGCCGTAAAGTTCAAACCGTAGTAGAGACATTTCTAACAACAGAGGAGAAAACAATGGATCAATCAAATCGTTATGCAGATTTAACTTTGAAAGAAGAAGATCTGATTAAAAATGAAGGTCATATCTTGGTTGCTTACAAGATGAAACCTAAGCCAGGTTTCGGTAGTTACTTGACTTGCGCTGCTCACTTTG
>JABFSI010000010.1 GCA_013140695.1 Sideroxydans sp. | reverse complement strand
ACCACCCCAATGAATTGATGCCCGTGATGGAAGATGAGCACGGCACTTACATTATGAATTCCAAAGATTTGCGCGCCGTCGAACACGTCGAAAAACTAGCCAAAATCGGTATCGACTCGCTCAAAGTAGAAGGCCGCACCAAGTCTATTTACTACGTGGCACGCACCGCGCAAGTCTATCGTCAGGCGGTGGATGATGCGGTCGCAGGTCGCCCCTTCAACACGCAATTGCTCGGCGCGTTGGATGCGCTAGCAAACCGTGGCTACACCGATGGCTTCTACGAACGCCACCACACACACGAACAACAGAACTACATGCGTGGTCACTCCGAAAGCTTCCGCCAGCAATATGTCGGCGACATCGTGACGTGCGCGAATGGCATGGCTGAAATTGACGTAAAAAATAAATTCTCGGTGGGAGATAAGCTGGAAATTATTCACCCCGCAGGCAACCACATCGTCGACTTAAAAGAAATGCGCAGCATGCAAGGCAGCCCCCTCGTCGTCGCGCCGGGGAGCGGACATAAAGTGCAAATACCATTACAGGGCGACATGACTAAAGGGATGGTGGCTAGATTTTTATAAGCCCTTTCTTGCGCGAATAACTCATGACACTCCTCAATCAGATATTCACGTGGATTAAGAGATTCGCCGAACAGCTGCGCTTCACGCTCGGCAGCACCGCCTTCATCCTCGCTTTCGCTGCGATCAACGCGACGCTGTATCAGCTTCCGCTTTACAGGTTCGCCTTCAGCGAACTGGATGCGGCTTCGCTTCCTGGCGTGTTGGTAGTGCTGACGTTGTTCGTTATCGTCATGCTGTTGACAGTTTTAGTTTTGTTTTTGTTCGCACTGATTTCGCAACGACTGCTCAAGCCGCTGGCGATGTTCTTTGCGTTCGGCAACGCCCTCGCGATTTATTTCATCCAGACCTATCAGGTGGTGTTGGACAAAGCCATGATGGGTAATGTGTTCAACACCAACACATCCGAGGCGGGCAGTTATCTGCATTCCGCGTTCTTCATTCATCTGCTGTTGTTTGGGGTGTTGCCGATGTGGCTCATCTCGCGTATCAACTTGCGCCACACGCCTCGCTTGCGCATCGTGGCGACGCTGTTGCTTTCGCTGGTATTGGGTATCGGCTGGATTTATGCGAACGCGCCATCTTGGTTGTGGATTGATAAACATGCACGCAAGTTGGGCGGCATGATGATGCCGTGGTCGTATGTCATCAACTCGGCGCGTTACCAAACGGAAAAGATGATGCAGTCGCGCACCTTGGAAAAGTTACCGCCCGCGCATTTTATTGCGCAAGGTAAAACAGTGGTCGTGCTAGTGATTGGCGAATCGGCGCGCGCGGCGAATTTTTCGCTTTACGGTTATGCACGTAATACCAATCCGCTACTCACCGAAGCGGGCTCGATTGCCCTGAAGAATGCGCACTCCTGTTCCACCTACACCACGGCATCGGTACAGTGCATGTTGGCGCATGTGGACACCAGCTCGACGCTGATTCACAACTACGAAGCGCTACCCAGTTACTTGCAAAGCAATGGCGTGGAGGTGATTTGGGTCAGTCACAACTGGGGCGAGCCGCCGCTCAAAGTAGGCACCTATTTGAACGCGTCCGAATTGCGCAAAGATTGCCAGGGTGCGGACTGCGAGTTTGATGAGGTGATGCTGACCGGATTGGAGAAGCGCATCGCTCAATCCTCGCGTGAAAAAGTGTTTGTCGTATTGCACCAAGCGGGGAGTCATGGGCCGGATTATTTTCATCACTATCCCGCTGATGCGGAAAAATTTTCGCCCGTGTGTCGTTCAGTGCAAACCCAAGAATGCACATCAGATGAACTCACCAACGCCTACGACAACACGCTTGTCTATACCGACCGTTTTCTATCCAAGACCATCACCTTGCTGCGTTCAATACCGAACACCGCCACGCTGATGATGTATGCATCCGACCATGGCGAGTCTCTGGGCGAACACGGCTTGTATCTGCACGGCACACCCTACTCGCTCGCACCTGATGTGCAGAAGGACATCCCCTACATCGTGTGGATGTCACCCACTTTCAAGAAAGCGAAGACACTGGCAGCCGATGCCGCACTCAGTCATGCACAGCACGCGCACGAGACGATCTTCCACAGCGTGATGGGCGCATTCGATATGCGTAGTGACATCTACAAACCGCAACTGGATATTTTTTCCGATGCCCCAGGTAGCCATAAACAGAAGTGATGGCACATAGGTGATAAGCGGCCTAGCGAACTTTGCTAGTCGACGTTTGTCTGTAGAGTCGCCCCATCAACCATCAGGAGAAAAACGATGAACTGGAAAAACAGCACTTCCCGCTACGGCAATTTAACGATTGGTATCCATTGGCTGATGTTGATCCTATTCATCGCCGTCTACGCCACCATCAACCTGCGCGAGATCTACGAAAAAGGCAGCGACCCGCGCGAGGCCTTGAAGGCTTGGCACTTCATGCTAGGCATGTTGGCATTCGGCTTGGTCTGGTTACGTATCGCAGCACGCTTCTCCAGCCCTACTCCCGCCATCACCCCCGAACCCGCGAAGGTACAGATGCTCTCGGCAAAACTATTACATCTCGCACTGTATGCATTGATGATCGGCATGCCACTCACCGGCTGGTTGCTCCTTAGCGCAGCAGGCAAACCGATTCCCTTCTTTGGCTTCGAACTCCCTGCATTGATCGGGGAAGACAAAGACCTCTCCAAGCAGATCAAAGAGCTGCACGAGTTCGTCGGCACGATGGGGTATTACTTGATCGGCTTGCATGTGATCGCCGCGCTGTATCATCACTACATCAAGCGTGACGACACGCTGACTCGCATGTTGCCTATCCGAAAGTAACGCCTATGATCCTCTCCGCCCTCTCCCAATCCGAACGCTACACCGCACTGCACCCACTGTTCCAGTATGCGTTCGACTACATGCGCGACACCGACCTATTCGCGTTAGCGCCGGGGCGCTATCAGGTACTGGGCGACGACCTCATCGCCATCATCGAGCAAGTGCCCGCGAAGACGAAAGAGATGGCGAAGTTGGAGGCGCACCGCAGATACATCGACATCCAGTTGGTGCTGGAGGGAGATGAGACGATGGGATGGAAACCGTTGGCGGATTGTTTGAACCCGGTGAGCGAACACAGCGACGAGCGCGACATCCGCTTCTTCCACGATGCTCCAGCATCGTATGTGCCGGTACCACCGGATCACTTCTGCATCTTCTACCCTGAAGATGCGCATGCTCCTCTGATCGGAACGGGGATAGTACGCAAGGTGATTTTTAAGGTGGCAGTGAATCCGGCTTGACCGTCATTCCGGCGCAGGCCGGAATCGAGTGCTTTTTCAATATGCTTTTGGTTTTGTCCTGCGTTGCAGGAGCTTTCATCTTAACTGGATTCCGGCCTGCGCCGGAATGACGGTCAAGTTAGTGGTCGTCGAACGCCACGTCCCCCTCGTCCACCGCCACGCCCAACTGCATTCCTTTGAAGTCGAACAATCCGCCATCCAGCAGATGTGACGGCTTCACGTTTTGCATGGCAGTGAAGATAGTCTGCGAACGTCCTGGATACTGACGTTCCCAATTGGTGAGCATCTCTTTGATGTTCTGCCGTTGCAGGTTCTCTTGTGATCCGCACAGGTTGCACGGAATGATGGGGAATTCCATGGTGCGCGCGTAACGGGCGATGTCCTTCTCGGCGCAGTAGGCCAGCGGTCGAATGACGATGTGGTCGCCCTTGTCAGTCACCAACTTGGGGGGCATCGCCTTCAACTTACCGGCGAAGAACATGTTCAAGAACAACGTCTCCACCATGTCGTCACGGTGATGCCCCAGCGCGATCTTGTTCGCCCCCAACTCGCCCGCCACTTTGTAGATGATGCCTCGACGCAGACGTGAACAGAGTGAGCAAGTCGTCTTGCCCTCGGGGATCTTCTCTTTGACGATGGAATAAGTATCTTGTGTTTCGATGTGGAAATCGACACCAAGATTCTTCAAGTAATTAGGCAACACGTCTGCAGGAAAGCCTGGCTGCTTCTGATCCAAATTCATCGCCACGATCTTGAAGTCGATGGGTGCGCGCTTGCGTAGCGTGAGCAGGATGTCTAACAAGGTGTAAGAATCCTTGCCTCCACTCAGGCACACCATCACGGTGTCGCCCTCTTCGATCATGTTGAAGTCGCCAATCGCTTTGCCGACCTGACTTTCCAATCTACCTTTGAGGCGATTGAAATTGGTGGAGCGTGATTCGAAATGGATGGGTTGGATGATGTCGTTCATTACAGATTTCCTAGTTACCGTTCGTCCCGAGTGCCGCGCAACGCGCGGTGTATCGAGGGATTTGCCCGACGCGTTCCGCGCCGGATGGTTCGATATGGCCTACGGCCTACTCACCACGAACGGTCGGGCGAGTATCGGTACGTTAAATGTTGATACTGCGTCCGCCATCCACTGCGATGACTTGGCCTGTGATGTAGGGTGCATCGGCGATCAAGAATTTCACCGCTTTGGCGATGTCGTCGGGCTCACCTTCGCGCTTGAGTAAAGTGTGTGCCACAATTTTTTGGCGCTGCGCCGCATCCTGCCACGCGTCACCTTCAGGCCACACGATGACGCCTGGTGCAACCGCATTCACGCGCACTTGCGGCGACAATTCTTGCGCCAAACTTTTGGTCAACGCCACCAAGCCAGTCTTTGCCACGCTGTACAAAAGATGTCCTTGCATGGGACGTTCCGCATGAATGTCAGCGATATTCACGATGCACCCCTTGCAGCGTTTCAACTCGGCGGCTGCCGCTTGGGAAAGATACAACGGCGCTTTCAAGTTCGTCCCCATCAAGTCCAACCATTGCGCCTCATCGACATCCACCAAAGGCGTCGCGTAAAAACTTGATGCATTATTTACCAGCGCATCCAACTGCCCGAAGCAGCGTGTCGCTTCTTCCACCATGGGACGTAACGCAGCCACTTTTAGCAAGTCGGCTTGCACGCAGTGTGCAGAGTTGGCGCGCGCTTGATTTAACTCGGCGCGTAAGGCCATGGCTTCGGCTTGTGAACGATTAAAGTGAATAACGAGGTTAGCCCCAGCCGCATGCAAACGACGCACAATGGCTGCGCCCACACGTTTTGCCCCGCCTGTCACCAAAACCGTTTTGCCTTGCATCCCCGTCTCCACTACACTTCATTCACTTTTAAGATTATACCCGACCATGCAAGCCAACCTGCCCGCCCCCTCACCCGAAGCCCTTGCGCATAGCGAACAATTGTGTGAACTCATTCGCCAAGACATCGCCACCCAAGGCGGCTGGATACCGTTCTCGCGTTTCATGGAATTGGCGCTATACGCACCCGGGCTAGGCTATTACACCGCAGGCTCACGTAAATTTGGCGAAGCGGGCGATTTCATTACTGCGCCAGAGCTGTCTAATTTGTTCGGTCGCACCCTCGCCAAGCAACTTATCGAAGTGATGCAGGCCAGCACACCGCACATCCTGGAACTGGGCGCAGGCAGCGGCAAACTGGCACTGGACATCCTCACTGAATTAGAAAAACAAAATTCACTGCCCGAAACTTATTCGATACTCGAAGTCAGCGCCGACCTGCGTGAACGCCAGCAAGCCTTAATACAAGCACGCATTCCACACCTTGCTGCGCGCGTGCAATGGTTGGACACACTGCCCGAAAAACTCTCTGGTGCAGTCATCGGCAACGAAGTGTTGGACGCGCTGCCTGTGCATCTGGTGTATTGGTCTGAAGGTCGCATCCTTGAGCGGGGCGTGAGTAGCAACGGCACGACCTTCATGTGGCAAGACCGCATCCCCGAGAACGCCGCCCTGTTCGATATCGCCAACAACCTCACTGTGCCTGACGACTACCTGAGCGAAATCTCACTGGCAGCGCGCGGCCTTATCGCCAGCCTGAGCGAACGCCTAGAGAAGGGCGCAATGATCTTCATCGACTACGGCTTCGGCAGTGCCGAGTATTACCACCCGCAACGCTCGCGCGGCACACTGATGTGCCACTACCGCCACCACTCGCACGACGATCCGTTCTATCTATTAGGCTTGCAGGACATCACCGCGCACGTCGATTTCACCGCCATCGCTGAATCTGCCATCGACCACGGCGCACATTTCTTGGGCTACACCTCGCAAGCGCATTTCCTCATCAACAACGGCGTGACCGATCTCTTGAGCGAAATCTCGCCAGAAGATGTGCGCGCCTATGCTCCACTCTCCAGCCAGTTACAAAAACTCACCAGCCCCGCCGAGATGGGTGAGTTATTCAAAGTCATCGCATTGGGTAAAGGCATGGAAGAACCGCTGGCAGGATTCTTACGCGGCGATATGTCGCGTCGTTTGTGAAAAAACGCCAGCCAATTCATCTCCTCAAAAACACAATCAATGACCACCCCAGATAACCAGCCCGAAGATTGCGTCCTGTGTCATTGCAGTGGCACCAAGCGCGACAACATTCAAAAACTGTTCGAGCAAGGTATGGATATCACGGCTATTTCGAGATGGACTGGCGCACTCTCGGGTTGTGGTGGTTGCGAGTGGGACATTGCAGCGTTTCTAAAGGAACTAGCAGAACAAAGAAACGATGGGGCAACAACGCCATTGAAGTGAACAGCAAGCAAACCGTTGGCTGACTCCAATTAACCCGAAGCAGACAGGGCGATTCTAGAGAACAGTCATTCAATCGCGTCAATTGGCATGGCTGGTCGGCTGGAGCGAATTGTTGGGCAATCGGTCGATAGGATCGTAATTGGTTTCTGAACAGACAATTTTCGTCCAAGAAGCTTGACCCTTGCGTTCTATTGGATAGTCTTTTCCTGCGATTGGGTAGCTTGGTCCGACTACGTGAAAGTGATAGATCTCTCTAACCGTAAAGCCGTTGATATGCACTTCAAGCAACGCACTATCCTTACCTAAATATCCTGATCTTGGTTCATAGGCGAACACACCGCGACCTTTAGGCACCAGTTCACCATGTTGCGGTGGTTCCAATATCAGTAGTGATGAGTCCTCTAAGCTAAATTCTACGTCGTTGTAACGCAGAAAATATTCTGCTGCCGCTGAGACTGGAAACATCACCTTGTCCTCCGCGAGGGTGGCAATAGGCATACAGATAGCCATTGCCCTTACATCTTTGCGATCAGGCAAGACTTTGGTTGATGGGATCTGTTGCGAAACAATCCGTTTCCCTTCGCTCTCGGCGCAACGCGTCGCGGGTGTGCCGGTTTCATAGAAGTTGTTGTCATTGGTCTTCTCGACCACATAAAACTTCTCGTGAACCTTGTATTGCTTTCCAGCGAGATCAATGACAAATGTGGCGTCATCAGGGCCACGATAGCCCTTGCCTGCAAGGAATTCGTACCAAGGGCCGGTCCCCATTTCGCCGGTTGGTCTCAATGTTCCATGCTTCGGGCTAGCAAGAATGGTGACTTTTGCTCCAGTCATGTCGGGGTCAACGTTGCGGACGTTATGGTAATAGCCGTAAACAATGCCGGCCGGATATGTGCCTCCGCTCCACTCAATCTGGTTATCTGGCGTTTGTACAACGGTGCAACCGCCGTCGAATGTCATGTCATACGACTGATCAGCTGCAGCACATAAATGAGGTGGTGCAAGTAGAAAGAAAAATATACACGCTGCTCGAAATGTCATAACTTACCCCTTGGCTGCCAACAGCAATTAGATGGACGCACCGGTCCGTAACATTGAAATGAGTGAAGCGTACAGATTTTCCATAACCGATTAATCAGTGGTCTTAATAAAAATATTCTGTCCGCATATGCATAATAACAAGGGCAGCCATGCGTCTCTTATTGGCCGTTAGCAGCCTCATTCCAAACAATCAGTTATCGCTTCACTATCTGCTCCACCGCCGATATGCGTGCCTCGCGCACCTTGTCGGCGATGAGCATCTTATCCGCACACGCACGTGCGATGTCGCCTGCATTCACGGCTTGTGCGGCGGCAGCGCATTGCATGAAGTAGGCGGTCTGCGGGTAGGCATCGTTCTCATGTCCCGTCCGTCCACGCGCATCTGATTCACATGCTTGGAGAATGAGAGCAAAACGTTCTGGCTTGCGCCACAGGTCGCAGCTATCGAACAACTTGACGATGGTGTCGGCACGCAACTCTTTCGCTCGATGAATGTTGCCGTGATATTTCGCGACAAGCATGGCGAGGTCTCTGCATTCGGCTGGCACACGCAAGCGTTCGCACACATCTTTCAACAGATCGACGCTGCGCATCTCGTGCCCGATGTGGCGCGGCAGGATGTCGGCGGGGGTGTTGCCTTTACCGAGGTCATGCCCCAGTGCGGCAAAGCGTACTTCGAGTGAGTAATTGTGTTTGGCGGTATCGTCCAACACCATCATGGCGTGGATGCCGCAGTCGATCTCTGGATGGTAGATCGGGTTCTGCGGCACGCCGAACATGGCATCCAATTCAGGCAATATATTTTTGAGCGCACCGCATTCGCGCAACGTGGTGAAGAAACGCGAGGGGTGTTGCTCCATCAAACCGCGCGATAACTCTTGCCACACACGCTCGGCCACCAGCGCATCGACTTCCCCAGCGCGCACCATCGCACGCATCAATTCCAAAGTCTCAGGTGCGAAGCTGAAACCGAAGCGTGCGGCGAAGCGCGCACCGCGCAAGATGCGCACGGGATCTTCGGCAAAAGCTTCGCTCACATGGCGCAACACGCCTGCTTGCAAATCGGCTTGCCCACCATGTGGGTCGATGAGGTTGCCGTTGGCATCTTGTGCGATGGCGTTGATGGTGAAATCGCGGCGCAGCAAATCTTGCTCAAGCGTGACATCAGGCGAGGTATAGACGGTGAAACCTTTGTAGCCTTGCGCCACTTTTCGCTCGGTGCGGGCGAGTGCATATTCTTCATGCGTTTTGGGATGCAAGAAAACGGGGAAGTCGCTGCCGACGGCTTTGAAGCCGCGCGCTTCCATCTGTTCCGGCGTGCTCCCGACTACCACCCAATCGTGATCCTTCACGGGCAAGCCCAACAAGGTGTCGCGCACTGCGCCACCTACGCAATAGATTTGTGGTGTTGGCGTAGTCAAAAGCACCCCCACCCTAAGCCTCCCCTAGAGTGAGAGGGCGCGAATTGAAAATTGATTTCATTTTAGATTTCATCATTCACCACCTGCTGATTATTGGAGGATTTAGGGCTAATCATACCCATGCGTTGTTTCAAGGACGCGGTCGTTTGCCCAAACAATTTGGCGTAGATGAGTGTGTTGCTCATCACTTTTTTCACATAGTCGCGCGTCTCATCAAAGGGAATGGTCTCGGCATAAATCGCGCCTTCCAACGCTATGTTGCCGCGCCATTTACGCGCGCGTGAGGGTCCTGCGTTGTAAGCGGCAGAGGCCATCACGGGGTTATCGCCAAACTGGCTGTAGACATTTTTCATGTAGTAAGTACCGAGTCGCAGGTTCACATCGGTATCGTGAATAAGCGCCTTGCGATAACTTTTCATGCCAATGCGGCGCGCCGCCCATTGGGCTGTTTCAGGCATGATTTGCATCAAACCCGCCGCGCCCACCGTGGACTTTGCATTTTGCGTAAAGCGACTTTCTTGACGCATCAAGCCATATACCCACGCCTCTTCCAGTGCGTGTTCTTTGAGTGGTGCTTGCATCGCTTCACGATAGGGCGCGGGGTAGCGCAAATTAAAGTCATGTAACTCAACGGTGCGATTCGCCGCGTTAATTGAGCGGTCATGCATCTCGTTGCGTTGCGCCACTATCGAAGCCACCAGCAATTCGCGGTCGCTCAATCCGCGCAGCGCCCAATCCCATTCTTTAGCCGCCTCGGTGCGCAAGCCCATGCGATACAACAACACGGTGCGCTGTATTGCTGGGCGCGCTTGCATCGCGGCGACTTCTTTTTCATCGGCTTGAAAGCGCGTGGTGACAATGCTTGCGCCCGGTTTTGCGCCCAGCTCTTCTGCTGCCAATTGACCGTAGTAGTTATATTCACGCGCAAGCGGCACAAACAGCGCCGTCGCTTCTTCTTTGCGCCCCAACTCTTTTAAGGCACGCGCTTTCCAATAACGCCAGGTGCCTTCGCTTTGTTGTTGAGGCGTCATCGTGCTGATGCTTTCCCACACTTCATGCCAGTTATAAGCACGCAGGGCGGCACGTGCACGCCATGCAATTTGCGCATCCGTCAGCGCTGTATCACCTGCCGCCCAATACCACTTGAGTGCACGTGCATCCTGTTCGCGCGCCGCAGCGTGGGCTAACCACGCATAAAAATAGCGCTGCTCATTTTCGGGAAACAGGCTCGCCACGCCACCATATTGCGCTTGCGCAATTTCCACCGATTGACGTGCCAAGCGCTGCAAGGCAAACATCGCCACGCTACGCTGCCCACTGTCATTGGCTTTGAATAGAGTCTGACTTAAATAACGTTGCGGATTTTTAACAGCGGCATCCAAATCAGCCAAGGGCAAGCGCTGCTCATCCGGTAATTTTGGAATTAATTTTTTGGCTTGCGTCACGTTGCCCGCTTCCAACAAAGTGCGAATGCGCTGCATCAAATCTTGCGGCGTAATCACTTGCGCATTGAGCGCGGCATCAAACACGCTGCTACAGCTCTCTACGGGCGCAGCAGCAGATGCTAGCCACACTTCACGCGCCGCCCGCAACACGGCGGCCTCATTCGTCTTACGCTGCAATTGAAGCGCATAACAGGTCAGCTCGGCATCGCCATTAATAAGATTCGCATATTCACTGGCAAAGGCATCCCAACGCTGCTGCTTGCCCATGTGCTTCAACCATTCCGCACGGAATTGATCAATCACGGGTGAAGTCGCTTCACGCGCAAAATACTTTTGTATAGGCGCAATGTCCGCCTCATCCCAACGCATGCGCAGCTGGTAATAGGTAACGTAAGGCTCCAGTGGCGTTTGCTTTAACTTGGCAGACAAATTCGCCAGACGCACGCTGTCCCCCACGCGAAACGCTTCGCGCGCAGACATAAAATCCGCCTCGGTATCCGCCCAAGATACGGCAGGCCATAACAGTAAGAAAAGCAGGGAAAACTTCATGGAATACACATCAGATAAGAACGCGCGAAAGGATAACACACAGGACATTCTTGACGCCCCCCGCCTTACCCCGACTTGTGTGAGCATGTGAAATTCGCAAGGGAAACTGGTGCGCTCGGCGGGATTCGAACCCACCACCCCAGCCTTCGGAGGGCTGTACTCTATCCAAATGAGCTACGAGCGCATATTGAGAAGGCGCGCAGGATAGCGGCTTTTGCTTGCGCAGTCCAACCGCGTTTAATGGGCGAAGCAGGCCAGTTGATGTGCGTGGCAAACAGCGGCTTTGGCGTAAATCAACGCTATCCACACCCCCACCAGCATTAAAAAAGTGAGCCGTGCGCGTGTTCCTTCCGTCATCCCTTGTGGGGTGATGAGACGCACCACGTGCGTGAAGGGAGTGGTGAGAATTTGAAATAGGCGATAGAAAAAATTCTGCTGGCGTGTTGCGCCTGCCAGCATGCCCAAAATACCTTGAGCAACTAATGAGAGTGCCGCAATTTCAACCACGGCTTTTAAGGCGCTGATGATAAGAAGTTCAGGTGAATACATGGGATGTGCTAACGCTTTTCGATGAAGCTATCCAGTCGCATATTGGGATAGCGCACGTAATCCACCATCGCGCGTGTTTCTGGGCTGGGAGGGGCGCTGAATAAACTGCCGAGGATGACACCGATAAAGCCAATAGGCATGCCAAAGATGCCCGCCGAAATGGGGTTGATACCCCACCACAGCGGTGCGTTCACGCCAAAGAACGGGTAGGTGATAAACATGTACACCATGCAGGTTGCCAAGCCACTCACCATGCCGATAACCGCGCCCATCTTGTTGGCGCGTTTCCAAAAAATACCCAACGCCAAGGCGGGAAAAAACGCGGAGGCAGCTAACGAAAACGCCGCGCCCACCAAGAACAAAATATCGCCCGGTTTGAGGGAGGTGATGTAGGCCGCGAACACGGCCACCACCAACAACAGCACTTTAGAAATGATGAGGCGACGCGTGGTGGGCGCACGTGGGTCTATCATTTTGTAGTAGACATCATGCGACAGTGTATTGGCAATGGTGAGCATCAAGCCATCCGCCGTGGAGAGCGCCGCCGCTAATCCACCCGCCGCAACCAAGGCGGTGACCACATAAGGCAAGCCCGCAATCTCGGGCGTGGCGAGCATGATGAGGTCGCCACCGATGGTGATTTCAGCCAGCTGCACGATGCCGTCTTTGTTCATGTCGGTGACGCTCATCAGTGTTTTATCCACCGCCGCCCATGCGGACACCCAGCTCGGCAATTCTGAGAAGCTAGAGCCGACCAATAAAGTATAGACATCGTATTTCGCCAACACCGCCAAGGCGGGCGCGGTGATGTACAGCAAAGAAATAAACAGCAGCGACCAAAATACCGACAGGCGCGCTTCTTTCACCGAAGACGTGGTGTAGAAACGCATCAAGATATGCGGTAGCGCAGCCGTGCCCACCATTAAACACAGCACTAGTGCGAGGAAGTTTTTACGCTTGTTATCGCGCGCGGTTTCATCCGACCCCGCGAATGGCTCGGCGTGCGCAATGATGGGGGACGATTTTGCTTTTTCTGTTTCGACAGCGGCGCGCCACGTATTGCGAGCGCTATTCACATCTTTGGGGAATGTAGCCAATTCATTTTGCAGCGCCGCAATATCTTGCGGCGCGACATGTGCTTTGTCTTTTAGCTGCTGCAAGGTGTGCGTCAATCGAGCACGTTCTTGCACCAAGTAAGCTGCGCCGCCCGCTTCCAATGCGGCGAGCTTGGCACTGTCTATTTTCATTTGTTGTTTGAACAGGGTGCGCACTTCCGCTTCGCGCGCACCTTCAGGTGTGCTTGCATCGTTCAGCACATTTTCACGCGCGGTGACTTGCTGCAACACATAGCCATAGGCTACTTGCGGCACGGGGTTGCCCGTGTGCTTCACCGATAACCAAATGACCGGAATCAAATACGCCACGATGAGAATCACGTACTGCGCGACTTGCGTCCAAGTCACTGCGCGCATGCCACCCAAAAATGAACACACCAAGATGCTGCCCAAGCCCACAAACACGCCCACGCCAAAATCCAATCCGGTAAAGCGGCTCACAATCAAACCCACGCCATACACCTGTGCAATGACATAGGTGAAGGAGCACAGAATGGCGGCGAACACGCCAATCGCACGTGGCAAGCCGCCGCCATAGCGCATCCCTAAAAAATCAGGAATGGTGTACTGACCGAATTTGCGCAGATAGGGCGCAAGCAAAAAAGCCACCAAACAAAATCCGCCCGTCCACCCCATGACAAATGCCAAGCCATCGTAACCAGACACATACAGCGTGCCAGCGAGTCCGATGAAGCTCGCGGCCGACATCCAATCCGCCGCCACGGCCATGCCGTTAAATAGCGCGGGGACTCGACGTCCCGCAACGTAATACTCAGTCACATCCGAGGTGCGCGACAGAATGCCTATGCCCGCATACAGCAACACCGTCACCCCCAAAAATAAATAGCCCAACACTTTGTTAGGCACACCCATTTGTTCCAAGATGGCGAGCATGACCACAAAGCCAATCACGCCACCCGTGTACAAAGCGTAATAACGTTTGAGCTGGGAAACAAACTGCGACTGAACGGAAGCACCCATGTTCAGTCGCCTTCCTGCATGTCGTATTCAACGTCCAACTTATCCATGCGATACGCGTAATAAGCCACTAAGGCGATATAAATTAACAGCGCGCCCTGTGCCGCCATAAAAAAAGAGAAAGGAAATCCAAACACGGTAAAGGCTTGCAACTCGCGCGCAAACCATGCGACAAGAAAGGTGGCAACAAACCAAATGGCGAGCAACACCGCAGTTAAGCGTAGCGTGTGTTGCCAGTATTGTTGATGCTTGTGCATGATTTCCTTAATGATGATGCTGGTGGAAACGAGTGTTTGGACAATTAGCTGCTTCACCTTAAAATGCCCGCCAGCTATGCGCTACGAGGCTTTGTTTAATGCTCACATTTTAAGCGCAACCGAATTTCAATTCTTTACTACTTACTCACACTGCCATGCGTATCTTAATTGCGGAAGACGACGAAGTGCTGGCGGATGGCCTATGCCAAGCCATGACGCATGCGGGCTACGCCGTCGATTGCGTGAAGGACGGCCACGCTGCCAAGCTTATTTTGAGTGGTGAACAACCTTTCGATTTGGTTATCCTGGATGTGGGGTTGCCCAAGGTGGACGGCTTTAGTGTGCTGCGTAGCTTGCGTGAAAAGAACCATCAAGTACCAGTAATTATCTTGACCGCGCGTGATGCTGAAGAAGATCGCGTCAAAGGGTTAGACCTCGGCGCTGACGACTACATGATTAAACCGTTTAGCCTGCGCGAACTGGAAGCGCGAGTGCGCGCGCTGATTCGGCGCGGACAGTGCGGTGTCAATCCCGTTTATACCTGCGGCCTGTTGACCTTTGATAGCGTGGGGAGGCGCGCCGCCATCAACGGCGTTACCTTGGAGCTCACTACACGCGAGTTGAGCGTGCTAGAAGCGTTGATGTTGCGCACCGGATGGGTAGTAAGCAAAGAGCAAATGTTGGAACGTCTATACAGCTACGCAGAGGAAGCCAGCAACAACGCCATCGAAGTGTATATCCATCGCTTACGCAAAAAAATTGAGCCCGCTGGTGTCACCATCCGCACTTTGCGCGGGCTAGGCTATGTCATCGACAACATGCCTGCCCCCAACGCATAACTGCCTAGCGTTCTGCACCCGCGACTAAAGCCCACCCCAATGGCCAACACCATCCGTTCACTGCGCGGCTACCTTATGCAAAGGTTGCTGGTCGCGCTCTACTTGCTGTGGATTGTGAGCACCATCGTGGGTTATTTCGCCACCATCAATTACGCCAATCAGCCTTACGACTTGGTTTTGTTGCAACGCGCCAATGAAATCGCCTCCACCCTTAAGCTGGGTAGCGCACACGCGCAGTTAGATGCCGAACCCATTCTGCCCGATGGCACCGACCCCGGCATGCCTGACCGCGTGATGTACACCGTGACCGATGCCGAAGGACGCAAGCTGGCGGGCAATGGCGATACGCTGCGCCCACTTTCCTATCGGCGCGGGCGCACAGGGCCACTGTTTAGCAATGGTGAACGTGAGGGCGGCAAAACCCGTATGGTAAGTCTCACATTTATGTCCAATGGCGAGCTGCTGCAACTGCATGTTTCCGAAACCACGCAACAACGCCAAGCCCTGATACGCGGCATTTTGGCGAACATCGTGATTCCACAATTACTGCTCACCCTCATCGCCCTCGCCGTGGTTTGGTATGGGTTAAAACAAGGCTTGCGCCCCCTCGAGCGCTTGCGCCGAGAAGTGTTGAATCGCAAACGCGATGACTTGAGTCAGCTCGATGTCGGCCAAGCCCCCGCCGAAGTGCGCCCACTGATTGACGCCGTGAATGATTTGCTGGCGCGCTTAAAACAAGTGATGGCGGCACAGCAACGGTTTGTGGCGGATGCGGCACATCAACTCCGCACGCCCTTTGCGGGACTAAAAACGCAATCTGAATTAGCCTTGCGCTCCAACGATGCGCAACAAAAACAACGTGCGCTCGAACACATCTTAAACAACACGCAACATGGCATTCGCTTGGTGAATCAGTTATTGGCCTTAGCGCGCAACGAGCCTGGCGGGCAAAGCACGCAGCATTTTGTAACACTCAATTTGAGTCAACTGGCGCAAGAATGCACCGTCACTTGGGTGCAGATGGCACTCGAAAAAAATATCGACATTGGATTTGAAGCGCCCGACACACAGGTGGCCGTGCGCGGCGATGCCAGTAGCTTGATTGAAATGTTGAACAACCTCATCGACAACGCCATTCGCTACACCCCAGCCGGAGGGCATATCACCGTCAGCGTAAATGAAGATACACAGGGCGCACAATTAAGCGTGGAAGACAACGGCACCGGCATTGAACCGCAGCACCGTGAACGCGTGTTCGAGCGCTTTTATCGCGTGCTGGGCAGCGGGCAAAGCGGTAGCGGCATTGGGCTGGCCATCGTGGCAGAAGTAGCCAAGCGACATGGTGCAGAATTAAAACTGGAAGCTGGAAACGAGGGAGTTGGAACGCGTATCAACGTGCTATTTCCTAAAGGATAAAGAACAGAAAAATAGGATCAGCCGGAACTGACCCTATTTCTACTCGCGATGGCGGTGAGCTATTTAATCCGAAAAAATCCATTAGAACTTGTATCCCTTGTGGGAGACCGATTGATCGGGCGATGGACATTGAAAACCTATCGCCCGATCAATCGGTCTCCCACAAAATCAAGGGGCTGAAAGCACATTTTTTCTAATGAACAATCTGGGTTAATGCCACACCTCAAATACACCGCCCATTCGAATCACCACATATTGATGATAATTATTGGCGGCGGTGGGCGTGCTGGCTATCACACTGCCTGCCAGCAAATTGCTCACATAGACTGGGGTGTAAGTCGTAAATACATCGGGCCACAAATAATAATTGGTATTCGGAAAGTTACGTATCCACGCGGTGTGTCCTATGCCAGAACAATCCGTATAGACGCTAATACCCAGATAATTCACTTCGCTTTGCAAAGCATTTAGCAAGGCCATCGACGTTGCACTTACGTTATTTGTATCAGGCGTATCAAAGAGCACATAGCGCAAGGTGTCAGGCGCGGCAGTCACGGGGTCAGGGCCACACAACAGCATGGTGTGCGGGGCATCTGGAGGACTGGCGCATGCGGTAATGGCGGGGCTTGTGCCGCCCGCTAGGCAAGTCACCCCACCGAGGCTGGTAGTGAAATACACGCCCGCGATGGATAAGCCATCAATGTTCAGCGTGCCGTTGCTCAAGGTTGCGGTTTGCGGTGTCGTGCTGCCATTACGCTTGTAATAACTGTACGAATAGGTCGTGACCACATTGGCGCTGGCGCTGAAATTATTTGAAGCTGCATTGGCACTATTGAGGGTGACAGCGCGGCTAGTTGGGGTAAAGGTAAAGCCGTTGAGGACGGGGGTGAGGGTGTAGTTCCCATTCGCTAACCCAGTGAAGCTATAGCTCCCATTCGCTGCGGTGGTGGTGGAAGCGTTACTCGTCCCCGTTAAGTTGAGGGCAACGCTGGAGGCGCCTGTTACCGTGCCTGAAATAGTGTAAGTCGTGGCGGGGGGCGTGATTTGTGCGGTATTGCTGGCACCTCCGCCTCCACCGCCGCAACTGGCGAGCAGAAAAATAACGATTCCTGAAACAATAGATTGCGCGAATTTATTTTCAATAAGATAAGTCATTTTGCAACCTCCTCAGTATGGTTGAAGTTGAGTGAGGCGTTGTTTTTGGACGGGCAAATTGACATTGCATCAAGTTGCGGGGGAAACCCGAGAAACCTATTCCTCGCTATGTGTGAGTCAGCCTACGACTATTGCATGGGAATAGATATAGCGTGCTGTCGAAAAAGGGATGGGCGGCGAGACCTTCCCCTTGGCTTTTTGCCTTCCCATTACGCATCAATAGGACGGGTTGATTCGCGGATCTTTTTCTCATTTACCAGCCGGGCACCGAGAAGCGGTAAGTCACGCCGAGTCCTAGATAATCTGTTTTGAACTTAACCTTGTCGAGCGCCAACGTTTGGCCTGCCAAACCGTAAATTGCCAGCCGATCGTTCAGGCCATAGTTCAAACCCACGCCATATTTGAGTATCGGGCCGTGTACATTGGTGCCGACTAACAGCTGACCGAACAGTTGATGTTGGCCGTCCTTGGAAAACTTATTCTGCAACCCCACTCCTGTAAGCAGCTCGCCATACCCGGGATAACCCAAGTAGGCGCTGTAGGCGACGGCAATCTGCATCGGGATGTAAATATATTCATCAACGAGGTTGTCAACTTGTAAGGACAACAAATTGATTTCCCCTCGGGCTTTATTTTTGAATGTGACTTGGGTCTCGGTCTGCTGGAAAAGATTAATTCGATACCCCCTGTAAAAACCGCCGGCCGCTGCATCTATCCCTAAATCATCGGGCAGCGAATGAATGTGATAATTCAGTGCCGCTCCAAAGGTGTAGTTCTTCGATGAACCCGTCGGGGCAAGCATGTATCCGCCTGACAAAGCAACGCCAAAATTCTTATCCAGTAGGTATTCAACTGACAGTTTTGGATAAACCAGCAGCCCTGCGCCGGTGTTCATGGTGTCAGGGGCATACCCGCCCGACCCGAGTGCAATTTGACCGAGAACATTCACACGTGGAGAGAGTTGAACCCGGCGCCCGAAACCGCCTAGAACTTGGTTATACAAAGGCAAACCACGTACGCCGACACCTGGGCCGAAGAACGCATAGTTATTCCTTGATACAAAGTGCGAAAACTGCAAATCGGCCAAATTGATAACGCCTTTGTTCAATCCTTCGGGTTTAATTTGCGAAAAATTATCCAGTCCGATGGTCATTATGTTTTCGCCAGAATCTGTAAGGTCAGCTTGCATATTCGACATGACTGGCGGTGACAGCGCGCCCCCTGAACTCGCATATGACCCAATGGGATAGGAGAATGGCACTTGAAAATATAGATTCAGTTGGGAATGGTCGATGGCTGAATTGATGAATTTAATCTTGGCGACATTCACGCCAAAAGAAAAATCCTTCAGCTCATATCCAAGACCAAGGTAGCCCTTGTAGAACCCACCCGTGCCAGACAGTATCTTGCTGTGTTGCACACTCTTGCCCCCTCCGCCTCCGCCTGCCGAGAGACCGCCATCCACAAATACATTGCCCACTATTTTGTGCTGCACGTGCGCGTTGACGTCAAAGGCCATAAATCCGCCGTACTCACCATTGAGTAAGGGGGCGTAACCACCCACGCCAAGATACAGCGAGTCGTTCATTTGGTTCAGGAGGTGAAATCCGATCAAGTCAATCGACTGGTTCCCAGATACAGGGACGACCTGATAATCCAACATAACGATTCCATAGGCTTTGCTTAACTCGGGGCGCAGCGAACTTGGAGGGACAACTATTTCTGCCGAATCCATTTGGGTCGACTGATTCGATGAGGGTGCTGCTTCTTGAGCGAGGGAAGAATGGGCAGCCAGAGAGACTCCCACCATCATGAACATGCTGCAAAGCTGCTTAATCACCAGACCCCATCCTTCCTCAAAACTTATCCATCACGTCGAGCGTACGAGCATCAGCTTCCAGAAATTGCACAAACAAAAAAGGCCTGATCGCACGCGGTCAGACCTTTGGGTAACGCAAATTAATGGGTGGCGATATAAACCAACGCCCCACCGATGTAACCGAGTAGCGCCAACAAGCTGATCTTTTTGACGTACCAGAAGAACTCGATCTTCTCGATCCCCATCGCAGCTACGCCTGCAGCCGATCCGATGATGAGGATAGAGCCGCCGGTCCCCGCCGCGTAAGCCATGAATTCCCAGATGAAAGAATCGGCAGGATATTGTTCCAGCGGATACATACCCATCGCCGCCGCCACCATCGGCACGTTGTCCACGATGGCGCTAACTAGGCCGAAGATGAACACGATGAGCGACTGACTACCTACCGTTTGGTCCAGCCAATGTGCCAAGCCGGCAAGGATGTGGGTGTGTTCCAAGGTCGCGACAGCTAACAAGATGCCAATAAAGAAGACAAGAGACGCCATATCGATGCGTTGCAAAGCAGACGCCAAGGTCAGGTGTTCTTTCTCTTCGTCTGGTTTGTTGCGGTGGATCACCTCGCCGGCAAGCCATAAGAATCCCAAGCCGAACAAGATACCCATGAAGGGTGGCAGATGCGTCACAGTCTTGAACACTGGCACCGCACATAGGATTCCGATGCCCGCATAGAACATGATGTTGCGTTCCATAACACTATTGCGATAGCCGCCTTCAGTGATCTCCACTTTGCTAGGCGGTGAGACCAGCTTGCCGCGATTGATGTAACTAACCACTGCCAGCGGAATCAACAGATTCACCAAGGATGCCAAGAACACGCCCTCTATGATCGCCAGCGCGGTGATCTGCCCACCGATCCACAACATCGTGGTCGTCACATCGCCGATGGGCGACCATGCACCACCCGCATTGGCCGCGATGATGATGATGCCTGCGAAAAATAGGCGATCTTCACGATCACCTAATAGTTTACGTACAACCGAGATCATCACGATGGTGGTGGTCAAGTTGTCGAGTACAGCGCTCAAGAAGAAAGTAACCAAACCCACCAACCACAACAGCGTCGTCACTTTGGTCGTCTTGATCTTGTCGGTGATGACATCGAAGCCATCGTGCGCATCAATCACCTCGACGATGGTCATCGCGCCCATCAAGAAGAAGACGATCTGCGCCGTACCAGATAGCGTCTCATTCAAATGACCGCCAACATCGCCGACATACATCGCGTAGACCGTCCACAGTGTGCCTGCACCGATGAGCGCAGGAACGCTCTTGTTCACCTTCAATGGATGTTCGAACGCGATCGCCGCATAAGCGACGACGAAGATAGCAACCAATAACGCTTCCATCATTTGAACCTTTTCAATACGACTGAAGAATAGTTAATCAATAAATCTCGGCGCGATTCTCGCATGAATCAGACAGATCATTCTTGTGGGGGCTTGTAAGCGGCGACCTTCAAGGTATCTCCGGGCTGCTTGCCGAGTGCGAACGAATAGAAACGACGCACTTGTGGCACGGGGTACAGCATCACCAGCACCGCTGTCAAAGTGATGCTGACCAGCACCACCATGTAAGTCGTATCACGGATCACTTCACCACCCGCCACCCCGTATTGCAGCGGCAATGCCGCCAGCACCGCTGCAGCCAATCCCTTGGGGGCGAGCATGGAAGTGATCGCCGCATCGCGCAAACCATAACTTTCGTTGCGAAACACCATGCGCGTCAAGCCAAGTCGCATCACATATACCAACAGCACCATCGCCACCGCCATCAATGCCAACTCGGCTGCACCAAAATGGATGGAGATACCGAGATAAACAAAGAAGTAGGTCTTCAACAAAAACACCGCTTCACGATAAAAATCCAAATCCATTTTATTCAGCGGTTCGATGTTGCGGTCAATGCTCGGAATGTGGTGCAAACCGAACTTTTCAAAATTGGTCAGCGTGATGCCCAGTGCGAGTGCAGCGATCGCACCGGAGAAACCTAGGAACTCTGTTGCACCGTACACGATGAAGACGTAGGCCAGTGTAGATGAGATGGTGTTCGGGAAATCGCGCACCTTACCCAACACCAACAACCAACCAATCCCGCCAACGACACCGATCACAGCAGCGAAGATCAACGCCGACAGCACACTGCCAATCAGTCTCCCCGGCTCAACCCCGCCTTGGGTGTATATCTGCAACAAGGCAAACACGCCGACGATACACAACACATCGGACAAGGCCGATTCCAACACCAAAACGGTGGCAGGCTTTTCAGACAACCCGAGTGAGTTCACCATGGGAATCACCACAGCAGAGGAGGTGCCCCCCAAAATCATGCCCAACAAGGTCGCGGGTAACAATTCCAAACCCATCACAGCAAAACCCATGATTGCAACGATGAGCCCAGTGAAGACAAAGCACGCTGTCGTCAGCAAGCCGGTCGTACCTAACGATTCACCCAGCGTAGTGATGTTCAATGAAGTACCACTTTCGAACAGGATCACCACCAGCGCGATAGTCGCGATGAGCGAACCGATCTTGCCGAAATCATCCGGTGTGACGATGCCCAGAACCGGACCGATCACGATACCGACCAGCATCAACACCAGCACATCGGGTATATTGGTCTTGCGAAATTGCAACGACAAGAAGTGTGCGAAAAACACCATCAGACCTATGACAAGAATTGTTGTGGACATTGCGATCTCTCAGTTGTATCAGTCGATGAATTATACATGCCGCGTTTTGCCTGAATCCCGTTGCGCTGCGCGTGATTTTTCAGGTGTTACAATCGGTCACTCCCGAGTGGCGTTCACGCGTCAACAATAATAAATGGACACTAGGAGGAACATCATGACCCCAAAGCTACGCGTCGGCTTGGTCGGCTACGGTAAAGCAGGCAGTGCAGTCGCCAATGTATTGAGTGCCGATCCACGTTTCGATCTGCGTTGGATCGCACGACGTAGCACCCCTGAATCACAAACCCATCCTGCAACGAACATTCCGATCATCGGCATCGAGCAGCATCCTTTCGCCGAGCTGCTTGAGCAATATCCAGTCGATGCATTGGTGGACTTCTCAACCCCAGACAGCCTCCGCGCGTACGGTAGCGAAATAGCCCGTCGCGGCATTATGCTGGTCAGCGCGATCTCTGCATATACGGATGACGACCTTGCCTACGCCCGTTCACTAGGTGTGTACACCCGTGTGCTGTGTTCACCCAACATCACACTGGGCATCAACTTTCTCATCGTCGCCGCCAAACTGTTACGCAAGATTGCACCGTTTGCGGATGTGGAGATCGTCGAACAGCACTTCAAAGAAAAACCCGAGGTGTCCGGAACCGCTCGCAAGATCGCCGAGACACTGGAAGTCGGCGGCGAGAACATCACCTCGTTACGGCTAGGTGGCATCGTCGGTCACCACGAAGTGATCTTTGGCTTCCCACATCAGACCGTACGCCTCACTCACGATTCGATACGGCGCGAAGCTTTCGGCACGGGCGCAGCCTTTGCATTGACGCAACTCGCACAATGCGACAAAGGGTTTTACACCTTCGACGATTTGTTACTGCAACTGATTCAGCACGAACTTAAAAAGCAGTGACACAGCGCCAATGACAGGGGCACACCACCTCGATAACGTCTGCTTTTAGTAATGATGGCTTTAAGCTGCTCAAAGATAGATTTATTTTGCAGATCGGAAACCAGCCATGCAGGAACATCCTCACACTGACAAACCCGCCCAACAAGGCGTGATCTATGCTCCTTGGGAAAAGGCGTTCACGCGCATCCTCACACCGTTCGAGCAGTTCATCCACCGCGAGACCACCAGCGGCATGTTGCTGATGGGCACGGCCATCCTCGCTCTGATACTTGCCAACAGTTTCATGGCGGATGCCTACCATCATCTGTTGCACATACCCGTCGCTGTCGGCATCGGCAGCTGGTCGTTGAGCATGAGTCTGCACCACTGGGTGAACGATGGTTTGATGGCAC